>DSEO01000022.1 GCA_011056635.1 Bacteroides sp.
GTCCGTCCACCCGGTAGTCGGCCGTATCCAGGCTTCCCACAAGCCTTGCTCCCTGCTGAAGATGGAGTTCCACATTGGATTTCAGGACCATGGTGCCCGTTACAAATTCTCCTGCCGGTACGATTACCCTGCCACCTCCCGCTTCATGGCAGGCGTCGATGGCATGCTGGATGGAGGTGGTGCTGATGGTGCTGCCGTCACCCTTTGCGCCATAGGAGGTAATGAAATACGCGTGCTGGCTGACCCTGCAACCTGCCAGCAGCAGCGTGACCAGGAGCAGGAACGGGATCGTTGGTTTCATTTTATTAGGGATCAATTTAAATGGTTCATCGGTGCACGTGAATAGCGGAACATGTTGCGGGGGGATCGGTCAGCGACTTATTGCACCAGATCGGCGTAGGAAATGAGCCTGATGCGGCGCTCCTCGATGACCTTTTTCACCGCTTCGCTGGTAAACATCCTTCTCACCAGGTCCCGGTCCTCATTCACATCTTCGTATCCGGGATGCCCCACCGCTTCCATTTCGGGAGAGGCCACCGCCGGATGTTCCACGAACAGGTAGGTGTGACCGGGCTCAAGCTTGTTCAGTCCCCCGATAAAATTGGCGACCCTTTCCTCCAGTGTTTCCCCTTTTTCCGCCAGGGGAAAACGTTCCAGTTTTGTTTCGCCGGAAGGGATATCCAGGCCATATTCCACGGCCAGTCTCCGGTATACTTCACCCACGGCTTCGTCCCATCCCGAGCAGCCCATGTGGCATGAAAGGTGGGAAATACGGGGGATATATTTGCGGGCGAGTTCGATCTGGGCACGCATCTCCGCTTCGATCTCTTCCAGTTTCCACTGCTGGCTCCTCAGTGCCTGCTCTTCCGGGAATTGTCCGCCGGGCCAGATCACCGGGTAAAAATACCCGTCCTCATCGGTGATGCTGGGAGCATGGGTGAGGGGTCTCCATTTGACCCGGTCCCATTCGCTGGTCAGGGTGATGTGGACACCCACATCCAGGCCCGGGTTTTCCCGGAGCATGGAAACTGCTTCCGGGAACCAGGCACAGGGGACCATGATCTCCACCGACTGCATGATGCCGTCCCGGTAGGATTCAATGCATCCCAGGTTGGCTGCATGTGCGGATCCGATGTCATCCCCCCGAACGAGGAGCCGGATCTCATCCTGCGACCGGCAATCGGTACAGAAAAGCAGGAGGTGGAACGTGACGAAGATTGTGATGATGTTTTTCATCGTTTCATATATTAGCCGGACTCATTATTTATTTCAGCGATACCCCATGGATGATCAGGCCCTCCATGGTCGCCGGCGGTCCATTTGCAATGAGGGATCCTGCAGGGCTGCCAGGGTCATGTTGGCATCCTCCACCACCTGGAAATCGTACATGCCCACACAGATGAAATCGACCCCCGCTTTGAATGCATACGGGAAGCCAACCTCCGGATGGATCGCACCGGCAGCCAGGATCTTGAAACCGATCCAGGGTTCTTCAAGCTTTTCCATGTATGCAATGGTCTCCTGCGGGTTCCTGCACCAGATGTTGTCCATTTCTTCTTCGGGTCTGGCTGACCAGTAATCCACATGGTGGATGGTCTTCACCCAGAAATCGGGCCTGATCCCTGCCTCTACGCAGGCCTGGATGGTTTCCAGTTTATGTGCTCCGATCCCGCCCGGGATACCGTGCCTTCTCATGATCTCCACGCATTCACCCAGCTCGTCCACCCTGCCTGCGGGGACAAAACGGTCGGAGATCTCCCCCTGCACGTAGCAGGCATGTGCGCCACCCTGAATGGAAAGCTCGATCCCTTTGTACGGATCCTGCTGGTAGCCGCAATCGGATATGAATTTGATGTTCCCCCCCTGGGTCCGCCAGTACCTGTTGATCACCCGGTTCAGCTGGGGATTGGTCAGCAGCGCATTCACTCCGCAGGCCTCGGCAATTTTCAGGGTTTCAAACACTTTCTGATCATGGTGGTAGGCTTTTACAAGTTTGGACACGTAGATCAGGTCCCTGGAATGTGCCCATCCGCCGATCAGATTCCCGCCTGCGATCAGCCTGCTGATCTCCAGGTCGCCGATCTTACCCCTGGGTACGGTCCCTTTCAGGTCCTTCAAAGAGGAGAAACTGAAGTTCATCAGGGTGGCTCCTGAGGTGGCATCTGTGTTGTCAGTCAGGAACTTTTCCTCATAACTTTCCCACCTGTTCTTCCGGATGGCCGCGTAGGTAAAGGCTCCCAGCACCGGGAGCGTGACCAGTTGCCGGAGTGCCTTTCGGCGTCCAGGCACAGCACCCGGGTCTGATTCGGACGAGCGGACCGCTTCAGGAGCGGGCCGGTCATCAGGTACCGGTTTGCGGGCCCTGAGCCTGATGGCTTTCAGAAGTCCGTCCAGACCGATGAAATGACTGGTCGGTATGACCAGCAGCACCACCAGGGCGATCAGTTCGATCAGGTTCTTATCGATCCAGATATAGTGCCCTTCCAGGTAGGCCCCCGTGGAGGAGATGAAGGGGGGACCGGCAACGTAATAAAGGGTCAGCAGAAATATACCGGCCATGGCGGCATAGCGGGCCAGCAAACCCAGCATCAGTCCCAACCCGATGAGTATGAGTCCCCATACATTCAAAAAATCCACCACTTCCAGTATGCCGGAATGGGTGGCGATCCAGTGGAAGGCACCCGAGAAAAGCCACCTGGAACCGACCAGATAACTGGCTGATGTCCAGCCGGGATCCACAAGCTTGACGATTCCTTCATACAGGAAATGCCAGCCAATGGCCATTCTCAGGATGGAGAGTACCCAGAGGCTGATCTGATTGAGCTTTGTACCGGTGGTCGCGCGCATGGTCCAATTTGATTGCAGGGTTCGTATGGAATCTGCGTAATTTAATAAATTCCGCAACAGACTGGAAAAGTTCCCCGTTCATTCTTACCTTTAAATTCGCAAATTGGTTCCATAGAATGAGGATAGAAATTTCATTGAACAGAGGAGAGCTGGGCGAATCGGCTGCAAAGGAGGCTGCAAGGATGATCACCCGGGCCATCCATGAGCAGGGTTACGCCAGTATTGTACTGGCCACGGGTGCAAGCCAGTTTGAGGTGCTGCATCACCTGGTGAACCACCCGGGTGTGGATTGGTCCCGGGTCACCATGTTTCACCTGGATGAATATGTGGGGATCACCGAAGAACATCCTGCCAGTTTCAGAAAGTATTTGATGGATAGGTTTATACGGAAGGTCCCCGCACTGCGGGCGTACCACCTGATCGACGGTGGCCGGCTGGAGCCCCGGGAAGAGTGCGGGAGACTGAACGGGATCATCTCTGGTTTCCGGATCGATCTGGCCATGGTGGGGATCGGGGAGAACGGGCACCTGGCTTTCAATGATCCGCCGGCGGACTTTGATACGGATGCTCCCTATATTCTTGTGGAGCTTGATGAACCGTGCAGGAGGCAGCAGCTGGGTGAGGGCTGGTTTCATACAC
>DSEO01000233.1 GCA_011056635.1 Bacteroides sp.
CCATGAAACTGTATTGTCCGTGGTGCAGATCATTCAGAAAAATCTCCCTCCGGCTGGACCAGTCGCTCCAGTCCTCCTGGCTTGGATGGAGCCTGTACCTGAAAAGCGGTTCGGGAACACTCTGGTAATCCAGCCCCGCCAGATGGAATTCAATATCATTGCTTTTATATGAAAGCACCATCGGCGCCTGGCCGGAACTGAATTCGGAAGCCGACGCAAACTCCAGGTCCAGCGTTCCGGTATCTTCACTCCTGATCCGGTCAATGCGGACGGTAACTTCTCCCTGGTGATCATCCACTGCAGAGAGATCAAAAAGTGCCACCCTGTCCTTCCCTGCCAGATAGACCACGCTGTCCTTCATATCAAGGGAAATGATCTCACCCAGATGCTGGAGGACCGGGAAGATGATCTGTTCCTCCGGGTAGTCCTCCGGGTTCCGGATATGGATCACCCTGGAACGGTACCTGCTTTCATTCCTGACAATCCAGTATTGTCCTTCGCCGGCAGAAACGACCCTGTCGGATGAGGAAAGGATCTTCGCGAACGGATCTCCCGGGGGGGCCAAAATAGCTTCCCGGTTCCTGTCATAGATGTACGTCTGGTTGACTCCCGTCAGGTAGAGCTTCTGCCCGATCACGTCCAGCCTGCAGGGAACCTCTTCCTCTGGCAGCGGGAGGCAAATGGCGCTGTTCAGGTCATCCGCCAGCATGTAAACCTTGCCGGAGCAAAGAAAGAACACCGCATCATCATGCTGTGCGAAGGAGTGGGAAGAGGGCAGTAAAGGATGAACCTGACTGATATGCCATCCATCATCCCGGAACCGGAACACTCGGATCCCTTTTTCACTGGCAGCGACCAGGGTATGGTCATCCACCGGCCAGAGACCGGTGTAGCTTCCCTGTTCCAGCAATTCCGCGGAGCCGTCTTTGATGCAATACAGATTTCTCGAACCGGCAGCGAACTGACGGTTGCCGCCTGAGGCGAGTAAGTGAATGGATTCCCTGGCATCCGGGGTCAGGCTGTGCACATTCCAAAGATTTTTGTTCCCGGGATCCTGTTCCGCCAAATAAAGCCCGCGGCTGGTGCCCATCATGAATCCTTCCCCTGTAATCGCTGTTACCTGGATGCTGCCGGTTTCCTCCGTGTTTATTTCCAACATGTCAAACGAGGAAGGATAGTTGATTTTATGCAGGGAACGGGGGGCGAGGATCCAGATCTCGCTTCCCCCTTTGAAGCAGATCTGCTGAATGTCCTGCTCCGGGAGACCGCCTTTGTTCCCGAAATGGGTGAAGTTCCTGCCCTGGAGATCATAGATCCCGATGCCCTGGTTCCTCACGGACACCAGCAGAAAGCGTTCATTGATGTAGTCTGCAAAGGTGATCCCCTGTGCATTCAAAGCCGGAAGTCCGGTTTCCACGCTGCCCGGAAACCACCAAGGAAAAGTACCGGTGCGGTCCAGGCTGAATACTTCCCCGAAATCTTCACCGCTCCACCGCAGGCTCCCCTGGGTTTCCGCATCCACCAGGTACAACTCTTCGCCTGTCCTGTGCAGCCTGAATCCGGATCCGGGATTGGGAAAGTACCCCTGTGTATGCTGACCCAGGTAGTAGACACCGTGGTCGGTTAGGATAAAAAAAATATTTTCAAACCGGACCAGTTGCTGCGGAATGAAGTTGCGAAGATCCGCCGGAAGGCGATGTTTCAGAGAGATGATCTCAAACCCGGTGCCGTTGTTAAGCGTTCTCCTGTCATCGTTACGGGCAATGTATCCCAGATCATTTGTACATGCAAAGAACAGGGTGTCAGAATTTGCACCTGCCACATAAACAGGCCCCTCCATATGCAAATGGACGGAGTTTTGCCCGTAAATGATGGTCAGTCCGTTGTCTTTTCCGAGGAAGATATGCCCCAGGTCATCCAGGAAGAAGGATCTGTTGGGGATATCCGTGTACCGGGAGGGTAGTTTTATTTCCTGGATCCAGGGAGTCAGATAGACCTGCTTTCCCTTCGTGAAGCCCCGGTTGAAGCCGGATTCACAAGTTATGATCAGAAAAAAAATCAAGTATATCCTGTATGACTTGAGAAATAAATTCATAACTTGTGGATCGTAGTAATCACATGGTGCCACGCATTACCACAAATATAAAAATATATTAACCCGTCATTGCTAACTAAACGATAGGATATTTATGGAAAAGTTAGAAAGGCCAATTATCGTACCGTGGGATTTTTCACAGGTAGCTGAGAACGCTTTTCAGCATGCTGTAAATATTTCAAAGGTCCTGAACAGGGAGATCCTTCTTCTGCATGTGGTTGCCGACAAGAAAGACATTGAAGCCAAAAAGAAGCAGATAGGCGAATCTGCTGTGAAGATGCGGAAAGAATATGGCAAGTCACCGCATTTCGAAATTGTGACAGGAAGTATTTTCCATGCGATCGGGGAGACAGCATCCGACATGAAGGCGGAAATGATCATCATGGGAACACACGGAAGGGTAGGCGCCCAGAAACTTTTTGGCAGCAAAGCCCTGAAAGTAGTCGTTTCCTCGAGGATCCCGTTTCTCATCGTACAGGACAAACCTTTCAGGGAAGGCTTTGACACCATTTTGCTGCCCATCGATTTCAGACAGGAGAACAAGGAAAAGGCCAACTGGATCTACTACCTGGCCAGGAATTTCGGATCCAAATTCATCATCCTGAAATCCAAGGCAAAAGACAAGGGCTTCAGAAGGAAGATCCTTTCCAACATCAAGTATATTGAATCCTTTCTGAAGGGCCATGATGTGAATTACGAGATCATGACCACCACGGGGAAAGAGAGCTTCAAGAAGGAGATCATCAGTTTTGCCAAAGAACACAAAGCCGATCTGATCCTGGTGATGGCCACCCGCGATATCCGCTGGATCGATTACATGCTCGGGGCACCCGAACAGTATCTCCTCGCCAATCCTGAGAATCTGCCGGTTATGTGCATGAATCCCCGGCCCGCCAGGATTGCAGGAGGATTCCGTGCCACGGGTGGTGCGTAAAGCATATTTTTTCATAATTTCGAAGGCTGTCCCCCAAGGATGGCCTTTTTTCATGGAAGCATTTGTATGAAACTTGTCTTTGCCACCAACAATCCGCATAAGCTGCAGGAGATCGGGGCCCTGCTCGGGGGTTCCTTCCAATTGTCCGGCCTGCAGGATGTGGGCATCAGCGATTCACTGCCGGAGGACCGGGATACCCTTGAGGGAAATGCTTCGCAGAAAGCCCGCTATGTATATGAGCGTTGCAGGATGAATTGTTTTGCCGACGATACGGGCCTGGAGGTATATGGACTGAATGGTGCTCCGGGTGTATACTCTGCCAGGTATTCAAGGATCGGCAATCCTGTTTTTCCAGAGATGGAAGTCTCAGCCGGGAATATAAAAAAATTACTGCAGGTAATGGAAGGGATGCAAG
>DSEO01000344.1 GCA_011056635.1 Bacteroides sp.
AAGCAGCCAGACCAGGAAAGTAACGGTATTGCTGTAAACCCCCATGAAGACTGCATCCACTTTCTGTGTGCCGTGCGAACGCACAATGTGGCCGAACACTCCCGCCAGCCCCCTGTAGTAAAGGATCGCTCTTTTAACAGGGTGCGGCGGGCGCACCGTGGTGCCGGTTGTATAGGTGAACTTCACTCCCTGATAGTCGCCCCGTGCCATTTGATTTCTCACCGTGTCCCATTCGGTGGCTTTGGAAACAACCACCTCCACATCCGCACCCGCATGGGTTAATCCCCGGGCCATGGCGATCAACCGGTTGGTCTGGGCCATCCCGTAAGGGAAAGGGTAGCTGGTGATGATCAGGATTTTCATTCCCTCACATGTTTTTTCCGGTAATGAACCAGTATGGAAGTCCCCGTTCGGGGAGAAATCAACAAGAAGATTACCGGCAAAAAACGAATGACCAGAATGAGCAGGCAACTGTACCTGAAAAAGTATTTCACAAACCTTGAATTCGACCGGTCGGTTTTCCCTGTCAGCGTCACCCGCACATAGCGGTCGGAGAGAAACTTTTTCACTTTGAACAAATAACGCTGCGGTTCAGGGGAATGGCTGATGAGTTCCCAGCCATGCCGTTCTCCCAGGAACTCAAAAGTTTTTTTCCTGAACCGGCCCACGTGTACCGAGGGCACATCCAGGTGTACGCCCAATTTATCGTACAAGGATCTCAGGGGTCCGTTCGGAACGGCGATGATCAGGTGCGAGGAAGGTTTACCCAGGCGGTTCAGGGACTGAAAGACTGTATGCAGGTCCGCCATGTGTTCCAGCACCTGGAACATGCAGATCACATCGAACCGGGGAATACTTTCCCGGGTGAGATCCGGAATGGAGTTGCTGTAGCAATGGTACCCCTTGCTCCGGATCTCCGCAGCACCCGGGGCAGAGAACTCGGTGCTGTAGATGTGATGCGGGGGGATGCTGAAGGCCTCGTAGTAAAGTGTGGAATAGATCTGCTCATTGCCGGCTTTGTGGGGAATGGCAAATCCGTAGCCACAATTCCGGCACTGATGAAATTCACACCTCTCGGACTGCCATAGCGATGCAATGAGGCCGGCGACCTTTTCAACCCGGTCCGGATGAGCAGGCATAAGCAGCTCTCCCGCTTTTTTCGCGTGAAGGTTGAAAATTTTCCGGGTGTCCCGGGACATGCATAGCGGACATGCTGTATCAGTCATGCTGTAACGTGTTCATCATTCTCTGCCGATGCTTCTGATAACGCAGATAAAAACCGAGCATCAGCAAAAAATAGACAATTCCCGCAATCAACCTGGTGTAGGCAGCTCCCTCCACCCCGAAGTACCTGGGAAGAATGATATATCCGGCTGTGTTGACCGCTCCGAGGATAAAATTAGAATTTCTGATCAATTTACCCAGCCCTTTCGCACTGATAAACCGGTTCAGAAAATCACCGAAACCATGGAACAGGGAACCGATGGCAATAAAATAGGAGAGGCTGATCACCGGTCTGAAGTCATCCGTGTACAGAAAGATAACGATCTCATCAATAAATACCATGAACAGGAGCAGTGTGGCAAGACCCGTTCCCGCGGTTACGAGGAACACTTTACGGGGTATTTTGACATAGGAAACAAACGCCTTGAAAAAGGTGATCCCGAAAGACGCAGGCAACATGGTCAGGGGAAGGGCCGCGGTAATGGCCAGCGAGTAAAATCCCACATTGGTATTATCGATGTAGTAACTGATGGTGATCCCGGCCAGGTAACTGCTGGCCACACCGGTAATGGCTCCCAGATAAATGGGGAACCCGTAGTTGCGGTTCTCTTTCAGGATCCTGGGAAGATGATGTATCCTGAAGCCGATTGCCGGCCTGGTATAGATGATCAGGGTAACGACAATAACGGCAAACGCACCCAGGTGAGCGATCAGTGCGCTTGTGAGGTTGAATTTGGAGAAATACTGCAGTAGCAGGGCCAGGACGATGTAAATCAGTTTCGGGCCGATGCGCAGCACTGAAAGACTGTAAATCCGGTTGCCTCCCTGCAGCATTTGCTCGAAGCACAGCTGGAAGGGATAGATGAACAGCAGGGGAAGGCTGTATCGGATCAGGGGGCCCAGCTGGTTGCCGAACAACCTGTGTTCCAGAAACGAGAACACCAGGCTGATCAGGATCAGCAGCAGGCTGCTCATCAAGGCAATTTTCAGAATATCCCCGGTGAGTTCCCTCTTTTCCCTGTCCCTGTCAGTCCTGGCCAGCAGCAGTCCCCCGGTATAAAAAAAACCAAAGGTCAGAAACGTGACCGCAAGCGAAAAGAGGTTGATCAGGAATTTAAAATCTCCGTACTGTTCCTTGCCGAGGTACCGTGTATTGATGATGCTGATGACGATGCCGACCACCAGGCTCAATACCATGGATGTAAAGAGACTTGCGCTTTTTTTTGCCTTATCTGTAAATACCAGGTTGTTTTTGGCAGATGATTTCAGATCTGCATATCGGTCCCTGAGTAAACTCACTGTTACTAAAAATGAAAAAAAAGCCTACAGGTATTTTCGGTACTCCGTGGGAAGATCCACATATTTTCTGTATTTATCGGCATCCGGACCGAAAGCTTCTGCTTTTTTGTCTTTGATCTTAAAAGTGCATTGTTCCCCGATAATGTTTGAAAAAATAATTTCAGATTCTTTCCCGGATTCATCGATCATAAGCAGTTTAACCAGGTTTGGGTTTTCCTGGGTGTTCAGTTTGGCGTGACAGACAGGGCAGTAGAATGTATACTTAACCCCCTGTTGCAGCTTGAATTCGGGATGGGTTGTCTTGTTATAATTCCCCAGTTCTGCATCCAGAAAAATCAGCCCTTTTTCATTCTCCGGCGATTTGGCAGAAATGACAACCGCATTACCGATGTTCACGTGGCTTTTGCAGATCGGACAAAGATAGTCATTGGTCATGGTCGGTAGTTATTTAATTGGATTACTTCCGGGTAAATCATGTTAAATCACGTCTCTGATGCTGAAAGCATTCATCGGGTTCTGGCTCAACAGCAGCTCAATCTCTTTTTCCGTGAATCCTCTTTCTTTCAGGGCCGGCACAAGCAGGTTGAATACGTCCGTAAATCCCCTGAATTCTCCTCCGTTTTCTTCTCCCGGGGTGTACCAGCCGGCATCGTGTGATACCAGTACCTTTCCCAGTAATCCTTCTTCTTTCATGGAAAGGATCCGGTCGGCATACCACGCAATGCTGAACCGTTCCCCGGGTTCCGCATTATTTTCACCGTTAATGTTATCCAGTGAGACCCAGGCCCCTTCGCCGGCTGCCGTGATATTTCCTTCCAGTGTGCCACGCTGTGCGTGCACCCAGATGAATGAAGAGGGGCTGACCCCATAGGTCTTCAGGATCTGGATCTGTTCCAGTGCCGGTTTGTCAGGACC
>DSEO01000027.1 GCA_011056635.1 Bacteroides sp.
CCCAGCTTATTCTTCACGATGCGGCTGAAATAGTAAATGGAGTGAAATCCCATTTCGTAGCTGATCTCCTTGATGCTTTTATCGGTGTGGAGCAGCATTTCTTTTGCCCTGAGGATCTTCAAATCCAGGTGATACTGGACCGGGGGCACTCCCGTATACTTTTTGAACATCTTCCTGAAATAGGAATACCCGATGTGATTCTTTGCGGCGAATGATTGAAAATCAATCTGCGATTCCACATTCTCCCGGATGGAAAAACAGGCATCCTGGATGATCTTTTCCACCCGCTTCCCGGTGAAATTCTTCTGCCGGTCAATGGAAACAATGAACCCAAGCAACTTCATCACCATCCCCGCCGCCACCTGTTGGTAACCGGGTCTTTCTTCCAGCACATAATTGAAGATCTTATAATAGGTATCGATGATCTCCTCGCGTGGACCGATATGCACCACCGCATTGTACCCGGTAAACCAGGGCCTGGCAAAAACCTGGTGGGCCATATTCCCTGTGAATCCCACGTAATGCTCGACCCATCCGGTACTTTTTTTCGGCCTGTACCGGTGCCATTCCCCGGGCCTGGTGATCAGCAGCGAACCGGGACTGATCCGGAATCTGCCCTGCCGGTTCTCGTAGAGGCCTTCCCCTTCCGTGATGTAATTCACCTGGTATTCATCCAGTACGCGGCCCTTCTCAAAGGTGAAGTAATACCCGGAAGGATGACTGGCCGGCGGATAGGTCACCCCGGGTTTTATCACCGCTTTCCCGGCACAATTGAGACAAAGGCCCCAGTCCCTGTCCTCCTGTCCCGGATTCACATATTTAAAGAATTCCTCCACCCTGTTTCTCAATGGCAATTTAGTTTCCAGGATCAAATTGTGCAAATAAATACCCAGTTTGGTCATTGATCACGGGGCAGAAATCCCCTATTTTTGATCAAACATGATTTATTCACGATGATCGGAATTCTGCTTATTGCCATCGGAAGTCTGGGAGCAGCCAGCTTCTATGTACCCTTCAAACGGGTGAAAGAGTGGTCCTGGGAATCCTACTGGATCGTACAGGGGGTGGCCGCATGGCTGCTTGCACCGTGGATCGCTGCATGGATCACAGCGCCCCCGGGCAGCCTGATGGATATCATCCGGGAATCTCCTTCCTCCGCCAAGTGGCTTACCATGCTCTTCGGTGCGCTCTGGGGGGTCGGCGGACTCACCTTTGGGCTGAGCATCCGGTATATGGGGATCGCACTGGGACAGAGCCTTGTACTGGGTCTTACCGCAGCGCTGGGAACCCTGATCCCCGCCTTCGTGGCCGGTGAAAACCTGTTCCAGTCCCGTGCCGGGATCCTGACCCTCATCGGGGTGGCCATCGCATTGGCGGGCATCGTGATCGTGGGTTATGCGGGCGCCCTGAAGAACAAGAACCTGAGCGAGGAACAGCGAAGAGAGGCCGTAAAGGACTTTGCCCTGAAAAAAGGGATCCTCATCGCCATCCTGTCGGGTGTGATGAGCTCCGCTTTTGCCTATGGTTACGTGGTTGGAAAACCCATTGATGAGGTGGCCGCCAGTCACGGTACCAATTCACTGTTTGTCAGCAATCCGACCCTGATCTTCATCCTGCTGGGAGGATTTGTGACGAACCTGGTCTACTGTGTCTTTCTGAATATCAAAAACGGTACCTACAAGGACTACACCTCCGTATCCGGAGCCGTGTTCCTGAACAATGTGGCCTTTACATTCCTGGCCGGATTTCTGTGGTTCCTGCAATTCCACTTTTACGGAATGGGCAGAAGCCTGGTCCCCGAATCCATGGTGGCGTACTCATGGAGCATCCTGATGGCCCTGAACATTGCCTTCAGCAATATCTGGGGACTGGTCCTGAAGGAATGGAAAGGGGTCTCCAGACAAACGCTGATCGTGCTGTTCATTGGGATCATCATCCTGATCCTGTCCACCTTTATCATTAACCTAACCTGAAATCATGGATAAACGCATTGGTTTTAAAATGAAGCTCTACCCCGGATTCGTGGAGGAATATAAGAAAAGACACGCAGCATTGTGGCCGGAGCTTCGCAAATTATTGAAAGATAGCGGAGTATCGGAATATTCCATTTTCTTCGATGAGGAAACCCATTCCCTTTTCGCCTTCCAGAAACAGGCAGGGGAACAGGGATCGCAGGACCTCGGAAAGGAGGAGATCGTTCAGAAATGGTGGAAATTCATGGCCGACATCATGGAAACCAATCCGGACAATTCACCGGTTTCCATCCCGCTCGAAGAGGTTTTCTATATGGAATAACAAACGCGCATTTAAAATCAACATGATATGAATCAATCAGAAAAGATCAAAAAATCGTTCGAAGCCGCGAAAGAAGCATATGCTGTGCTCGGAGTCGATGTGGATGCGGCCATGGACCGGCTGGACAATTTTCCCATTTCCCTGCATTGCTGGCAGGCCGATGATGTGGGCGGTTTTGAAACCCCCGACGCAATCCTGTCGGGAGGCGGCATCCAGGCTACGGGTAATTACCCGGGAAAAGCCAGGAACATTGCGGAACACCGCATGGACATCGAAAAATCCATGGACCTGATCCCCGGAAAGCAGCGGCTGAACCTGCACGCGATTTACGGAGATTTCGGAGGTAAGAAGGTGGACCGCGACCAGATCGAGGTGAAACATTTCCAGAGCTGGATCGACTGGGCAAAGGAACTGGGCATCGGAATGGACTTCAATTGCACCACCTTTTCCCACCCCAAGGCCGCGGATGACCTGACCATCGCGCACAAGGACAAGGGGATCCGGGATTTCTGGATCGAGCACATCAAAAGGTGCCGCCTGATCGGCGCGGAAATGGGTAAGCAGCTGGGGACCCCTACGATCCATAATATCTGGGTGCAGGACGGATCCAAGGATATTCCCATGGACCGGTATACGCACCGGGCCATTCTGAAGGAGTCGCTGGATGAAATCCTCTCATTGAAATATTCGAAAAACCATCTGAAGGATGCCGTGGAGGCCAAACTCTTCGGGATCGGGCTGGAGGCCATGACCGTTGGAAATGCAGAGTTCTATCTGGGCTATACCGTGGCCAACCAGATCCTGATCTGCCTGGACAGCGGACATTACCATCCCACCGAACAGGTGGCGGACAAGATCTCTTCCGCCCTGCTGTTTCTTCCTGAAATACTGCTTCACGTTTCCAGGCCCATCCGGTGGGACAGTGACCATGTGGTTACCATGAACGATGAAACCATGCTGATCGCCCATGAAATTGTCAGGAGCAACGCACTGGACCGGGTGCACATGGGATTGGATTTCTTTGACGCCAGCATCAACCGCATCGGTGCCTATGTGGTGGGTACCCGGGCCGCCCAGCAGGCCATGCTGTTCGCATTGCTGGAGCCCAGGGAGATGCTGCTGAAA
>DSEO01000026.1 GCA_011056635.1 Bacteroides sp.
ATTTGCCGGGAGTCTTCAAATCCCCCGACAGTCCCACTCCCGCCGTCATTCCGGTGAAAGCGGGAAAAATGATGGCAAAGACCACAAAAAACTGGCTCATATCGCCTTTCTCGGCCGAAACCAGTGAAAAAGTGTGCGATGTACTGTATTCCGTGCTACCGAGGAAAAAGAGGATGAGCGAGAGCATCAGGATGGTCACCACCACATACAATGTCTTCACGCCCACACCGGCTCCCTTCTTCAGGATCAGCAGCGAAAGCCCGATCATGGCCGGTACGCTGATCAACTGGCGGGGAAGGGTTACATCAAAACGGGTGGAGACCCAGTTGAAAAAGAACTCAAATGATTCTGTGAATGCAATGATATAGAAGGCCACACTGATCGCCTGGGACAGATAGAGCGCAATCCCGATGGTAGCCCCGATGTTCATACCGAAAGACCGGGAGATGATGAAGTACTCCCCGCCCCCTTCCACCCGCTTGTTCGTGGCTATTTCTGAAATGGCAAACGCGGTGGGAATGGTCACCAGGTTACCCACCAGAATGGCAACGATCACTCCCCAGAATCCCAGTGTTCCCACCGCGAACCCGAACCTGAGAAAGAGAATGGCTCCCAGGATGGTTGCAATGGCGGTAAAGAATACCGGGGCAGTTCCGAATGACTTTTTGGGAGGTGCGGCCATACACTGTTTTGGACAGACAAAGATATAATTTTATGGGCAACCCCTACTTATTGTTCATAAAGCAGGTTGTTATCTGCATCACACAATATATTATGTCATTAATTATTATTTTTGAACGGCCTATGCACATCAGACATACATATACCTGGATTCTTTCGTTTATCTGGCTGTGCACGCACCTGACCGCACAGGAAGCGGAGTTACGTTACCGGCTCCTGCCCGGGCAAACCTATACACTGGAGATTGAACTGGATCAGCGCACCCATTCCGAATCGGCCGGGAGTGATGAGGTCACCCTGTTCAGCCAAATGAAAATCGATTTTTATGTGGATTCCGTGAATCAGCGGGGAACCATCTTTATGGTTGCGGGCTACAGGGACCTGCTCCTCTCCATGCTGGCTCCATCCATGGACATGGACATTAATTCGGCAAGCGGCAGGGACCGGATGCTCACCCAAATGATGGACTCGCTTGAGCAGCGGAAATTCCGCCTGGTGATGCATCCCTCGGGTGAGTTGGAGTCTTTTGATGAGATCTCCCCGGTGATACGGGCTTTTGCTGCCGGCAGGGATGCGGATGCAGATCAGCACGGGTTGGTTCTGAATACCATGGATGAGGTATACGGCACCCATGCCTTTCACAGCCTTTTTCATCTTTTCGTTTCCGTGTACCCTGTGGTTCAGCCCATCAAAAACTGGACAAGGGACCTTATCTATTACTTCAACACCAAGCCCGTTCAGATGGTTAACCGGTTCTACCTGACAAAAACAACGGAAAAGGTGATCACCATCCAGGGACTGGGTATGCTGAATTCCACGGGGGATCTCCATGAAAAGGACAGCCGGAGGGAAATCAGTTCCAGGGTTTCGGGCAGCCAGACCTATGATTTTCAGATGGACGCGGAAACAGGGTGGCTGAAGCAGTGTGTATCTCGACAGCGGCTGGTCATCGAAACGACCATCATCAGGGATCCCCGCCTGCCCTCCGGATTGAGGATCCCATCCTATACAGAAACCCTGTTTGAGGTAAAAGGAACGCACACGGGAAACAAAACGGCTCCCGATGATTAAGCGCATGCTGATCCTGGCAATCGTGTGGTGCACGATCCCGTTGTCTCTGAAGGGACAACCCTATACACATGCAGCAGGTGTCCGGGCGGGCTATTCCAGCGGGATCACCTACAAGGGTTTTTTGAGGTACAGCATGTCCGCCTTCCAGGTTGAGGCCTGCTACAATCGTCGCGGACTCAATCTTTCATTCCAGTATCTGGTTCACTGGGAGCCCTTCAGAAGCCGTCGATGGCTGGTCTATTCAGGCGGGGGAGCCTTCAGCGGACAGTGGGATGAAAAATTATCTGCCGGATTGTCCGTTTCAGGAGGCATCGAATACATGATGAGGGATATTCCCGTGAATTTCGGGTTCGACTGGAAACCCATGGTGAACCTGTTCGGAAACCCGGGAGTGGATCTGCTGGATTTCGGGATCTCAATTCGATACAGGTTTAGCCTGTAGTCTTGGCTTTTTCCATAAAGTGCCTTACATTTATGGTATATCATTTTCATCCCTGTTAAAACCGCCCGTATGATACCAACCCTGAAGGATGTTCAATCGGCAGTAAAGAGGATCGGCCCCTACGTACACAGGACCCCCGTGCTTACGTCCTCTACCATTGATCATCGCGTAGCAGCCACTGTCTATTTTAAGTGTGAGAACTTCCAGCGGATGGGTGCATTTAAAATGCGCGGTGCTACCAATGCCATCCTGCAGCTGTCTGATGAAGAACGGGCCAGAGGCGTCATTACCCATTCTTCGGGGAATTTTGCAGCGGCGCTTGCTCTGGCCGCCAGGAGCCTGGATACCCATGCCACGATTGTCATGCCGTCCGATGCTTCCCCGGTGAAAAAAGAAGCCGTTTCGGGATACGGGGCAAAGATCATCGAGTGCGACCGGACGCTGAAAAGCAGGGAAACAGTGATGGCATCCGAACGGAAAAAAAGTGGTGCCACCTTTATCCACCCTTACAACGATATGAATGTGATCCTCGGGAATTCCACGGCTGTATGGGAATTCGTCCGGGAAGTCGGAAATCTGGATGTGGTCATTGCCCCGGTGGGAGGAGGAGGATTGCTGGCGGGGACAGCCCTTGCCGTGAACCACATTGACTACTATACCGTGACCATCGGGGCAGAGCCGTTCGGTGCCGATGATGCGTATCTCTCGCTCAAAACCGGGAAGATTCAGCCGTCGATCAATCCCAAGACCATTGCCGACGGGCTCAGGACGCAGCTGGGGGACAAGACTTTTCCCATTATTCTGCAATTTGTCAGCAAGATCATCCGGGTAGAAGAATCGGAGATCATCGATGCCATGAAATTTATCTGGGAAAGGATGAAGATCGTCATTGAGCCGTCCAGTGCGGTGGCCGTGGCAGCCCTTTTCAGAAACCAGACAGAATTTGCGAAGAAAAAGATCGGTATCATACTCTCGGGTGGCAACGTGAACCTGACTTCACTGCCTTTCTGAAAAAAAACGCATCATTGACGCTGATCAACCCACCCCATGGCACATTAATCTTTGTGCCGGGGGAGGTACCGGACGGGGGAAACGGGCAGCGATTATGTCATCAAACAGCATTCCGGGTGGATGTCCAGTAAGAAATCATATAGAACAATGTTCAATGTATCAAAAGAAGTCAGGATACGCTTCTGCATACTGAATAAAACCATTGCTACCAGGG
>DSEO01000177.1 GCA_011056635.1 Bacteroides sp.
TCCAGCACCCGGATATCGGGAACGGGAGGTTCCGGCATACCGTGACCGAGAAAAAAGCCCGGGTGCGGCGGCTGGTTATAGGCTACATTCTGCCAGGCAAGGGCCAGCCTGTACTGGGGATCCTGAAGCAGCGTATAGAGTCCGTGTCCGGTGGGTACGGTGGTGGTATACACCCGCAGTGCCTGGTTGTCACTTGTTCTCCAGATGACCTCTTCCCTCCAGTCTCCCAGAATATCCCCGCTTAATGCAGGAGTTGATTTGGTCCCGTTGTTGGAAGCACATCCCACACCAACCAGGAGATTCCCTGCATTCCATTTGGTAATTGAGGTCCCGTCCAGCAGTTCCCTTAACAGGTCACCATCCCACCAGCTGGCGAAATTAATGGAGGGTATCGATCCGGTGATCTGGTTTCCCTGGCTGCTATATACCCCCAGCCCTGATGAAGCCCAGTATTCGTTGCCGGCATGAGCCGCAGAAATATCTGCAGTCAGTCCGCGCCCGATATCTCCGGTGGAGGCCTTGCTCCATATGATCTCCCCGGTGGCGGCATCCCGCACGGAGATCCCGGGGATGGTCATCCCGTCCACGGTGCTCCCCGCCGATTCGTGGGGCATGTAAAACTCCTGGCCGGGTCTGTCCGGGATCAGGTCGCTCAGGTGACTTGCATCACCGTGACCAAAGCGGGTATTGTACAGGGGAGACCCGTCATCATCGAATGCCATGGCCCCGTACATGATCTCGTCCTTCCCGTCCAGATCCACATCTCCCACAGCAATCCCGTGTGAACCCTGTCCTTCGTATTGCCTGAGTGCAGCCTGATCATCCTGGGTATCGAACGCCCACCGCATCTCCAGCTGAAAATCCTTAAAATCCCATGCAGTCAGGGCGGTCCTGTCATAATATCCCCGGCACATCACCAGGCTGGGTATGCTGTCAAAGTATGCCACGCATGCCAGGAACCTGTCCACCCGGTTCCCGTAGGTGTCCCCCCAGGTACTCAGCGGATAGGGATCGGACCGGTGCGGAATGTAATTGACTGTGGACAACTCGCTCCCTGTCAGCCCGTCAAACACGGTGAGGTATTCGGGACCATCCAGGATATAACCGCTGCTGTTGCGGTAGTCTGCTGCATCATCGTCGTCAGCGGCCGGACCCATACCCAGGAACGAACCCGCTCCGTCCCGGGTACCTGGTGCAGTCTTGCAGGCCACTTCCGCCCTGCCGTCACTGTCCAGGTCATACACCATGAACTGGGTATAATGTGCACCTCCCCTGATATTGATGCCCAGGTTGATACTCCACAGCAAGGTACCGTTCATTTTATAGGCATGCAGGTAAACCGGGTCTGTATACCCGCTCTGGGAATTATCCCGGGTCGCTCCCTCCATCTTTACGATGATCTCCAGCTCTCCGTCCCCGTCCAGGTCCCCCACACTGGCATCGTTGGGCGTGTATCCGGCCGGTGTCTGCAACGGGATGGTCAGATAGTTGGTGCTCCATACTGTGACCGGAATGGACACGGCAACCGGATCAGTTCCCATCAGGGTTTCCAGCGCATAAACGCCGGCCGTTGTACCGCTGGAATCCCGGTAATTGGAAACGCCGGATATGGGTTCCTGGTTCACCAGGGTATCATTCCTGTAGATATTGAACGCCACAGTATCCGGATCCGTGGCAAAAATCCGCCAGCTTACAAACACATGATCCGTGGTTTTCACCGCAACCAGTCCCCGCGTCAGGTATTCCATATTCCTTTGCCCGAAAGCCGGGCCAAGGCAAATCAGGAAAAGTCCAACCCAGACAAGTACCCTGTATTTCTCAGTCTTCTCTTTATATACCCGCTTCATCAGTATTTATTTTTCAGGGAATTTCACACCTTCCTTATTTCTGCAGCTTTTATTTCTTCAAGAATTTTGATTTTCCGGTTAATCTCTCATTTTCAAAGGCCTGAATGAAATAGAACCCATCCGGTAGTCCATGCAAGCTGATTCTCTTCTCTGAACTTTCAAAGGATCTGACTTGCTGACCGAGTCCATTGTATATAACGACTCTGTCAAAATCAGCTTCAATGGTCAAATAATTAACCGCCGGATTGGGATAGACCGGGAAAACCGGTATTTTATTTTCTGAAATACCGACACCATCTTCAACGAGTTTGATTGTTCCTGCATCGTCCATATTAACATAGTTCTCGGCATTTTCCCCGGTATTGGACCATACGGCTCGCTGGCGCCCGGAGGTAATGCCCTCGTCCTGATCAATGATCGTGACATCGAAGCCAATCTTTTCCAGGGCTTTGAACAATTCATCCGTCATTGTCTGAAAATCAACATTTGTGAATGAACTGAAAGGTATCTTAAATTCGAATACATAATCATTGCCGTTGAGTTCATAGCAATAGGTACAGTTTGCCCTGTAATCCACGCCCGGTTCATATTCCTTCACAACGCCGGATGCACCGTCTTCAAAAGGAGGCTGAATCTGATAATGGCCGCTGGGTTTCGGATCCGTATTCGGTCCGCCTCCGTCCTTCAATACTTCATTCACATCAAAATAGAGTTCTACCTGATCATATTCATACCAGCTTCCGCCGGATTCCCATGCAGGATAATGATCGTTGTCCTCCACAGCAACCAGCACATAAAAGTAGGTGTCATCCCAGAGCATTTTCCAGTATGCTGTCACCGTGGGCTCCTCCCCTGTGAATGCTTTATCAACCGGCATGGGATCCACGTTTTCCCAGATGGCTTCTTCAAACCCGTCAATTTCAATCAGGTCCGCTGTATACAGAATCGAGATGGTGGTATCATCCTGGGCAATGGCCAGCGTGACCGTAAATAACAGGACCAGTAAAAAGTAGAATTTTTTCATTCGTTAATGAATTTTTGTTGATTAAAGCAACCGGAAAAGGTATAAGAGGCTGTCTCAAAACCTTTTGAAACAGCCTCTTAAAGATTAATATAATTCGAATCGAGTCTGCTTACTGTAAAACAAGCTTCGCGTACGAGATCTTGTTTTCAATCTGCAATTCCACAAAATAGAGCCCGGGACTGTAGTCCATCATATTCAGACGTACCTCATTTTCCCCTCCTGCGGTTATGCCTGTATGCAGATTACCGGCCAGTGCACCGGAGATGCTGTACAGATTCAACGATACGTCTTTGGCTGCATCAGCAGAGAAGTTGATAACCGTATGATCCCTGGCAGGATTCGGATATACAGAAAGGTTAAATTCCTCGGTCAGCACCTGGTCAATTCCAACAGGATGTGCATCAAACATATACTTCACACTCCTGTGCAAAATGTTGTAAAAATCGACTGAACCCACCGCCAGATAGGTATACGCCACATTCATGAAAAGAATTTCCGGATCCAGCAGAATGGCCAAGGCTGCCGCCTGGTCCTGCACA
>DSEO01000284.1 GCA_011056635.1 Bacteroides sp.
ATCATAGACAGGGTCGTTGAGGAATCCGTAGCCGCCGATCCCCAGGCCGAAACCGTGTCCGACCACCCATTCGCCCCGTCCGCCCAGGATGAGGCCGTCGCGGTGATTGATCTGCGTATAGCCGATGGTGAATGCCCCGTACCCGCCGTTACCACGCCTGCCGTCAAAGATGGTCTGCACTTCTCTTTGATCCCGGTTCTGGTCCGTGGCATATTCGGTCTCCTGTGCCATGATGGCCGGGACAGCCAATGCCGCCAGAACCATCCACGCCGTGAACTTTTTCATCGTATTCTTCATTTAAGTGTAATATTTAAAACCTGTATTTCAAATAAATTCCGAAATCCCATGGATTGATCCCGAAGACCTGCCTCAGCGAGATCTCCATGAACGGATGATAATCCACCCCGAAGCTGACCGGAATTTCCTCCATCTGGTATTCCATGGCCGCATATCCGTCAAATCCGATGACCGGGGTGAACACCTTTCTTCCGAAGTAGATCTCCCTGAAAATGATGCGGTACCTGTCTGTCCTGTAGAACCCTGCATGGGGACCGAATCCATAAATGAACCTCCAGTTCCCGAAACGGTCCATTCCCAGTTCCTGATGCCGCTGACGGATCATATTGAAGATGAGTCCCTCCCCACGGTATGACATCTGCGCTTCATAGGAAAGTGCTTCCTCCAGGTACACCCGGAAGGTGATCGCCGAAGTGTACCCTCCGCGTACACCCGCTTCCTTTGAATAGAACTGTGAAAATGCGCCGGGTGCGACACACAGGAGCATCAGGATGTATATGTGTTTCATCATGCGCTACTTGAATGAGATGTTGATAAAACATTTCTGCAGGGCATCGATCCGCATCTCGCTCACCGGATCACCCTCGCCCATGATTCCAACGCTGTGGAAATGTTCCTTCCCGTCGAAGGTCTCCTCCACCCGGATCATGTCCGCAGGGAGCCTGAGCACCGAATTCTCATGGTGGAGTATGTCAAATTGAATGCGGTTGTCCCGTTCCAGGTAGAACGAGAGATCTGTATAATAGGATTCCACGAAGATCCTGTTGAAACCGTCACGGATGTTTTCGACGGTGAGACTCCCGTACTTCATGTACAGATCACTTTCCCGGATGAAATCGTACACCCAGACCTGGGAAAAGTTGCTGTTCCCGTACAGATATTCCACCTGCCTGAAATAGAATTTATCGCGTCTGGAGCTGATTTTCAGCACATTGACGCTGTCCAGGTGAAGGGTGGAGGATTTGCTTTCCAGGTCCAGCTGGTTCGCATGGCCCAGGTTCAGATCGGAGTAGGAGAGATCCATGGTGACCGATCCGAGGGACCGGATCATCCCGTTGGCAAAGCTGAGGCTGATGCTGGAATTTCCCCCGATCCGGCTGGCATTGAGCACGCCATTGGAAAGATCAATGTCCAGTCGCCCGTCCAGATCGTCCATATAGATATCCCCGAACTTGTTCTGCAGCACCACATCCAGGTACCGGGGCACCTTCACCCTGTAGTTGATCTCCACCTGTTTGTTGCTTCCAACGAGGATGTTCTCGATGGATTTAATCTCCCGGGCCAGTCGTCCCTTCTCGCTTTCGATGACTGTCCTGGCGATGATGTAGGTCCCCGTGGCTGTAAAATCGATGTGGATGTCGTCCTGCAGCTTCCTCAGCCTGGCAGCGCTGGACTCGGTGAGAAAAATGTCCGCCTGGATGGCCACGGAATCCTTCTCCCAGGTCTCAACCTGGATCTTTCCGTATTTGTTCCGTACCTCCAGGGTGGTTTCCAGGGCGGCCGGATATTTCCTGCTGATGCTCCGCTTGTCGGAATGGCTCTGGGCCCGGACCCCGGTGCCCAGCGTCAGCACCAGCAGGATCAGCAGCGCAGCGGGCTTCATCCGTGCCGGGGTATGTGGCGTCAGCCATCCCGCCGGATTAAAGCGAATATGCTCCGTTCTTTTCATAGTCTTGCGTCTCCTTTTCTTTTAGTTGATGCAGCAGGTCCTCCAGCAGTTCCAGTTTCACCCTGTAGTTGAGGATCATTGCTTCGATGACCTCGGGATTGGATACATTGTCTTTCAGATCGTCCTTCAGTTCCTCGTATGCCGCATCCAGTTCATCCATGTCCGATTTCAGCATTTCACCGGCCACGGGATCCTTCGTCAGGTAGGGCCTGAGATCATCGAAACGTTGCGTCAACAACCGGCCGTAATACTGTTCGGTCTCCTGGATCTCCCTGGGAAGCTCCATGCCGTATGACTTTGTCTCCCCATGCCCTCCCGCGAGGAAATAAATCCCCGCTGCGGATCCGGCAAAGATGACAGCAACAGCGGCCGCCACTTTCAGCCAGCGCAATCTCCCGTGCTCCCGGCGGACAGTTTCAGTGGGCTGGATCTTCAGCCAGACTGCCGGATCCGGTTCATGCGGATCGAATTGCTCCCGGTGCTTGCTTACAAAATCTTCTAATTGGTCACTCATGGCTCAGTAAAATTTCTTTGATTTTCAGTTTCGCCCTTAAATACTGACTTTTCGAGGTTGATTCGGAGATCCCCAGGATTTCGGAAATTTCCCCGTGGTCGTATCCCTCCAGCAGGTAGAGGGAAAATATAACCCGGTAGCCCTCGGGGAGCTGCTCCACAGCTTTCTTGACCTCCTCCACTTTGAGCCGGATCTCCCCGTAATCCACGAAATCCTCTTCCGGCTCCGGTTCATTTTGCGTGTCCGGGTATACCAGTTCCACCTTTCTTTTTTTCAGGTGGTTGATGCAGGTATTCACCACGATCCTTTTCAGCCACGCCCCGAAAGAAGATTCAAACCTGAAAGAACGCAGTTTGCTGAAAGCATACGAGAAAGCTTCCTGGAGCATATCTTCGGCCTCTTCCCGGTTTCCGGTCATCCGGTAACAGATGTTATACATCGCCTTCGCGTAGAGGCTGTACAACTGGTACTGTGCCCGGACATCTCCCAGAATGCACGATTCGATCACATCCCTGTGTATGTCCTCGTAATTCGTTGCCAAAGTGATATGCTTTCAAATGGGAAAGACAATGTAATACTTATGAAGTTGCATTACAAAATGGAAGGAGTTGATGGAGTTAGTGGAGTTAGAAGTGGAGTTAGCGGAGTGGAGTTAGAAAAGTTAGAGGTGGGGTTAGGGGTAATATATCAGCGGCTCGTTTATATGTTTTTAATTGAGCAAAATATCAGCGGCTCGTTTATATGTTTTTAATTGAGCAAAATATCAGCGGCTCGTTTATATGTTTTTAATTGAGCAAAATATCAGCGGCTCGTTTACATGTTTTTAATTGAGCAAAATATCAGCGGCTCGTTTACATGTTTTTAATTGAGCAAAATATCAGCGGCTCGTTTACATGTTTTTA
>DSEO01000283.1 GCA_011056635.1 Bacteroides sp.
GGTTTTCAATCTTTGTTAACCATTTAGCCTAAATCTGACCTGATGAAAACAACGAAAAAGATTTGCGTCTTAACAGCAGGGATCTGCCTGCTGATGACCTGCATACCGTCCTCCGGAGGTATACCTGAAGATTCATTCTCCGGGGAGGATCCTCCGCAGTGGGTCCAGTGGATCAGGGAATTTGACCTGGGATCCAACATGATCATCGTGCAAAAGGGGAGCTCCATCCAGGATGCATTGGATGTGGCTGATCCAGGGGATGTGATTTATATTGAGCCCGGGATCTACCGGGAGGCACCGGTTATCACACAATCTGATATCCAGATCATCGGATTGCCCGGTGCGGATGATGAAACGGTTATCCTGGAGAATCCCGGGCGCAGGGACAACGGATTTGAGCGCGCCGAAGGCATTCAGAATGTACAGATCTTCCACATACAGTTCAGCGGTTTCAAGGATCCGGGGATGAGGATCCTTCCCCTGGGATCCAGCCAGATGAAAAGAGGGATGGCGCTGAATATGAAAAGGGAAGAGCTGGGAGAAGGGATCGCCCATTATTCATTCGAGGTGGATGTCAGCGACGAAATCTATGACAGGATCCGTATCCACAGGGTGGTCAGGGAGCGGAAACCCTATGTGCCGATGAGCACCAGGGGGAATGTATTCATGGTTCACGCTGCCATACAGGATTTCGAGGATATTTATCTCAGGGTGGGTGCGGAAGTGATCAATGAAGAAACCTCATCCCCCTTCTTTCTGGCTTCCAATAAAATCGATGTGTGGGCCATTGACCTGGCCTGGACGCTGCTGCCCATGGAGACAGCCGACTTTTCTTTTATGAAGGGGTGGGGGATAGAGCGCGATGTGGATCATACACTGACAGGGATGACGGTGGCCAGGCTGATCCGGGGAATGACCGGACAGGGATTTGACCGCATGAACCTGCTGGGTTACTGCTGTACGGCCAATCTCGTGTACACTGCCGCGGGCAGGGAAACACAGATGAAGCCGGTATTGCACAATATCAGCGGTCTGATCCCGGTGGAGGGATTGATGAAATATGAACCCGTTCCTGAGAATGAGCCATGGCGGCAGAATAACTGCACCACGGCGGCTGATCTGAAAGCCCGGATGGATGCCGGAACATTCAATTTTGAAGAGGGGATGGGTATGATCCATATGGCAAGCCTGGCACTCAGTGCACCCGAAGAGATCTCCCCCGTTCCCCCGTTTGACGGAATGGGGGTGACCAATTACCAGGCATTTCTCATGGCTGGTTTCAGTCCGGCTGAAAACCCGGATGCCCCTTCCTGGCATTATTTCGGGGGCACCATGGATGACGGGTTCCTGTATGCGGACCCAAACCGGTTCATCCGGTTGGGTGTCAACCTCAATCCCCACATGCCGGTGCAACACCTTTATGAAGCATGCGCCTGTGCATGCAACGAGGAAGAGGTCAGCATGGATGACCACCTGGGAGAGATCCGGCTGCCCATTCTTTACTTGGGTGCAGAAGGCGGTTTGGGCAGTTACGGAGTATATACCGGCAGCCTGACAGCCAGCGGCGACATCACCCATCACATCGTACGCAAGGGTGTGGATCGTGCGCTGGAGTATGGTCATGCCGATATCTGGATGGGATATGATGCAGCAGAGCTGGTCTGGGAGCCGCTTAGTAAGTGGCTGATGAATCATTAGCCCTCGTAGGGCACCACCTTCAGGTTCCTGAATTTCTTCCTCCGGTGCTGCCGGATCCGTAGCAGGATGAAGATCCCGGCGAACAACAGGATAAACCCGCCGATCACAAGGGCCTGCCAGGTATTGCGCTCCGGGGACGAAAGCAGGATTACCTCATGTTTGATCAGGTAACCGGTGAGCACATTGATCAAACATTCGGGGATCAGGCCGATGACAGTGCCCAGGAAATAGGCCGGCAGGGAGATGCTGCTCAGGGGAAAGCTGAAGTTGATCATGTTGGTGGGGATGATATAGATGCCCCTGCTGAACACCACCGTCCAAGGACCATATTTCCGGATCCGCCTGTTGATGCGGCGGATCAGTTTTTTCTTTCCGTAACGCTCCGTGAAGTAGGAGGAGAACGCAAAACGCACCATGTAGAAGGTGGCCATGACCGACACCAGGTTCACTCCCCAGCAGATCAGCAGGGCAGGGGTGAAATTGAGCAGGAATCCCAGGGCGAGCGAGAGGTAGAATACCGGCAGACCGGCCAGGCTGCTGAGCAGGGTAAGGGCACAGATGACCAGGATCAGTCCGGTGTGCTGCCGGCCCGTGGCGGGAATGCGTTCAAACAGAAGCGTTTCCGGATCGCTCCCGGCGGTGAAGTAAATGAAGAGTCCCGCCGCTAGCAGGATGAAGGTGATGATGATGATCCGGAGCTGCTTCACATCAGTAGGTACCTGTATGGCGGAAGAGGTAGAGCCAGCCGGTATAGAGATTTCCCGTTCCCTCCTCCGGCTCCTGCGTCTGTGATCCCGGGGTGCCCGTCTGGTTGCTGCCGTTGCCCCTGTTCAGCCTCCAGTTCTCAAAAATGGTGGGATCACTGTATTCTCTCCCGTCATACCCTTCAGCCTCCACCACGAAGTAATACTGTCCCTCGGGAGCCCTGCGTTCGCTGTCATGCAGGTTTCCGTCCCAGCCCTCCCACTGGTAAATATCGTCGATCTTCCGCCTGTAGACTACCTTTCCCGTACGGTCCACAATGGTCAGTCTGCAGGATTTGAGCGACTGGTGCTTGAAGACAAACACATCGTTGATTCCGTCCCCGTTGGGACTGAACACATTGGGGATGATCAGCTCGACAGGTTCCACGTAAATGGCCGGAATGAGCCGGAATGTATCCGTGCAGCCTTCCTCACTCTCGCTCACCATATAGGGGTAATAATACGTATCGGCCCGCTCGTAGGTAAATTCCGGCATGTCATCCACCTGGTAGGTGATCTCGCTCTGCCGGACCCCTCCCAGGGTATCCAGGAAAACCCATTCAAAGGAGGCCCCGTTTTCGGATTCATTGATAAAACGGACGGTCAGCGGTGCGTCCAGGCTGCCCTGGTCTTTGCTCCATGCCCCCGTCAGGGATGAATCATACTCGTTTTTGACCTTGTCATAATAGGTCACACTGAATTTTGCCCTGGTCTGGATGGATTCGTAATAGACCGAGTCCACATCGGTCATCCCCAGGTTGTCTGTGGCGGTAAGGATATACCAGGTGTCCTTCACGGGGGGAAGGTAGGTGATATTGGGATCCAGGATGGTGGAATCATTGGGGATCCTCAGTCCCTCGTTGTCGGAAGTCCACCGGAACCGGTAATTGATCTTCAGGGAGGCAGGTTCATGGGTGACCGGATCGTGGTACATGAA
>DSEO01000236.1 GCA_011056635.1 Bacteroides sp.
TATGCCGATGCCATCAGGGTTTCCAACGATGTGTCCCCCGGCTGGAGCATGGGCGGGACGGTTAATATGTTCCGGGAGATGTTCCGGGGACAGTATTTCAACAATGTGCTCTGGCAGAACGACCCGGATGTGTTCTACCTGCGTGATCATGACAACAACCTGAACCAGGATGAAATGGAATCCCTGGCCCTGTGGGCCGGCTTTACAGGCGGGGTGGTGAACACTTCCGATTCCATCCACCGCCTGTCCGAAGCTCGGCTCCGGTTCCTCAGGTTCCTGGAGCCACCGGCTAAAGCGGTCACGGCTGACCTGCACCGGTGGTCGGAACCCGGACCGGAGATCCTTGTGGGCTCACGAAAATTGCTGAACGGGCACCTGGGACTGCTGGTGATCAACCTTTCAGAAACCGCGGGATCCGTTGCCCTGGACCTGGAAGAGATCACGGGCCCCGGGCGCTGGTATCGCTATCGCTGGGAACCGGGGAAAATTTATGACAGGGAAGAGGTCAGTATGGTCCGGCACGACCTGGGACCGCACCAGTCAGCCCTGTTCTACCTGACCCCGGAAGCCCACTCACCGGATCCCGGGATCACCATCAGCGGAGAAAAGAAGCCGGGGATCGCTTCAATATGATTATATTTGTGTCACACGGAATGCTTTCATCCGTTGTTCATTTAATAGCATTGTCCAAAATGAAAAAAATCAGGATCTCATTCATGATTCCCGTACTCCTGGCCCTTGTTTCCTGCAGCCAGGGTATAAAGGAGGATGCCACACAGCAAAATGCTCAGACCATGTTCAACCCCATCGAAGGAAAAGTGAAACTCATGAACCTGGACCCGGGCCATTTCCATGCAGCCCTGGTGCAGAAGCAGATGTACGACCAGGTGGACCCCGCGGTGCATGTGTATGCACCCGAGGGACCCGAAGTGGAAAGCTACCTGGCCAGCATCGGGGACTATAATTCCCGCACGGAGGATCCCACTTCCTGGGACCTGAAGGTATATACCGGGGACGATTTCCTGGAGAAGATGCTCGGAGAAAAGCCCGGGAATGTAATGGTCGTTTCCGGCAACAACGCCAAGAAGACCGAATACATCCTGGAGGCGGTGAAGCAGGGGATCTACGTATTGGCCGACAAACCCATGGTCATCTCGCCGGAAAAGTACCCCATGCTCGAGGAAGCCTTTGCAGTGGCGGAGGAAAAGGGTGTGCTGATCTATGACATCATGACCGAGCGCTACGAGATCACCACCATGATCCAGAAGGAGCTCTCGCAGATCCCGGAGGTGTTCGGCGAGCTGCTGAAAGGCAATCCCGGCGACCCTTCCATCACCAAGGAAAGCGTCCATCATTTCTTTAAGTATGTGTCCGGCAAGGCGCTGGTCCGTCCCCCCTGGTTCTTCGATGTGAAGCAGCAGGGAGAGGGGATCACGGACGTGGCCACCCACCTGGTGGACCTGATCCAGTGGGAAGCCTTTCCCGGGGTGGTCCTTGAAAAAGAAGACGTGGAGATCATCTCAGCACGCCGTTGGAGCACCGGCCTGACAACGGCCATGTTTGAAAAGGTCACCGGACTCAGCGCTTTCCCGGAATTCCTTATGAAAGACGTGAAGGACGACACCCTGAAAGTGTTCAGCAACGGGGAGATCAACTACACACTCAAGGGGATCCACGCCAAGGTGTCGGTGATCTGGAACTTTGAGGCTCCGGAGGGGACGGGCGACACCCATTACTCCATCATGAAGGGCAGCCGCTGCAACCTGGTCATCCGTCAGGGGGCTGAGGAAGGCTACCGGCCCATGCTCTACATCGAACATACCGGTCCGCAAAATCCGGAAAGCTATGCCACCTCCCTGAAAGAGGCGGTGAACGGAAAGCTTGCCGAAAAATACCCGGGTGTGCAGCTGAAGCAGCTGGAAAAAGGGAACTGGCTGCTGGAGATCCCCGAAGAATACAAGGTGGGCCACGAGGCACACTTCGGGCAGGTGACAGGGAAATTCCTGGAATTTGTGAAGTCGGGCAGCATCCCCGCCTGGGAGATCCCCAACATGATCGTGAAATACCACACCACCACCGAAGGCATGAAGAAGGCGATGGAGACCTCTCAATGACGAAGTTACCACTCGTTTGTTTCCTGGCTGTCATGATCAGCCTGGCCCACGGTCAGGATTCGCTGATCATTCCGGCGGAGAGGCGGATCACATGGGACCCGGGGATACCGGGAGGCATCCCGCAGATCGCCGGTCCGGTGGAGAACATCCTGGACCACGGGGCCGATCCCACAGGGGTGGCGGACAGCTGGCAGGCCGTTGCAGATGCGGTCGGTGCGCTGCCTCCAGAAGGAGGAGTGGTTTATATTCCGGAAGGTATATTCCGGATCGGTTCAAAGATCTCCATCGGAAAAGACGGGATCGTGTTCCGGGGCACCGGCCGGAAATCCAGGTTCCTGATGGAATACAGCGGGGATTGCATCGAGGTGATCACCTACCGCAGGGGAGCCTGGCAGCCACTGCCTGACGGGGCCGTAAAAGGGGCGGTCAGCCTGACGGTGGAGGACGGTGCCGCATTTACACCAGGACAATCCGCAGAAATTGAGATGGACAACGATTCCCTGCTGATGTACACCTCGGCGGAATGGATCCAGTCCTGGGCGGAGAATGCGGCGGGACAGATGCTCCGGGTGAAAAGTGTGGATGGGAACGGGGTCACTTTTGAATCTCCCCTGCACCTGGATTTCTCATCCGGGCTGAATGCACGAATCAGGCCGCAGGGACTGGTTACGGGTGTGGGATTCGAGGACCTGTACATTGAAAAAACGGCAGCCGAAGGGCACACTTTCCATTTCAAGAACTCCGCCCACTGCTGGATCAAAAATGTGGAGAGCTGTCACACCCGGAGGTCCCACGTGGCCCAGAACAGCTGTCTGGGGAACGAGATCCGGGACAGCTATTTCCACCGCTCATTCAGCTATGGCGGCGGGGGAAGCGGATATGGTGTGGAATGCGGGTTCCATGTTACCGGCACCCTGGTGGAGAACAACATCTTCGATTCCCTGCGGCATGCCATGATGGTCCATGTGGGGGCCAACGGGAATGTCTTCGGCTACAATTATTCGATCCACCCGGTGCAGGGGGAGGGAGAGACGAACCTGAACAACGGCTGGATCCCCCCCGATATATCGGTGCACGGCCATTACCCCTTCATGAACCTGTTCGAAGGGAACCGGGTGGAGGAGATAGGGATCGGGGACTGGTGGGGACCGGCAGGTCCGGGGAATACCTGCTTCAGGAACAGTGTGAACGGCGAGGGGATCCTGTATTACGA
>DSEO01000135.1 GCA_011056635.1 Bacteroides sp.
CGTATAGGTCCTGTTATGACTGTGGACCTGGCGGTATTCCCCGGTAAGAGCCTTGCTTTCCAGGGTGAAGTTCAGGAGCCTGCGGTAGAACTCCCTCAACTCCTTTTCCTCCGGGGTGAGTTGTCCCCCGTCAAATGCCCCCCTGTTCACCCACCTGGCATGGGAGGGTACGCCCCAGTAATCGAAGATGGTGGTCCGCGAGGCCGATCCGAATCCCGCATCGCCTTCCGCCGGTTCGCCAAGCTCCTGGGCAAAGTAGATCATGACGGGAGAAGTGCCCATGGCTGCGGAGACCACCATGGCCGGCTTCCCTTTCCTGGCATCACCCGCAAAAGGCTCGCTGGCAATGCGCTGCTCATCGTGGTTCTCCATGAAATGCAGCATGTGGTGACCGATATCCGCCAGGTCTTCCCGGATCTGGATCAGCCGGTCGGTACTCCCGCTGCCCTGCATGATGTTTTTCAGGGTGTCATAGAGCTGGACCTTGTCATACAGGTAATCCATTTTCCCCAGGCGGATGTATTCCCGGTACATCTCCGGGATGTAGATCTCGGAGATCAGGATGGCATCCGGTTTTTTCATCCTGATGGCCGAGTTGAGATAACTCCAGAACTCCACCGGAACCATCTGCGCCATGTCGTACCGGAACCCATCCACCCCTTCATCCAGCCAGAACATCACGATGTCATGGAATTTCTTCCAGGAATCGGGCACCTCCTTGTCCTTCCAGAAATCCGCATGCGCCTCCGCGGATTCCTTATCATACCCGTCCGGCAGTCCGGGAAAATCTTTCGTTCCATCGGGCCGTACCCCGAAATTGATCTTCACTGTTTCATACCAGTCATACATATCGGGCTGCGGGCTCCTGGACCCGTTGCCGGTCCACCTGGCCGGGTTTTCTTCGTAGTGTCCGTCCGCTATGGGATGCTTCTCCCCGCCCAGCGGCAGGTAGCCGTCCTTCCACTGCGGGACCCGGAACGGCTCTCCCGGGATGTAATAGAAATTATTGTCCCTGCGATATTCCACGGTCCGGTCGTCCGATGCCCCGAAATCTTCCACCCCTTCGGGATTGGATACCGAATGATACCCCCGGGCCACGTGGTTGGGTACAATGTCCATGATCACTTTCATCCCGTGCCTGTGGGTGCGCTGGATCAGTGCCTCGAACTCCTCCATCCTCCTGGAGGGATCCACCGCCAGGTCGGGGTCCACATTGTAATAGTCCCTGATGGCATAGGGCGACCCTGCCCTCCCTTTCACCACATCCGGGTCATCTCCCGGCAGCCCGTATTCCGCGTAGTCGGTCACCATCGCGTGGTGCAGCACCCCCGTGTACCAGATGTGGGTCACCCCCAGTTCCCTGATGGCCTCCAGGGCTTCATCGGTGAAATCATTGAACTTGCCCACCCCGTTCTCCTGAATGGTCCCCCATGCTTTGTTGGTGGTATTTGTATTCCCGAAAAGGCGGGTGAATACCTGGTAGATGACGATCTTGTTTGCTTTTTCCACGGTTTTTTCCTCTGTGTTTTTCCGGGGATTGCATCCTGTCAACAGGCACAGGATGATCATTCCGTATGTGGCGATTTTTTTCATGAACGGGTACAGTTCATCAGATCTGTTCCATATCCACATGATGCTCCATGATCAACCCGGGATGACCCTTTTAAAAAATATGATATGCTTCTCATGTTTCTCCCGTTCTTTCCAGTTCTCGATTGCCTCCAGGATCCTGCGACTGTCGATCTTCCTGGCAAGCGGCAGCATATCCCTGATTTCACCATGGGCAATGACCTGCCTGAGGACAACCTACGGTTTGATGTCGGCATGCTTGTCGTATGACCAGAAAGTATGCGGTGAAAATTCCCGTATATCCATTCTACCAAGATAGTGAAATCACATTTGTTATTATTCCTTTACCTGACATTTGTCTGCTGCAGAAGCTTCAGGGCATCCTCACTCACCCTGAGGTTTTCCAGGGCGGCGCCCTTGCCGTCCATCAGTTCAATGGCAGGCAGTCCGGTCCGTGCCGGTGCCCCGTAAAACCCGTCTATGGTGAGGTTTGAGAAGTCAGAACAGTAGACGGCATGGGTCATCCAGGAAGGCAGGTCATCGCCCCAGGTGACGCTCAGGTCCCCGATGGTGAGTCCTTCCGTAAACTGGCTGTACAAAGCAGGTATGTCATGTTCGAAAATGCCCAGGTCTGTGGGGTGGACCGGTCTCAGGTCAAAATTCCCGCCATAGGAGTCTGTGTACTCACCCCGGGTGATCCGGATGGATACGTCTTCCAGCTGAACATCCTTCAATGGAGACTCCCTGGTGCCATACAGGACAATCCCGCTCTCGCTTTCGGCGATGATGTTCCGGAACCGGATATTCTTCACCGGTCCGGCCGGAATGTCCGGATCCTGCCTGACAGATGAGACATGGATGGGTTCCCCGTTTCCCCACCAGTGCCCCGAATGGAGCCGGTTATTGATGATGATATCACTGAACAGGATGTTCTCGATGCTTCCGTCGTCCCGCGAAAACACCCCGAGCCCGCGGTTGGACCCGTGGATCACCAGGTTGGAAAAAATGCAGTTCCGGATGGGATTGATCCCGTAACCCACCCGGATCCCTGCTGAGCGGGACTGGAGGATGCAGTTGGTGACGGTTACATTCTCGGCATACCCGGTTTTGTTACCGAATTCCCGGGACGTGTAGTCAAGTTTCTTTGTGATATCGCCGCTCACATCCACCTGCGTTCCGAAGCCGGTCACGATGATGGCGTCATCACCAACCCGTATGTCGCACCCGGAGATCCGCACATTTCTTGATGTGGTGCAGTGGATCCCGTCGCTGTTGGGGACCATCAGGTTGTTCAGGATGGAGATACCGGTCACAGAAACATCGTCACAATCGGCTATCCGGAAGGTCCATACAGGCGAATCCCTGAAGGTCAGGTCTTTGATGGCCACCTGCTCGCATTGTAAAATCACCACCAGCATGCCGGGCCGGTACTCGTAGGCAAGGGGTCCGTCTGCCGGAACCGTCCCGGCAGGCATGTAGGCTTCTTTCTGACGGGTGACCATCCTGTCAAAATCCTGCCCCATGTGGGCCCTGTCGGTCCGGTGAAAGGAAGTGCCCCTTCCGTCGATCTCCCCTTCCCCGGAAAGGGTAATGTTCTTTGCCCGGTAGGCGAAAAGCATGCCCCGTCTCCGTCCGTCCACCCGGTAGTCGGCCGTATCCAGGCTTCCCACAAGCCTTGCTCCCTGCTGAAGATGGAGTTCCACATTGGATTTCAGGACCATGGTGCCCGTTACAAATTCTCCTGCCGGTACGA
>DSEO01000313.1 GCA_011056635.1 Bacteroides sp.
CCACCACATTGGCCAGGTGGTAGGTGGGCATCCCGTCCGATTTATACAGGATCTTGTCATCCAGCGTGGAACTGTTCACCACCACCTCTCCCCGGATCAGGTCTTTCATCCGGATGTCCGTGTCGGCTTCGAACCTGAACCTGACCACGTAGGGATCGCCCCGGGTGATCAATTCCTCCACGGCAGATGCTTCCATGGTGAGTGAATTCCTCAGGGTTCCCCGGACACGGGCATCATAGATGAATGTCTTTCCGTCTGCCTCGTATGCTGCCCGGAGACGATCCAGCTCCTCCGGTGTGTCAAATGCATAATAGGCATGCCCCTTTTCCACAAGTTCAAAAGCATACCGGCTGTAGAGGTCTTTGCGTTCAGACTGCCGGTAGGGTCCGAATCCCCCTCCCTGGAGGGGACCTTCGTCAGGTTGCAGGTGACACCACTCCAGTGCCTCATGGATGTATTCTTCTGCCCCCGGTACGAACCTCGTCCGGTCCGTATCTTCGATTCGGAGGATGAAAGCACCCCCGTGTTTTCTCGCAAAGAGGAAATTGAACAGTGCCGTGCTTAATCCGCCAATGTGCAGCGGACCCGTCGGACTGGGTGCAAATCTGACACGGATATCCTGGTTCATATGATATTTCGGTTTGGACAAAGATAAAAAAATGGTGCTGTTGCAGGGGTCATTTTAAGGAATGCTTCTCCAGGAAATCCGGGTAAACTTCATCCCGTATCCAGACCAGCGAGGGTTCCAGTTCCAGCAACTTCCCGTAGATCCTGTCGGCACTTTGGATCGCGCCTGTCGCTTCATAGGCAATGGCCAGGGCAACCAGGGAATTCAGGTATATCCAGTTTTTCTCCGTGCGCCCGGGCATTGTTTCAAATAATCTGACAGCCTTTTCATACAGCGGTACCGCCCGTTTTTTCGAGCCCCCGAAGATGGCGGGTTTATAAAATTCAATATGGGCCTTTTCCATCCAGACCTGGGGCTCATCCGGACCGAGCTTGATGGCTTTTTCATTGGCCTCCACCGATTTTCTCCCGTAAAAAGGGGCTTTCAAAGGCTCCAGTCCCACCCTGAAACCATAGAATGCCCCCTGCAGGCCATACACCTTCGGCAGGTCACGGCCGGCTTTCAGTAGGATATCCACATGCTTCCCGGCTTTTTCCAGCAATTGCCTGGCTTCAGCTTTTCTGCCCTCGCCAATGCAGTAACCGATATACCCGTACTCCGCCTCGGTGAGCCGGTACAGCAACGCACCATCCCTGTCGGCCATGTATGCCCTGTCCATTTCTTCCATCACCGCTTTCCAACGTTCCATCCTGCCGGTCACATAGGCCTGGTAGATCCTGTCGCTGTAATCCTGTCCCCGCACCCACATGGACAACAAACAAAAGAACAAGCACATCCACTTTTTCATATCCCTTTGAATTGAATGGTTCTCCCTTTCCAGACATTCTTTCCCCCTGCCCTGAGCAGAAAAGACCGGATGACAATCCAGACAAAACTGAGCTGTATCAATGGAGAAAGCAGTGTGGTGACGGCTACGGGCTGCAGGCTGAGCATGGCCACCAGCGCACGCAGAAGCATGGTCATGCCAAGATAGATCCAGGCATACAGCGGACCCATCCCCAGCCATACAAACAATATTCCAAAGGTGGTCAGCAGGGTGAAAATGGCCAGGGCCACCCCGCTCCCCCCGAAAAATGCAAAAACACTTCGCGTGAATCCCAGTATCCCTTCTTTCATACTCCTGTACATCCGGCAGGAGATTTCCCCACGGCTCAGAACCGTATGGGCAGCATATCCCATTCGCTTCACGATCCTGAAGATGTGAATATCTTCCACGTTGATGTCCCTGACCAGTAGGTGGAACCTGTGCTGTCGGTACTCCCTCCCCCTGAACAGCATGAATTGTCCGTTTGCCGCAGAGAGGGAAGGATAATGGCTCAACCGGGTCAGTGCAAGCGGCAACAGGCTGACCAGGATCCAGTTCATCACGGGCACCGTGATCTTTTCCCCGAAGGATCCCATCAGCTGCCTGGGAAAGATGGAAAGCAGGGTCAGGTCATATTTCCGGGCATGCCGGATGGCCCTGGAAACCAGGTCGGGCTCTACTTGTACATCCGCATCCATGAATAGCAGGTATTCGCCCTCCGCTTTCAGGGCCAGCTGATGGCATGCATTGGTCTTGCCGTTCCATCCCTCCGGAATGGATTTTCCTCTCATGTACCGGATCCGGGAATGCCTGGCGGCGTAGCGCTCAATGACCTCCAGGGTCCCGTCAGAGGAATCATCATCATAGATCCAGATGTCGAGCGATTGGTACGACTGTCCCAGTAACCCGTCGAGCAATCCCGGCAGGTTTTCTGCTTCATTCCTGGCCGGGATCAGTACAGAGACGGGGGAAGTGCTTTCCGGAACCGCTATTCCGAGCCATTGCCGGGAAAGCAGATTGATCCCCGCTATCACCAGACGCACGGTCAGGAATACAAATGCCGGAAATGCCAGCCAGATCATGCAAGCGTCTTTTGATGATCCATACTCCTGAAGATGCATGCATTGAAATCCCTGTTCATTTCTTCCAGGCTTTTCCCTTCGTATGCATGTTCATAAAGATAAATATTCAGTTCCGGTTTCCGGAAAGAGAAGAAATCGAACAGGGCCACGTAGAACACCACCTGGATGGGATGATCCAGATACCGGAAAACGCGGTACCAACCCGATTCGAACTTTACCGGAACATCCATGATGCTGTGGATCTTCCCCTGGGGATAAAGGATCACCAGGTTGCGGCGGTCGGAAAGGAGATCGGCAGTATACCGGATCGATTCCAGGGCGCTTCTGTCACCTTTTCTGATGGAATATGCCCCTGTTTTATTCAGGAACATCCTTTCCCTGAGCTGTTCCTCCAGCATCAGGATGTGCAGTTTCCTGTGGAACAGTTCCAGGTTGATATACTGACCCAGGAATCCGTCCCACCAGCTGACATGGTTCCCGATCATCAGGATGGGTAATTGCCTGTCCTCCAATGAATGGTGGAGCGTCACCTTTCTGAAATCCAGTTTCGGCATCCACCTGGAATAGAATTTGAAGAAGGGATAATAGAACCAGTGGTGACGCGCCTTAATGATCATTGCCGGGGATGCTTTGGTTCTTCACCTGATACAGTTTCCACCAGGGTTTACCCGGAAATGCATGGTGCTCATAATGGTAACCGAAAAAGTAACAGGAGAGCATGGCCCACAGGTGGTTCTTTTTTTGGGTCCGCGCCCGGTGTTTTCCCATGGCTTTTGTATGCGGTTTTTTGTGGGGTATGAAG
>DSEO01000251.1 GCA_011056635.1 Bacteroides sp.
ACACAAAGGGGATCAGCCTCACCTCCCGGTGACCGTACCTGTGCACCACCACCGGCAGCCGGAGCTTCACCATCACCGTTAAGCCCAGCTCCTCCCGGATCTCGCGCATGATACAGGATTCGGGTGTTTCTCCCTCCTTGACCTTCCCTCCTGGGAACTCCCACTTCAGCGGATGATCCATCTGCTCACTGCGCTGGGTAACCAGCACCATTCCACGCTCCACCACCACGGCGCATGTAACATCTGTCATGCTGCCGGTCACGTTACGGTTTACGCCTGGGATATTCCACACGTGCATTGATTACCATGGGACGGCCAATCCCGCTCCAGCCGTCACTTTCAAGGGTCACGATGACTACACCGGCCGTGGGCAGGTTGTCCAGGGTCGTATCCAGGAACCTGTTTGCATAGAGGGTGAAGGATGGATTGTGACCAAAAATGGCAAGCCCGCGCACCGGGTCCGGAGCCATCCCCACCACCGCGTCGATGTCAGACTCATAGGCCATGTAAAGTGCGTCATGGACCTCCAATGAGGCTGCAGGGAGCCCCCAGACCCGGGCCATGATCATGGCGGTATTCAGCGCACGGTTGGCGGGACTGGTGAAGATCAGTTCGGGGACATCCCCGCTTTCCCTGAGCCGGTGTGCCATGGTGTCTGCATTGCGGATCCCCCTGTCCGCCAGGGGCCTGTCGATGTCGTCCAGTCCCTCCTCCTCCCAGCTGGACTTGCCATGTCGGATAATGAACAGTTTTCTTTCCATTGGTATATTAAAGCAGGTTGCTGGCCAGGTCGGCCAGGTAACTCCTTTCACCTTTCACCAGGTGCACATGGGCGAATATATCCTGGCCCTTCATGCGGTCGGCCAGGTAGGTGAGTCCGTTGGACTTGGTATCCAGGTAGGGTGAATCGATCTGCTGAATATCCCCCGTGAACACCATCTTGGTCCCCTCCCCGGCCCTGGTAATGATGGTCTTTACCTCGTGGGGAGTCAGGTTCTGTGCCTCATCCACGATGAAGAAGACCCTGGAGAGACTCCGGCCGCGGATGTAAGCCAGGGGTGTGATGACCAGCTTCTCGCTCTGCTGCATCTCCTCGATGCGGCTGAATTCCTTGCTCTGCTGCCTGAACTTCTGCTTGATCACGGCCAGGTTATCGAACAGCGGGGCCATGTAGGGCCCGATCTTCTCATCCACATCCCCGGGCAGGTAGCCGATATCCCTGTTGCCCAGCGGAATGATGGGCCGGGCCAGGAAGATCTGGGTATACTCCTTGCGCTGGTGAATGGCGGCTGCCAGGGCCAGGAGCGTCTTGCCCGTCCCCGCCTTACCGGTAAGGGCCACCAGCTGGACCTCCGGGCGGGACAAAGCATCCAGTGCAAAGGTCTGTTCCGCGTTGCGGGGATCAATGCCGTAGGTGCGGGTCTTCTCCACCCGGTTCACCCGCCTGTTGAAGGGATCGAAATGGCCCAGTCCGCTCCTGGATTCATTTTTAAAGATAAAATATTGGTGCGCATGCGGTTCCTTTTTAAAGTGGAAACGGTTCACCGGCACCCCCTCCGCGGTATCATACATATCGGAGATCAATGAATGGTCCGTCACCTCGTTCACCTTCACGCTTTCGTAGATGTCCTCGATGTTCTGCACCATGTCATTGTGGTAATCCTGTGCCATCAGGCCCAGCGACTTGGCCTTCATCCTCAGGTTGATGTCCTTGGTGATCAGGATCACCTCCCGTTTGGTGTCATGCAGCACCTTCAGGTATTCGGCGATGGCCAGGATCCTGTGATCCGGAGTGTTCTCCGGAAAAGAGGCTACCAGTTTCTCCGATGCAGGCTTGCCGGTCTCGATGCTCAGCTTGCCCTTCCCTTTGCCCAGGGAAATCCCCCCGTTGAAAAGTTTGTCCCCGCTCAGCTTGTCCAGTTCCCTGGTAAATTCCCTCGCATGGTAATTGATGATGTCATTCCCTTTCTTGAACCTGTCCAGCTCCTCGAGCACGGTGATCGGTACGACGATATCGTGTTCGTCGAAGTTGTGCATACACCTGTAATCATGCAGCAGCACATTGGTGTCAAGAACGAAGATCTTGGTGTTTTTTTTCACCGCATTTGCCATAAATCCCCCCTGTTAACTAACTTTACCAACTGTGATGCGCAGGCAAAACAGTGTTCTGTTCATGGCTTCAAAATTAGAATTTTTAACTGCCGTCCTGTGATTGAATTATTCACATTACAGGGAATTTTACACACATTTTTAAACCGGTTGCCCCATGGATGAACTGGAATATATATTCAACAGGAGAAGCATTCGCAAATTCACGGACCGGAAGATCGATGATGCATTGATCGGCAAACTGCTGGAGGCTGCCATGTATGCACCCTCGGCTGTGAACAGTCAGCCCTGGCACTTCGTGGTGGTGGACAACCGGAAGATGATGGACAGGATCATGGAGATCCATCCCTATGCAGCCATGTTCCGCACCGCTTCCCACGGGATCGTGGTATGCGGCGACGAGCAGCTGCAGCACGGCGACGGATACTGGGTTGTGGATTGCGGAGCAGCCACACAGACCCTGCTGCTGGCAGCCCAGACAATGGGGATCGGGTCCTGCTGGGTGGGGATCCATCCCAGGAAGGAAAGGAAGGAAGCTTTCAGCCGCCTCCTGGAACTTCCCCCCCATGTGAACCCCTTTGCCCTGGTGGCCCTGGGATACCCGGCGGAGACAAAGCCCAGACCGGCCAGGTTCAAACCCGAAAGGGTGAAACGGAATACCTGGAACCAGCCCTACTTTTCCCGATGACCTACCGGGAAGCCACCGATTTCCTTTTCGGCAGTCTCCCCATGTACCAGCGGGTGGGGAAAGCCGCTTACAAAGCCGACCTGGACAACACCCTCCTGCTGGATGCACACCTGGGACATCCCCACCGGAATTTCCCTTCCATCCATGTGGCGGGGACCAACGGCAAGGGTTCGGTGAGCCACATGCTGGCCTCCGTCCTCACACAGGCCGGGTACCGGACGGCCCTGTACACCTCCCCGCACCTGCTGGATTTCAGGGAACGCATCCGGATGGACGGGCAGCCCATCCCGGAAGAGGAAGTGGTCCGTTTCATCCGGCGACACAAACAAGTCATTGAATCGGTCCGTCCCTCTTTTTTCGAAATGACCGTGGCCATGGCCTTTGACTATTTTTCCAGGCAGAAGGCGGAGATGGCTGTTATAGAGACCGGACTGGGAGGCAGGCTGGACTCCACCAACATCATCACACCCGTCCTCTCGGTTATCACCAATGTCTC
>DSEO01000352.1 GCA_011056635.1 Bacteroides sp.
ATGAACCGGACGATACCCTGGTGCTGCAATGGGGCTGCGGGGACGGCTACGTGGCGGTCAGCTTTGAGAACTCCTGCGGCAGTTTTTCGGATTCGGCGTGGGTCGCTGTGCGGGACCCACTCCTCACAGGGCCCTCCAGGGTTTCGCAGACCGCAACCGGGGTGCTGTATACCGTCGAGCCCGTCCCGGCATCCACCTATGCATGGTCGGTGCCCCCGGATGCTGCCGTGGCGGAGGGACAGGGCACAGATGCCGTGCGGGTTGATTTCGGGATGGAGGGGGGAGCGGTATCGGTGTCGGTCACCAACAGCTGCGGGGTGACGGAATACACCATCCCCGTCACCCTTTCGGATACCATCACCATCGTGGATTTTGAAACCACCTCCTATCCGTTCTCCGTTTTCGCCGGCAGCACCTTCGAGACGGTTGAGAATCCCTCCCCCGATGCGGTGAATCCGTCTGCCACGGCGGGCAAAACCTACAAAACGGAGGTGACCTGGGCGGGGATTTATGCGGATCTCGGTTTCAACCTGGATCTGGACAGGCACAAAAAGTTTCTCATGAGCGTATACGGACCGAAAACAGGGCAGGTGCTTTTCAAACTGGAGGATAATGACGGGGGGACCGGCCAGACGGCGGAGGTGGGGGCTAACCTGACGGTGATCAATCAATGGCAGGAACTGGAATTCATTTTCCCGGATGCCGCCACGGATTTGTACGACCGCATCACGCTTTTTTTTGACTTCGGGTCGGCCGTCAAGAATTTCTACCATTTCGACGACATCCTCCTGGTCCCCTATGAGATCATCGATCACGCTGAAGACGGACTTTCAGCCCCGGGCATCCGCGTCTATCCCAATCCTTTCGGCGACCGGCTGACGGTTTCTGCGGACGAACAAATCACCCGCCTGGAGATATACTCCATGGACGGATCCATGCTGACAGGCCGGCAGTACAGCGCAGGGCAGGCCACCCTGGATGTAACGGGACTTCCACCGGGGGTGTATGTCCTGAAGGTCACTTCCGGGAACGCGAAAACCGGTTTTGTCAGGGTTGTCAAAGAGGAGTAAGGCACTTGTTTCCTGCATGATTACATTCCCTGACCACAGGTCCGACAGGAAATCTCTGTAAGGCATGATGAGAACAGCCCCTGATTTTCTGAGCGTTTTTTCATGACAAACAATGATGGATTTTTGCTTTCAAGTCCCTCCTGTCTACCCGGTCGGTGCCTTTTACCTCAATGGGGGGATAATTCAATATCCAGTAATTGTATTCAAAGTGTCTGAAACGTTAGTGCTGTTCACTCATGGCGGGCTTCAAGGATCCGCAGCTTGCGTGGATTCACCTTCATAAAGCGGAGCATCTTGAGTATCCAGTCGGGGAGGGGTTTGGTCACATCGCGCCGCTTCCAGAGGTTGATGTACCAGCCGAATCGCTTGGAGATGGGTATCCTGTGGGTTTCCACGAATTCGATCAGGGTGCCGTCGGGATCCTGGACGTAGGCAAAATGACCGGCTGCCTCGCCCATGTCGAAGGGCTTGCCCAGGGGGTGCACATCGGAATCCACCGTGAAGGGGAATCCGTTTGTATCGCACTCTTCCTTCAGTTTTTTCATGCCCACCACATCGAAGCACAGGTGGATGAATCCCAGGTCTCCCCAGATCCGGTTCTGGAAGATCTGTTCCGGCTGCCGGTCCAGCACCTGGACCAGTTCGATTTCACTGGGACCGAAAAGGCGGGAAAAAGGACCTTTCAGGGTATTGCCGTGTTTCAGCAGGACCCTGCGGAATTTGCTGGTCCCCCCGGGCACCCCCTCCAGGTCGGGGAAGGTGCCGTTTTTATCATAGGCCACGATCTGGTAACCCAGGATGCCGCTGTAAAGCCTGACCGCCTTGTCCGGGTTGGTGGTCCCGATGATGGCGCCGAAGGATCCGCCGGTCTTGTTCCCGGCATGCTTCATGAACATGCTTCCTTCTTCCACCACCTGCCAGATATTGTCGAAGGGATCTTTCAGAAAGAAGGTTTTCCTGCCGACGGGATCTTTCACGATCCCTGTAAGGGGCCGGGATCCGCTTTTCAGGTGTTCAAAGGCCGCTTCCGCATCGGGGGCCTTGATCTTACCGGCAAAGATACCCAGATCGCCCAGCCGAAGCTCAAAGGCCGGGGCTTCCGGGGTCCGCCCGGTGTGCTGCCAGATCTCGAAGCCTCCCCCGCCCAGCATATTGATGGCCAGTGCGGCATGCCTTTCCCTGGGTTTCCCTGCGGTGTGCGGAAGCATGTATTCGGCTGTGGCCCGGTCCTCGAACATTTTCACATTCATCCCGAAATGCGGGATATACCACTTCCATGCCTCATACACATTCCTGACGCCGACCCCGATCTGCTGGATTCCGCAGATCAGCTTTTGATCGAGTTCCCTGGTCCGTTTCATTACACTGCAAATATAAATCATAATGCGCTCATTTTCCATAAAAACCTATATTTGTTTCACCAAATAAACCTGATTGTATGGCCAGATCGGACGTAAGAGGAGCGCAGCAGCATATTCACCGGAGGAACCTGATCTATTACCTGATCTATCCCTATGTGAGGAGTTTTTTCTTTCACTATTACTCCGATGTGGAGATCCTGGGGAAGGAAAACATTCCCAGGGACCAGCCGGTGATCTTCGCCCCCAACCACCAGAATGCGCTGATGGATGCGCTGATCGTTCTCTTTTCCGCTCCCGGCGACGTGGTGTTCCTGGCCCGGGCGGATATCTTCAGCAACCGGTTCCTTGCCTTCTTCCTGAACAGCCTGAAAATCCTTCCCGTATTCAGGCAGCGCGACGGCACCGCGGAGCTTGGCAAGAACCAGGACATCTTCGACATCACGGTGAACGTACTGAACCAGAAGCACTATCTCTGCGTCATGCCCGAGGGGAACCATGGCGATCAGCGGAAGCTGCGCACACTGGTGAAAGGGATGTTCCGGATTGCCTTCAGGGCACAGGAGCCATACGGCAGCAAGCCCTTCGTGAAGCTTGTCCCCGTGGGACTTGATTTCGGCCATTACGTGAAGCAGCACCAGACCCTCCTGGTCAAGTACGGCAAGCCCATTGAGATTTCGGATTTCTGGGAACAGTTCGAGGAAAACCCGGCCCGGGGCATCAATGCGGTGAAGGAGCGGCTGATCGAGGAGATGAAGCCGCTGATGATCCACATCGAGACGGATGACTACTATGATGCTGTGATGGGACTCCGGACGGTTTTTAATTCCCGGATGCGGAAGATCCTGGGG
>DSEO01000073.1 GCA_011056635.1 Bacteroides sp.
AAGGAATCATTGCAGGAGGAGGTTTTCCAGGGGAACCTCTACTGGAACCTGGCAGGCGATCCTTCGTTCCAGGGATTCAGAAGCCTGAAAGAGTGGGCCATGGCCACCGGCAGGGAAATGCACTGGGGCTATTTCACAGGACACTACCTTGACCCCGGGTTCCGCAGGGCAGGCACCCTGGAGGTAACGGACCTGGAGATGATCAATGCGGAAGCCCTGGAGGCCTATACCCCTGAAACTGGATCTCCGCTCATTGACAACGGACTGGATCTGAAGAAACTGCTCCTGGTGGATCCCGGTCCCAATGATATTCTGGGAACACCTGTCCCCGTAAACGGAAGATTTGATATCGGAGCGATCGAGGCAAACGGGCAAGCAAAATAAAAATCAATAAGATGAATAAATTATCACATTTACAAGTAGTTGCATTCGCAATCCTGTGGTTTATGACCGGATGTGCGAATGATGGGGGCACGGGTTCATCTCCATTCTCTGAGATGACAGGCCCCCGTTCAACGATCCTTTTTGATTTTGACTGGACATTTCAGCGGGGGGAGGTGGAAGGCGCCCAGCAGCCTGATTTTGACGATGCGTCGTGGCGCGTGCTGGACCTTCCGCACGACTGGAGCATCGAGGATATCCCGGGAACGGAAAGCCCGCTGGATTCTGCTGCAGTGGGAGGAATCGATATGGGTTATTTCCGGGGGGGGACCGGCTGGTACCGCAAAACCTTCGACCTGCCTTCCGATCTCACCGGGAAAAGGTTCACCCTGCAATTTGACGGGATCTACATGGATTCCGATGTATGGGTCAACGGGGAGCATGCGGGAAGCCATCCTTACGGCTATACCAGCTTCTGGTTTGATATCACGGATCGGCTGGAGCACGGGAAGGAGAATGTGATCGCAGTCCGGGTGCGGAATGAGGGCAGGAATAGCCGCTGGTACTCGGGATCGGGGATCTACCGGCATGTATGGCTTACGGTGACGGAGCCGGTGCACCTGGGCACGTGGGGGACCGGCATCACTACCCCGGTCATAGGAAAAGATGCTGCATCCGTGATGGTGACCAACGAAATCCAGAATCATTCGGGAGAAAACATTACGCTCCGGGTCACCACCAGGATCATTGACCGGCACGGGAAGGAAATTACAAAGGACCGGCAGGAGGTTGATGCGGTGGCCTCAGGAAAGGTGGGGGTGACCCAGGAACTGGAAGTTGCTTCCCCGCAGCTCTGGTCACCGGAGTCCCCGGCACTGTATACCGCAGTGACCGAAATTGAAGATGCCGGCTCCAACCTGCTGGACAGGGTGGAAAATGAATTCGGGATCAGGTCCGTTGAATTTTCCGGTGAAGGATTTTTTCTGAATGGGAAAAACCTGTTGCTGAAGGGGGGGTGCATGCACCATGATAACGGACCCCTGGGAGCAGCTGCTTACGACCGGGCGGAAGAACGCAGGGTGGAACTGATGAAAGCCAGCGGATTCAACAGCATCCGCTGTGCGCACAATCCGCCTTCTCCAGCCTTCCTGGATGCATGCGACAGACTGGGGATCCTGGTCATCGATGAAGCGTTTGATATGTGGAGAAGGCCGAAAAATCCCCAGGATTACCACCGGTTCTTCGATGAATGGTGGAAGAAAGATATCGAAAGCATGGTTTTGAGGGACCGGAATCATCCTTCGGTCATCATGTGGAGTACCGGCAATGAGATACCCGAGAGAGGCGATCCGGAAGGAGCGGAGACTTCAGACATGCTGGCGGCTTATGTCCGCCATTTGGATCCCACCCGTCCAGTTACCTCGGCCGTGAACGGACTTGGTCCCGATAAGGATCCCTACTTCGCCACCCTGGATGTGGCGGGATATAATTACTCCTTTGACGGGGATCACGGACGGGAAAGTGTTTTTGAGACGGATCACAGGCGGGTGCCGGAAAGGATCATGTACTGTTCCGAATCATTCCCGCTGACGGCATTCGGAGCCTGGATGGATGTACTGGACCATCCCTACGTGGTAGGGGATTTTGTCTGGACGGGCTTCGACTACCTGGGGGAGGCCAGCATCGGATGGCTGGGTTATCCCCACGAAGGGAGTTTCTATCCATGGAACCATGCTTACTGTGGCGATATAGATATCTGTGGACTGAAAAGGCCCCAATCCTATTACAGGAATGTCCTCTGGGATGCGGGGCAGAAACTCTCCATTTTTGTTCAGCCGCCCGAACCTACTTTCGAGGAGAATCCGGACAGGCTGGACTGGAGCAAATGGCACTGGCAGGATGTGGTAGACCGCTGGAACTGGGCAGGATACGAAGGGGAACCTCTCAATGTGGAGGTATACTGTGCCCACGAAAGGGTGGAACTGTTCCTGAACGGGAATTCACTGGGTGTCCGGGAAACCAACCGGGGGACCGAATGGATCGCCAGGTGGAGCGTCCCCTATGAACCGGGGATATTGAAGGCGGTAGCCTATGACGCGAACGGGGAGGCGGACACACAGGAACTGGTGACGGCAGGACAGCCTGAGGAGATCAGGCTGACGGCGGACAGGACACAGATCATGGCGAACGGACAGGATTTGAGCTATGTCATGGTGGAACTGCTGGATGAAAGGGGCAACCGGGACCGCACGGCCGGAAACCTGGTGGAATTCCAGATCGAAGGACCGGGTACCATCCTGGCCGTGGGCAGTTCCGATCCGATGAGCACAGAAAGTTACCAGCAGCCCCGCCGCAAAGCATATATGGGCAGGTGCATGGTGGTGGTGAAAGCAGGGGAAGATCCCGGAAAAATCCGTCTGCATGCGTCATCTGAAGGGCTTTCACCCGCGGTGGTGACGATTGGTTCCAATGGAAGGTAAATATGAACGATATGATCATGAAAAAACCTGTGATTTTTCTAAGCATATGTGCCCTATTCTCCTGCAGCGGGAAATCCGCCGGGATTCCGGATTGTTATAAAAATGTGGACCAGGTGCTGTGGGTGGTGGCTGACCTGGATAAAACCATCTCGGACTACGCGAAGCTGGGTTTTAACGAGGTCCTTGATATGGGCAATGTGATGGCGGAATCCCGAACATCGGGAAACAGGGTACAGGTAAGACTGGCCCGGGCCAACCTGGGAGGTGCCCTGGTGAACTGGATCGAACCGGGGGAAGGAAATTCCCTGTTCCATGATTTTCACGCCAAGTACG
>DSEO01000020.1 GCA_011056635.1 Bacteroides sp.
TAAGTTAATTCCCTGTCACGGCCACCATACTCTTTGTAAATTTAGCAGGCATCACCATAAAAAGAACCGCTATGTCAAAAAAAATTACACGCGAAGAAGCCCTGTCCTATCACAGCAGCGGAAGGCCGGGCAAAATTGAGGTCATACCAACCAAACCACATTCAGACCAGCGGGACCTTTCCCTCGCATACACGCCGGGAGTGGCAGAACCCTGTCTTGCGATCAGGGATAATCCGGATGATGCGTACAAGTACACGGCCAAAGGAAATCTGGTTGCCGTGATGTCCAATGGAACCGCTGTGCTGGGACTGGGAGATATCGGGGCGCTGGAGGGTAAACCGGTCATGGAGGGTAAGGGATTGCTGTTCAAAATATTTGCCGATGTGGACGTCTTTGATATCGAGATTGACCGGAAAGGGATCGATGAATTTTGTGAGGTGGCCATAGCCATTGCACCCACTTTCGGAGGGATCAACCTGGAAGATATCAAAGCGCCGGAGTGTTTTGAAATAGAGGACCGCCTGAAAGCAGTGCTTGATATTCCGGTATTCCATGATGATCAGCACGGTACGGCAATTATTTCAGGTGCGGGACTCCTGAATGCCCTGGAACTGGTTGATAAAAAGATCGATGAATTGAAAGTGGTGGTCAATGGTGCGGGAGCATCGGCTATTTCCTGTTCGAAATTGTACATCTCACTGGGAGTGAAAGCGGAAAATTTGTACATGGTGGATTCCAGGGGGGTGTTGAATACCCGGAGGACCGGGCTGAACAAATACAAACAGCAATTTGTGAGGGATACCGATGCAGACACGCTCGAAGAAGTGATCAGGGGAGCTGACATGTTCCTTGGTCTTTCTGTGGCGGATGTACTCACCCCCGAGATGCTCAAGAGTATGAACAGGGATCCCATTGTTTTTGCCATGGCCAACCCGAATCCGGAAATAGACTATGCTAAAGCGATCAGTGCCAGGAAAGACCTCATTTTTGCCACGGGAAGGTCCGATTATCCGAACCAGATCAACAATGTGCTCGGATTTCCCTTTATTTTCAGGGGGGCACTGGATGTGAAGGCCACATCCATCAATGAGGAGATGAAAATTGCAGCGGTGTACGCACTCTCACAGCTCACAAAGGAAGATGTCCCGGAGGTGGTCAACAAGGCATATAAGGTGGAGAATCTGCATTTCGGGAGGGATTATATCATTCCCAAACCGCTGGACCCCAGATTGATATATCATGTGGCACCGGCAGTCGCCAAAGCCGCCATGGAAACAGGAGTGGCACGCTCCTCCATTACAGACTGGGATGCATACAAAGAGTCATTGAAGGAGCGCATGGGTATCGGGATCCGGCTCATCCAGGAGGTACGGATGAAAGCGCAGCAAAATCCGAAAAGACTGGTCTTCGGAGAGGTTACCAGCTTTAAGATGTTGAAGGCGGTCCAGACCGTGGTGCACGAGGGGATTGCCCATCCTGTACTGCTGGGAAATAAGGATTATATCAGAAAAATGATCCAGGAATATCAGCTGGACCTGGATGATGTGGAGATCATCGATCAGCGGGACAGGGAGGCCAAAAAGCTCAGAGAGGTCTATGCCAGAAGACTTTTTGAAAAACGGCAGCGCAAAGGAATGACCTATGAAGATGCAATCCAGCAGATGTGTTTGACGAATCATTTCGGGATGATGATGGTTGAGGCGGGAGATGCGGATGCATTTCTGTCCGGTTTCTCCAGCAAGTATGCAGACGTGATCCGTCCCGCCATTCAAATTGCGGGAACAAACAATCCCCAGAAGCATATTGCAGGAATGTATATCGTCCACACCAAGAAGGGTCCCTATTTTTTTGCAGACACCACCGTGAACGTGCAACCGGATCCGCGCACGCTTGTGGATACGACCCTGCTGGTGGCCGAGGCTGTGGAGCATTTCAATCTTGAACCTGTGATTGCCCTGGTAGCCTATTCCAATTTTGGAGCGATCAGAGGCTCGAGCGCGATCCGTGCCCACGAAGCGGTTGAGATCCTGCACCGGGAATACCCGGAATTGATCGTGGACGGAGAAATGCAGATGAATTATGCGTTGAATTCCGAATTGAGGCAGCAGAAATTCCCATTCTCAAAGCTGGGTAATAAAAAGGTAAACACCATCATATTCCCCAACCTGAGTTCGGGGAATATCGCTTATAAGATGATGCAGGAGATCGGCGGTGGTCAGGTAACGGGTCCGATCCTGCTGGGACTGGGGAAACCGATCCAGATCCTTCAGATGGAAAGCGATGTAAGGGAAATTGTGGATATGGCGGCCTTTGCGGTGGTTGATGCCCAATTCAGGGGGTAAGGCGATATCTTCATTCAGCTGAACAAAAAGGAGGGTGTCATTTGCGGGACATCCTCCTTTTCTAACTAACCAAAACTAAAACTATTCCTGCGTTTATGAAAAGATTTTACCTGTAATCTGTAAGCGATTCCATCAACTTCTTGCGGGTAAAGAAAATGCGGCTTTTCACGGTGCCTATCTTCAGGTCAAGTTTGTCCGCTATTTCCTTGTACTTGTAACCCTGGGTATGCATCAAAAATGGCACCTTCAATTCATCCTGAAGATTATCAATATGTTTATTGATTTCCTTGTGCTGTACAGCGGAATCAGGTTTCACATGACCGGATTCTTTCGAATTGTTCAGGTAATACAGATCCTTCGTTGTATCCACAATGGTATTCTGCCTGACCGCCTTGCGGTAATTATTGATGAAGGTGTTCTTCATGATCGTATAAGCCCAGGCTTCGAAGTTTGTAAACTCGATGAATTTATCCTTGGATGATAATGCCTTGAAATATGTCTCCTGCAGCAGGTCTTTTGCCTCTTCGCGGTTGGCGGTTAGACTGAGGGCAAATCGCTCCAGGCGGTTCTCCATGCTTATAAGTCTGTTGTTAAAATCCATTGCTGTCATGATATGTTGGGTTTTACGGTTATCAAATCAACAATCTAATAGCGGAAATATAAGCCGCTTCCAGTCAGAAAGTGTTACATAATTTTGTAACGGTTTTACATCTTTCACGCTATGATTCCATTATAATATGGTGTAACACTTAATTGTTTAACAAAGATATATATTAATTAAACACATGTCAAGAGCATGGATAAAATAAA
>DSEO01000021.1 GCA_011056635.1 Bacteroides sp.
CAGGGTCAATTACCTGGAGCTGCCCCTGAACCTCCTGTACCGGGGGAGACTCGGACAGGGATACGTATTGCTGGGTTTTGGCCCTTATGTGGGGTATGGCATTACCGGCAAAGCCACCACCGGTGACGAGGAGATGGACATTGAATTCCAGAACACCATCGAAACCGGCGATCCCCATTCCTCCGCTTATATGAAAGCGCTGGATGCAGGAGCCGGGATCTATGCAGGATACGAAACCGCCCTGGGACTCTATTTCCAGCTGAACACCCAGTACGGATTACTGAATATCAGTCCGGAAGATCAGCGCTTTAGCGACGACCAGTCCAGGGCGAACAATGTGGGTTTCGGTCTCTCGCTGGGATACCGGTTCTGAGACAGCTTGCATATTGCCTGTGCAATAAAAAGGCTCTAATGAGCCTGTGTGGATTGCGTTTGCTTTTTTACATGCATCAGCATCTTGTCAACCTCTGCCTTTGTGACATCAAAATCGATATTGGAGCCATTCAGTACGGTGCTCCAGAAACGGGTATCGGCAGCGGTTGACACGGCTTCCTGAATCTCGGCATCAGTTGCTCCCAGGATTTTTGCCATCTCGCTGTGATAATAAACACAATGATCACAAGGGATCTGGGATGCTACGGCAAGTCCGATGAGCTCAGCATACTTGGCCGGGATAACGGCTTCCTGGCTTTGCTGTGCTTTCAAGAGCTCCCATGCGGCAGGTCTTAAATGCTCCGGAAAAACCTTGAATTGCAGCGGGATGGTGCCGAATGCCTCTTCCATTTCAGCCTCCATAATTTTTAAAGCGTCAGTTTGACTTTGCTGGGCAAGCATGGGAGTGGAAAGCAGAAAGGACACAACGCCCATTGCAATGATACTACCTGCAAATTCTTTTAATTTTTTCATGATGCTGTTGATTTTTAAGATGAAACATGGTATACAAAGTTAGGTGCCCCTTGCCGGGATACCCTCAGATCTCAAAGGGATTGTTCCCTGGTTAAGCTGGATATTTTTCCTTTTTTTTTGGGAAAAACATCCTCTATTTGAAAGGATTGCACGAAATTTCAGGTTAGATTTGTTATCTTACGATACCTGATTGATATCTTATTTTCTCTGGTATGGCTGAATTTCAGGTAATCCCGGACCAGGTTTGCTGCGAATGCATGAGGCGGTCGCCGTTGTTCAGTGTGCTGACCGATGAAGAAGTGGAACTGGTCAACCGGAACAAGACCACCATCTCCTTCAACATCGGCGAGATCATCCGGAAACAGGGTACCCACCTGACCCACGTGGTATCATTGAATTCAGGTTATGCCAAAGTTTACCTGGAAGGGCAGCAACGTCCGAATACCATTATCAGGATCGTCAAATCCACAAGTTTCATAGGAGGTCCCGGGATCTATTTTGACCAACTCCATCATTATACAATTGCAGCGCTGACCGACGCCATCATCTGCTATATCGATGTCAATGTCTTCAGAACCCTGATTGACACAAATAAGAAATTTGCACATCTCTTTCTCAGGGATTTCAGCAGCAACATTCTCACCGTCTACAACCGCCTGGTTTTTCTTACCCAGAAGCACATGCCCGGCCGGATGGCAGATGCGTTGTTTTATCTTTTCGAGGAAGTTTGCGAATCCAGGACAATTAACATCTGCCTTTCAAAGCAGGACATGGCCGATCTGTCGGGAATGTCGAAGGACAGTGCGATCAAGGTGCTGCGTGAATTCCAGAAAGCAGGCATTATTGATTATACAAGCGAAGGCATTGAGCTTCGGGATGAAAATGCGCTGCGAAGGATCAGCAGAACGGGATAATGCCGATATAACCCGCTACCGGGATCCATGTCTCACTTACCGTCCTGCGACCACTCCGGAAGGGAAACGGTAGCCTGGTAGTTGGAACTGTTGTAGAGCGGATTGCGCACAGGCCGGAACAGGTTCCCTTTTTTCGGATTGTCCTCCTGGGTATAGACCCAGATCTCATGGGGATCCCAGACCACGATCTCGTCGCGGCAGTCGCCCGTGATATCCACCACCGCGTAGCTCATATCGGGGTGACCGTCATCGGGAAAATTCAGTACCCTTCGGCCATAACCGTCCCATGCACCTCCTTCCTCCACATTGGCGTTCAGTACGAAAAATTCCTCCCCTTCGCCGGTCCAGTTCAGCGGGAGACACATGCTCCCGTACTGGTTGGGCTCCAGATCATGGTAGATGCTACCCCGTGCATCGTACAGGTGGATGATCCCCTGGTTCCCCCAGAAATTGACCGAGACCGTCTCCAGTCCGGGCAGGTCGTCCCTGAAATTGGCCACGGCCGGGTTCTGCACATGCCCCACATAATGGTGTCTGAAGATCTCCCCCTCCAGGGTGGCGAAGAACATCCCCTCGTCACTGGCCGCACAGAGGCAGACCGGTTTTCCGTTTCCTTCCAGATCCACCACGGCCACCCCGTCCGCATGATCCTCCAGGACCGAATCCAGGCTCCAGAGCTTCTTCCCGTTGTTATCAAACAGGGTGTAGCCCATGAGCAGCTCATCTTTCCCGTCCGCATCGGTATCGTAAGCATAAGGGTAATGCCCTGTGGTGCATTCATTCTCCCACAACAGGTTCAGGTCCCGGTCGTAGGCCCACACATACCGGTAGCGGTCCTTCAGGATAATGTTCCCGTCATGTCCCCTGCCTTCCAGGTCCCAGAAATAGAGGCAATCGCCCAGGATCCGCGGGAAGATGTTGTGGCCCGAAGGAAGCGGTTTGCCTCCCGGGGAGAGCGGGGTGGGACGGCTGTACTTGGTTTTCCCGGTCTGTCCCTCAGCCACGATCAGTTGTTGTCCCATGCAATAGACCACCTCGCTCTGTCCGTCATTGTCCAGGTCGTGTACCTGGAAGGCCACATCGCTGGTCAGGCTGGTCTTCCAGGGATCAGGCCTGCCTACCTGCCACAGTGTTTCCCCGTCGAAGGTCATGGCCGTGAGGCAGCTCAGCTCGCTGTTGCGGTCCTTCGGCCCGTGGTGCACCACCTGTCCCATGAGCACATCCAGGTCCCCGTCCCCGTCCAGGTCCCCGAACCTCAGGTTGCGGGCGGTCCCCGCATCACCCGTTTGCACCTTTTTCCAGAGTTTCATCTTCGGGATCCCCTGC
>DSEO01000128.1 GCA_011056635.1 Bacteroides sp.
CCTGAAACCAAGGGGGTGACCCTGGAGGAGATCGAGCTGCACTGGAAGAATGGCGGAAAACCCAGGGAGTTGAAAAAGCCCGGGGACATCAGGTCTGCCATCGGGAAGACTTCTTCCTGATCAGCTTCCCGGCCGGAAGTCCTGTCAGTAAAGCAACCCCTGGATGAGATCGTGACCTTCCGGTAGGATGCACGCTTTCATTCAAGTGTCCGGTATTTCTCTGTTCCCACATAAGCATTGTATGCCTGCCCCCCAATGCATGGTCGTTCTCTCCGCAGGGTATGTTGTCCCGTTAATTTTTTAAGTTTGATTTATATAACGGACCAATCTTATACAGTCTGAAAGAACTCAAGGAAATCAACCATGCACAGCATAAGAAAAATCAAAAGGGAATGACGAAAATCATGCTTTTATCCGGGATGACAGGGGTGATGCTGTGTATCGTGACCATCCCCACCATGGTCAGTGCACAGAACCCTGTCCTGGATCAGTACATCAGCGAAGGGATCCGGTCCAACCTGGGACTGAAGCAGAAAAAACTGGATTACGCCATGAACCTGTCCGCCCTGAAAGAGGCAAAGGGCCTTTTTTTCCCGGAGGTGAGCCTGCAGGCCAGGTATACGGTGGCCAGGGGAGGAAGGGTCATATCCATGCCCGTGGGTGATATGCTCAACCCGGTGTACACCACCCTGAACCTTCTCACAGCCTCGGACCTGTTCCCGCAGATCGAGAACGAAGAGTTCAGGTTCTACCGTCCCCGGGAGCATGAAACGAAAGTATCGGTGGTCCAGCCCATTTTCAATGCCGAGATCATCCATAATTACAGGATCCGGAAAAAGCAGACCGAGATTGCCGGGATCGACATAGAACGTTACAGGCGGGAACTGATGGAGGAGATCACCCGGGCCTACTATGATTATCAGAAAGCGTGGAACCTGGTCCGGCTGGCCGACACCACCTGCCAGCTGGTCAGGGAAAACCTGCGGGTGAGCAGGAGCCTTTTTGAGAACGACAAGGTCACCATTGATGCAGTGTACAGGTCTGAATCAGAGCTGGGTAAAGTGGAGACCGAGCAGGCCCGGGCGAACAACCTGCTGCATGCTTCGCGGGCCTATTTCAATTTTTTACTGAACCGTTCCACGGATGCGCCCATTGAACTGGTGGAGGAAATCCCGGTGCCGGTGACCCTCTCCCTGGAGGAAGCCAGTGCCGCTGCCCTGGAACACAGGGAGGAACTCAGACAGCTGGAACAATACCGCCAGATGAACCAACAGGTGGTGGCCCTGCATCGGGATAAGCGCATGCCAGGACTGTTCGGCAGCCTTGATTACGGTTTTCAGGGGGAGGAATACAGCTTCACGGAAGAGGACGATTTTTTGCTTGCCTCGCTGGTCTTGCGCTGGGACCTGTTCCAGGGCAATGCCAACCGGCAGAAAGTGCAGCAGGCCAGGATTGAGGGGGAAAAACTGAAGGAGCTCCAGGAAGAAATCCGGCAGCAGATCCTCCTGGAGGTGATCAATCAATATTATGCGCTCCGGGTCGCCTACGAATCCATGGTATCGGCCGGAAAACAGAAAAGGTCCGCAACCAGAGCCTATGAACTGATCCGCAGAAAATATACAGAGGGGATCACCCCGCTGCTGGAACTTCTGGATGCACAAACCAGCATGACCGGTGCTGCAGCAAACCTGATCATTGCCAGGTGCGACTACTTTTCCAGACTGGCAGAACTGGAATCGGCCATGGGAACCATCCGGATAGATCACGAGATTAAAAAACACGATCCATGAGAACGATCATTATCTGTGCCATGCTGGCCATACTCACAGGTACCGGCTGCCGACAGGACAAAACGAAAAAGGTGACCTTGGAACGGGTGGTCAGCGTCAAAGTTTACGAGGTTGATTCCATGGCGTATAAGATTCCGGTCAGGGTCAGCGGAATGCTTGCTTCAAGAAAGGAAATGAAGCTCAGCTTCAAGACAGGCGGCCTTATCCGGGAGATCTATGTGACAGAGGGTGCAACCGTGGGAAAGGGACAGATGCTGGCAACGCTTGATCTGTCGGAGATAAGGGCCCAGGTGCAGCAGGCGACCGTGGGAATGGAGAAGGCGGCGAGGGACCTGCAACGGGCGGAGAATCTGTACCGGGACAGCGTGGCCACCCTGGAGCAATATCAGGATGCAAAAACCGCCTGGGAGCTTGCCCGTTCCCGGAAACAGATCGCGGATTTTAACCTTGCACATTCCAGGATCCGGGCACCCACCAGGGGCAAAATCCTGAAGATCCTGGTGGAGACCAGTGAGATCACCGGTACGGGTCACCCTGTCATTCTTTTCGCATCCACGGCGGATGAATGGGTGGTCAGGGTTCCCCTGGCCGATAAGGATATTGTGAAACTGGCGCCGGGTGATACGGCACAGGTGAAGATGGATGCATTCCCGGACGAACTTTTTCATGCGGAGGTGTCCGAACTGGGGGCCATTGCGGATCCGGTGACAGGAACCTATGAGACCGAGTTGCTATTGATCAACGACCATCCCCACTTCAGGACCGGGTACATTGCCAGGGCGGTCATCTACCCGGCGGAGACCGAAAAAGACTGCTATGTTCCCATGGAAGCTCTGCTGGAGGCCAGTGATAACCAGGCCGATGTGTTCGTGGTGGAAGATGGCAGGGCCGTAAGGCGCAGGGTACGCACCGGGATCCTCGTGGGAAACGGTGTCATCGTCACCGGGGGACTGAAAGCCGGGGAGTGGGTGGTGACCGAAGGAAGCAGTTATCTGGAGCAGGATACGAAGGTGCAGGTGGTACACAGCATCAAGGAGGCCCTGCAATGAAACTTCCCAGGCTGGCCATTGAGAACACATCCTTCACGTGGATGTTCTTTATCCTGCTGACCATTGTCGGGATCAGGTCCCTGCTGATCATGCCGCGGACGGAGAATCCGGAGATCGCTGTGCCGGGCGCATCCATCGTGGTGATCCTGCCGGGTGCCAATCCGGTGGACCTGGAAAAAATGGTGGCGCTTCCCATCGAAGAGACCATCAATGAGCTGGAAGAGATCGATCAGATCAGCACCTCGGTGAGAGATGGGCTGGCCGTCATCAGTGTGGAA
>DSEO01000127.1 GCA_011056635.1 Bacteroides sp.
AACAATCACTTAACCAGCGATCATGGCGAAAAATCACAGGGTAATTGAACTGGACGAGGTGGTGGTGAAGTTTGCAGGTGACTCCGGGGATGGCATGCAGCTTACCGGTACGCAGTTTTCCGATACTTCCGCCTTTATCGGGAACGATCTTTCCACATTTCCTGACTATCCCTCAGAGATCAGGGCACCCCAGGGGACCATCGCGGGGGTGTCCGGGTTTCAGGTACATATAGGCCACAAGGAAGTATCCACACCGGGCGACCAGGCGGATGTGCTGGTAGCCATGAATCCTGCTGCGCTGAAGGCCAACATGAAATGGGTGAAAGACGGGGCGACCCTGATCATCGATATTGACAATTTTGACAACAAGCATTACAAGAAGGCCGGGTATGAGGAGGATCCGCTTCACGACGGTTCCCTGGAGGGATTCAATGTGGTGAAGGCACCCATTACCAATCTTTCCAGGGATGTGGCCATGAAACACGGACTGGATTCCAGGACGGCGGACAAGACCAAGAACCAGTTTGTTGCAGGGATGCTTTACTGGCTCTTCAACCGGGATATCAAGATCGGGGAGGACTTTTTGAAGACGAAGTTCAAATCCAAGCCCGAACTGGTGAAAGCCAACATTGCCGTACTCCATGAGGGGTACAATTATGCGGAAACCATTGAGGCGCTTACCACCACCTTCCATGTGGACCCGATGAAAGGCAAGAAAGGCCTTTTCAGAAATATCACCGGTAATACGGCCCTTACATGGGGACTTTTGGCTGCAGCCGAGCGGGCGGGACTGGAACTCTTCCTGGGCTCCTATCCCATCACCCCGGCATCGGAGATCCTGCAGGAAATTGCCAATCGCAAGCATCTGGGGGCGGTGGCATTCCAGGCGGAGGACGAGATAGCGGGGATCTGCAGCGCCATCGGTGCATCCTTTGCCGGGAAGCTGGGAGTGACCAGCACCTCGGGACCGGGACTGGCACTCAAGAGCGAGGCCATCGGTCTGGCCGTGATCACAGAACTGCCCCTTGTGGTGGTGAATGTGCAGCGGGGCGGGCCCTCCACGGGGATGCCCACCAAGACCGAGCAGGCCGACCTGATGCAGGCACTGTACGGACGCAGCGGCGAATCGCCCTGTATCGTGCTGGCAGCCACCACCCCGGCCAACTGCTTTGACTTTGCATTCCAGGCGGCCAAACTCGCCGTGGAACACATGACCCCGGTGATCCTTCTCTCCGATGCATACCTGGCCAATGGATCGGAGCTGTGGAGACTGCCAAAGGTCAGCGAGATGCCCGGGATCAAACCACCCAGGGCGAAGGATAACGATCCCAACTTTTATCCCTATCACAGGGATCCCGAGCGGCTGAACCGTTACTGGGCCATTCCGGGTCAGCCCGGACTGCGGCACAGGGTGGGGGGACTGGAAAAGATGGATGTCACCGGGGAGGTTTCCAACGATCCCATGAACCACCAGATCATGGTGGAACAGCGTGAGATGAAGGTGCAGAAAGTGGCGGAGTTCATCCCCGGGCAGCAGGTAACCGGACCGGACGAGGCCGACCTGCTTGTGGTGGGCTGGGGAGGTACTTTCGGGGCCCTGGCCAGTGCGGTGAAGGATCTGCAGGAAGAGGGGAAGAGTATTGCCCTGGCGCAGTTCAATTACATCAATCCGCTTCCCCGGAACACAGGGGAGGTGTTTTCCCGCTACAAAAAGATCCTGGTGTGTGAGCTGAATATGGGTCAGTTCGCGAATTACCTGCGGTCGAAACATCCCGGTTACGAATACCTGCAGTATAATAAGGTACAGGGACTGCCCTTCTTTATCTCTGAACTAAAGATCAAATTCAACGAAATATTGGAATCCATGTAGACGGCGCAGGGCCATCTGAAAAAAAAGAAAAGATCATGGCAACTTTTGAACCAGTGAGCGTGTCAACAAAGGAAGATTTTAAGTCGGACGGACCGGTGAAGTGGTGCGCCGGATGTGGCGGACATGCAGTACTTTCCTCGGTGATGAATGTGCTTCCGGAAACGGGGGTACCCAAGGAAAATGTGGTCTTCGTATCGGGGATCGGGTGCTCGTCGCGTTTTCCTTATTATATCAACACCTATGGATTTCACAGCCTGCACGGCAGGGCTAATGCCATCGCATCTGGGATCAAGGTGGCCAATCCGGACCTGAGCGTGTGGATCGTGACGGGGGACGGAGATTCCATGGCCATCGGAGGGAACCATTTCATCCATATCATCCGGCGCAACATTGACGTGAACATCCTGCTTTTCAACAATAAGATATACGGACTGACCAAGGGACAGTATTCGCCCACCACGCCCAAGGGAAGTATCACCAAGACCTCGCCCGACGGGACCATCGAAAATGCCTTTAAGCCGGGAGAACTGACCATGGGTGCCCAGGGCACCTTTTTTGCCAGGGTGGTGGATACCGACCCGAAAATGATGCGCGAGGTTTTTCTGGCTGCGGCCAATCACCGGGGGACTTCGGTGGTGGAGATCCTGCTCAACTGCGTGATCTTTGCCAACGAGGTGCACCGGGACATCACCGGGAAGGATGTGAGGGACGATCACCAGCTCTACCTGGAGCATGGCAAGCCCATGATCTTCGGCAAAGAGCGGAACAAGGGACTGATGATGCGATGCAACAGGCTGGAGGCGGTGACCATCGGGGAGAACGGGGTGACCGAAAAAGACATCATCGTGCACAATGCCCGGGATGAGGATGACACCAACCATTACCGCCTGGTGAGGATGATGCTGCCCGAATTCCCGGTGGCCATGGGTGTGGTGCGCGACGTGGAATCCACGGTCTATGAGACCGCCTTGTACAATCAGGTGGATCAGGCAAAAAAGAAAACCAAGATCCATACCGTGGACGAACTGATCCGGAGCGGGAATGTGTTTGAGTCTAAAGGTTAGAGAGTTAGAGAGTTAGTGAGTTAGAGTTAAGAATGGGGTGAAAGTATAATCAATAAATAATGATCACTAGTGTCCGATTAAATTAATTTGGCGTTCTTTGAAACCCCTGTTATATCTGGCTTGTAGAGCTTTTTAGGTGCGTGTCGACTTGAATTGAAAATGACGATTTTAGCTTTGTTAAA
>DSEO01000125.1 GCA_011056635.1 Bacteroides sp.
AATGATAATTGTCGATCCTGGAAGCGTCATACAGATGCCAGCCGGTGGCGACGATCATGCATTTCACCCTGTATTCTTCCAAGGAAGGCTCCGCATCTAGGTGGATGGCATCGCAGGGGCATGCGTTCACACATTTCCCGCAGGCTTCACCCAGGCATATCTGCGGATCAATGGTATATTTTGCCGGGAAAACCACCCCTTCGGGAATGCAGACAGCCTTACTTCCCTGTCTTTCCACGGGACAGACCTCCACACATTTTCCACAGGAGGTACACCGGTCATTGACCATTTCCGGTACCGATCTTACCTGCACCCTGAAATCTCCCTCCTTTCCCCGGATATCAGTTACTTCCGAACCAACGATACAGGTGATCCGGGGGTTGGACCGGATCCTTCTGAAATTGATTTCAAGCCCGCATGTGGGGGGACAACGTTTCGGAAAGTAATTGTTGAACCCGGTCACATTACCTCCCAGGTAGGGCGCTTTTTCCACCAGGATCACTTCCCGGCCGGTTTCGGCAACCTCCAAAGCCGCGGTGATCCCGCCGATACCACCTCCGATGATCAATATGGGCAGCGATCTGTTCAATCTTCAATGGCTCTCCTGATCATTTCCCACCGGTCGGTTTCCGGATCCCACCGGCAGTTGGCGAATGCTTCCCATTCCGCTTTCATGGCAGGGTGGTCTGTTCTGAAATAATACCCGGGCCAGCGGGTTTCCTCCCTGAAAAGCAGGGTCCGGATATGCGCTTCCGCCTGCCACATCCTGTGTATATTCTCCCAGCAGCGCATCAGTTCGTTCAGGTCACGTGCTGCCAGCTTTTCCGAATCTTCCTTCATGAACTGGAGGTATTCCATACCTTTTTTCAACAGCGCCTCCGAGGTCCTGAACCCCACCGAAGCCCCTCCGGCATATTCATCCATGATCTTCTGCAACCTGAACATGAACATCCTGGGTTTGATATACCGGGGATTCACATCCTCGTCGTTCGTGTAGGCATGATGCTCCTCGAAAATATCCAGGGGTTTCAGGATCCGCTGCCGGACCGGGTCGATCTGCTCCAGGCTGATCTCCGGCATCCCGGGATGATCCACACAGAATGCAATGGCGGCCTTTGCCGCGATCCTTCCCTCCGTGAATGAACCCGATGAAAATTTGTGGCTGGAAGCTCCTGAAGCATCCCCCGCCGCAAACAGTCCCTGCACGGTTGTCATGTTGGGATATCCCCAGAAGTGCGCTGCCGGGGCAAGGTCCTCCGGACCGCTGACCCAGGCCCCGGATGCACCTGAATGGGAACTGATAAAGTAAGGCTCACAGGCAGCGATCTCCGACGGATCCTTCTCCGGCATAATGTTGTGGGAGGCCCAGTGAAGGGCCTGGCTGATCGTCATATCAAGAAAATCTTCCCAGGCCTCGGATTCCAGTTCCCTGAGCTTCCTGGCAGCTTCCTTTTCATCGGGGATCTGCGCCACAAGCTCCCGGATGGCATCGTCGGTCCGCATGAAAATAGGTCCGTTCCCCGCTTCCAGTTCAAGCAGCATCAGATAATTGCGAAGGTTCGCCGGAGTGGGTTTCGCAGTTCCGTAAGGGGCCCACTTTTCCAGTTCACCTGCCCTTGTCTCCATGTAGTCCTCCCCCTTCGCATTGGTGGCCTTTGATTTAAACAGCAGGAACCAGGCTCCCACCGGTCCGTATGCGTCCTTGAACCTGACGGGTACAAACCGGACCTCCTGGCAGGTCATTTCCGCACCTGACCGCAGGGTGAAATATGCGCTGGCGCCGCTGTTAAACGGCGGATACCAGGACCTTCCCAGTCCTTCTCCCACCGATCGGGGCCGGAAAATATGAACCGCCCCGCCCATGGAATCCAGCACTGCTTTCGCCCTGAATATGTAGAATTTTTGTTCGCGTACACTGAATCCCGCCGCACCCACGCACCGGCCTCCGGCGAGCAGGGGTTCGGTAATAAAGATCCGCTCGTAATAAGCGCCCCGGTCACCCAGCTCCCTGAGTGCATTCTTGGCGGCCTCGGATACGATATTCTTATAGGATTCACCGTGGATCATGATCTGCCACCTGCCTTCGTTCACGTATTCCCCCTGGCCGTCCTTCCAGATGGGCAGTCCCCATTTCTCAAACAGGTGGACCGAGGAATCCACATGCCTGGCAATATTGGCCACCAGGTCATCCCGGGCGATACCCATCAGGTCATTTTTCACATAACGCACATAGTCCTCCACACTGTTCTTCCCTTTATCCAATCCCATGTAAAGGTTGATGGCGGAAAGTCCCATGGCCACCGCTCCGCTGCGCTCCATGGCTGCCTTGTCCACCAGCGTTACCCGCATCCCATGTTTTTTAGCCCAGAAGGCCGCCTCATATGCTGCTCCGCATGCCGCCATGCCTCCTCCCAGGATGAGCAGGTCAGTTTCAATGACCACGGTTTCAAAATCATGGATGTTCATCTTCTCAGGGAATCAGGTTCGGTTCTCAATCCCGGATCATTCAGGTCATCAGAAGCCGTAGGGAAGCCGGCATCGGGTTCGATGCTTCCTTCAGGCGTGGTACGGATGGGGAATTTGAAACGCCGCATTGTGTTGTTCCTGAACCTCACCGCCCACATGATCGCATCCGTACTCCTGAGAGGCTGCACCACGGCTCCGGCGGGCATGAAATCGGCATATCCCCTGACCTCAATGGCCTGGGTGGGACAGATCTTCACACAACTGTAACATTCCCAGCACATATCCACAGCCCTGTTGTATGCTTTATTCGTGAGGAGATCAAGTACCATGAGATCATTCGGACAAATATACTGGCAGGCAGTGCGGTCCTGTGATTTACATCCATCGCACTTCCCGGTGATGACAAAACTCGGCATAGATATCGTTCAGTTTGCGGTTCTCACAAACATAATAAATATTCTGTCAATCATCCGAAAAGTATTTCAGCATCTCCCTGTACGAGGAGAACACCCTGGCCCGGGAGACGAATCCCAGGTATTTTCCTTCCCGGAGAACGGCGATATTATACCGGCCGCTCTCCGCAAATTTCCTGGCCACCTCCTCCATCTGCTCGTTGCTCTCAATTGTAAATTGCGGTTTGATCATCAG
>DSEO01000235.1 GCA_011056635.1 Bacteroides sp.
CACCCGGGCCCTGATCCTTTTCGCCAGGCCGAGCATGTTGATGGCACCCATGACCGAGGTTTTCACGGTCTTGATGGGATTGTACTGGTAATGGATGGGAGAGGCCGGACAGGCCAGGTTGTAGATCTCATCCACTTCGGCGTAGAAAGATTCGGTTACATCGTGCCTGATCAGCTCAAAATAGGGATTTCCCAGGAGGTGGGTGATGTTGCTTTTGCTGCCTGTGAAGTAATTGTCCAGGCAGAGCACCTCATTCCCTTCGTCCAGCAATCTCTCGCAAAGATGTGAACCGATAAATCCGGCGCCGCCTGTGATCAGGATCCGCTTCATAGGGGTTATGGTTTTACGGGCTGTCTGCCGATGCTGTAATAGGTGAATCCGAATTCTTTCATTTCCTCCGGTTCGTAAATATTCCTGCCGTCAAAGATCACCTTTTCGCGCATCAGCTTGTTCAGCACCCGGTAATTCAGCACCCGGAATTCAGGCCATTCTGTGACCACCACCAGTCCGTCCGAATCGATCAGTGCCTCGTACTTATCTTCGCAAAGCTCCACGCTGTCGCCGAGCTTTTTCCTGGCTTCCTCCAGGGCCACCGGGTCATAAGCCCTTACAATAACCCCTTCCTCCAGCAGCGCTTCGATGATCCTGAGCGAGGGAGCCTCACGCATGTCGTCCGTCTGGGGTTTGAAGGACAATCCCCATACTCCGAGTTTCTTGCCGGCCAGCTTATCCCCGAAATGGGATTTGATCTTTGCAGGGATCACCAGTTTCTGGTTGTCATTGACACGCTCCACGGCCTTGAGGATCTCCAGGGAACTGTTGTACTCGTCCCCTGTCCTGATCAGGGCTTTCACATCCTTGGGGAAACAGCTGCCTCCGTATCCGGCGCCGGGATAGATGAATTTATTGCCGATGCGCGTATCGCTTCCGATCCCCTTTCTCACCATATTCACATCCGCACCCACCACTTCACAGAGGTTGGCGATATCATTCATGAAACTGATCTTGGTGGCCAGCATGGAATTGGCGGCATACTTGGTCATTTCTGCGGAAGTGATATCCATGAAGACAATGGGGTGACCGTTCAGCAGGAAGGGTTTGTAAAGCCTGTTCATGATCTTCTCGGCCCGGTCGGAATCGGTCCCGATCACGATCCGGTCCGGTTTCAGGAAATCGTTGATGGCCGCCCCCTCTTTCAGGAACTCGGGATTGGATGCCACATCGAATTCGATCTCCACACCCCTTTTCTTCAGTGCATCCGCCACCCGTTTCCGGATCTTTTCCGCTGTTTTGATGGGTACCGTGCTCTTGGTGGCGATCAGCAGGTAATCCTGCATGTGCATTCCGATCTCGTCGGCCACCGCCAGCACATACTTGAGGTCCGCACTGCCGTCCTCACCGGGCGGGGTTCCCACCGCGATAAACACTGCCTCGCAGTCCACCAGACTGTCTTTCAGGCTGGTACTGAAGAAAAGCAGGCCTTTCTCCACGTTGCTTTTGACCATGTTTTCCAGTCCCGGTTCATAGATGGGGATGATCCCCCTGTTCAGCTTATCGATCTTGTCCCGGTCGATGTCCACACAGGTCACGGTAATTCCGGTCTCGGCAAAACAGGTACCGGAGACCAGTCCCACGTATCCTGTTCCCACCACGGTAATTTTCATTGTAAAGGGTTTAAAGTGATCTGTAAAGATAAATTTTTAAAGTAAAACGAAGAATGGTCCCCCGCATTTTGTTGGAAGGGTTGCCGGGAATTCCGCCCGCTTTGCTTGTGTTATTGACGTTGTTTAATTAACTTTGCGGCCTGTTAAGCAATAATAATGTCTAACTTACTAATTTTAAAGGTATTATCTAATGTCTGAAAAAGAAAGAGATGCATTGAAAGAGGAGAAGGAAACTCCTGTCAGTGAGGAGCCTGCCACGGAATCATCTGCCGGGGAACCTGCCGCTGAGAAAACCATTGAAGAACCCGCTGAAGAAGCGCCTGCTGCTGAAAAACATGAGGAGCAGCCGGCCGAAGAACCTGTCGCCGAAGACGAACCTGTCGCCGAAGAAGAACCTGTGGCCGAACAACCCGAGGCCGAAGCACCTGAAGCTGACGAAACTGTGGCCGACGAAGCTGTGGCCGACGAAGCTGTGGCCGACGAAACTGTGGCCGAAGAGCCCGCTGCTGAACAGGAAGCCGCCGCGGCTGAAAAGAAATCAACCGATCCATCCTCTGAAACAGGCGTGGATGATTTTAACTGGGAAGAATATGCGGCCAAAGAGGTGGAGACTGCCGCAGACCACTCCAATTACGAAAAATTATACTCCGAAACCCTCTCGACCATCGCCGAGAATGAGGTGATCGATGGGACCGTGATCTCCATGAACAAGCGGGAGGTCGTGATCAACATCGGCTATAAGTCCGAGGGTGTGATCTCGCTCAGTGAGTTCCGGTACGATCCGGACCTCAAGCCGGGAGATAAGGTGGAAGTGTATGTGGAGAGCCAGGAGGACAAACGGGGCCAGCTTGTGCTCTCTCACAAAAAAGCCAGGGCCATGCGGTCGTGGGACCGCGTCAACCAGGCGCTGGATCAGGATGAGGTGATCAAAGGCTATATCAAGTGCCGGACCAAGGGAGGCATGATCGTGGACGTTTTCGGGATCGAAGCCTTCCTGCCCGGTTCGCAGATCGATGTGAAACCCATCCGGGACTACGATGCATTTGTGGGCAAGAACATGGAATTCAAGGTGGTGAAGATCAACCACGAATTCAAGAACGTTGTGGTCTCCCACAAAGCCCTGATCGAGGAGGAACTGGAACAGCAGAAGAAGGAGATCATTGCCAAACTCGAAAAGGGACAGGTGCTGGAGGGCACCGTGAAGAACATCACCTCCTACGGGGTGTTCATCGACCTTGGCGGTGTGGACGGACTCATCCATATCACAGATCTTTCCTGGGGCCGGGTCAACCATCCCGAAGAGATTGTGGAACTGGATCAGAAACTGAATGTGGTGATCCTCGATTTTGACGATGACAAAAAGCGTATTGCACTTGGTCTGAAGCAGCTGACGCCCCATCCGTGGGATTCCCTGGATGAGAAACTGAAA
>DSEO01000234.1 GCA_011056635.1 Bacteroides sp.
GGCAGAACTGGAGCTGAACCTGGTGCGGTTCTTCCGGATTGCGCTCTTCGGCACCTACCGGTATACCACCGACATCCACATGGATCAGACCCCGGTGGATGCCCTGCGGGGATGGAATTACGGGATTACGTTCAAGTTTGGAAGTTTTTAGGAAGTGTGATAGGTAAGAACCCCGCAGCAAACTGCGGGGAAGGGGAGTCAGGCAGGATCGGGGATGGAAGGGAAGTCTGGGATCAGAAATAAGAATACCTGATCTTGAAATAGAAATTCAGTACGCCAACGGTCTTCATCACCTGAAATATGGTATTCTTGATACATCTGCTTTTTACAGGCAGATGCAATAACTCCGGCCACAGGTGCCGGATCACCTCCAGGTAAAATTTGAAGAACGGGATCTCCAGGTATTTCGGGGGGACGGACAAATAGAGCATGACCAGGTTCCTGGAATTAAACGGATTGATGTCCTCCTGGGCGATGTCCTTATCCATGGTGGTCTGGCCTCCCCAGTTGCCCATCCTTTCCTCCCAGTAGAACAGGTCGTACAGTTTCATATTTGTATCCGGAGCGTGCTCCCTGATTTCCCGGATCCACTGATCGTAATACTCCACGGCAAATTGCCAGCGGTCCACCCGGTTTCTTTTTGCCAGTCGCTTTCCGGTAATGTGCATCTTCGTTGCCCTGAACCACTCACAACCTGCCGTTGCGGTATTCCCCGGCAGGTTCACCCTGTCCCTGAAATTGACGTAATAATTATAAATGAGCGGCAGATACTTCCTGGAAGCGAATTCATTGTTCTCGAAATATATCCTTTCAAAATCCTCATCGATGGGGATATACGGATCCAATACATGAAAATCAATGTGATGCTCCCTGCATAACTTTTCCGGAGTGGCAATGTCGAAGCTGGGAGCATCCAGGTGCTTCATCTTATTGACATAGCAAAATACACGGTCCGTCATGTGCCTGGTGGCGGCAAGGAGCGTTCTTGAGTCTTTCCCTCCCGTGACCGGAAGCATGACTTCATACCTGCGGGTAATGCTTTCCATGAATCCCTTCACCATGGCGGCACATCTGCAGGCTGCTTCCTCCGGTTTATTCGCCCCGTTTTTCCCCTCCGGCCAGTACCGGTGCACGGCCGATCCCTGCACATCATAATAATGGTTCGGCATTACTTGCCTGATCCCCTTATAAATGGTGAAATCACCTATGCCGGCGCAGTCTTTTTCCACGAACACATCTGACCGGTAATAATCCAGGAGTTCGGGATCATCAGTCTTTTCAATATTCAGCACATTGGCGAGCAATTGCGGCCGTGATGAGAACCAGTCCCCCTCCTCCTGCCTGCAATAATAAATCTTCCTGGCAGCGGTTGCATCGTGGACCAGCTTCAGCGCGTCTCCCTGCGCATGGATGAGTACAAACCGGCCGCAGTACTCACCGATCTCCTGGAGGATCTCACGGAAACCAAGTGTTGAGAGGTCCTGCAGGATTTCTGCATTCAATTTTTCGGGACTGCGGTAATCGAACAGATCGCCCAATAGGAACAGCCTGGTTCCATTTTTCTGCAGTTCATTCACCTTCAGATCAGGATGGGCATACAGCCTGTATCGATCCGTTACCTGGTACTCCGAATAAAGAAACGGGCACCTGACAGGCCGGGGTGACAGCAGGTACTGTTTTCTGAATCTCAGTCTTTCGATTTCTTCCTTTTTCATACACCTTGATGTGCGGTGGACGGGAGTTACCGCTCATTTTATACGCAGATGAAATGGAAAGGTTCGGGCCTGAAAATGCATGAAATTCCAGGAAGAAGCCGATATTCTGGGAATACTCATTGATGATTATGAAAAACGATTCTATCCCATTGAGGCGCCCGACCCTATAGAAGCCATTAAAATAAGAATGGAGGAGATGCATTTAAAACAGGTTGATCTCATTCCGGTCATGGGAGGAAAGAACAGGGTTTCCGAGGTGCTCAGTCGAAAGCGCAAATTAACAATCGGAATGATTAGAAAATTGGCGATTCACCTGAATCTGCCAGAATCCTTATTAATCCAGGATTATCAACTTAGGTAAATTAAGGGGCTTTCTACCGGAATATCAAAGCAGCGCGGCTTCCCTGCCCGCTTTCAGCCAGCCCAGGTAGCTCTGCACATCCAGGTCGGTCCCCTTCGGGGTGGAGACCACGTTTCCTGCGGGATCCATGATCACGTAGAGGGGAATGGTGTTGGTCTGAAAGTTCCGGATCTCGAAATCCACGTTCTGCTGGCCGATGGTTTTTTTCACCCTGCCGTCCACCGGCGAGGTGTACCATTCCGGTTCGGGCAGCCGGGTGCGGTCGTCCGTGTAGAGCGCCACGATCACGAACTCATCCCGGAGCATGGCAAGTACTTCCGGATCGGACCAGACGGAAGCTTCCATTTTCTTGCAGTTGCTGCAGAAATGGCCTTTGAAATCGATCAGCACCGGCTTGCCGGTAGCCGCCGCGCATGCCAGTCCCTCCTCCAGGTCATAAAAGGCGGTGAGGCTATAGGGCATGTGGAACAGGTCTGTATATTTTTCGGGCACGCATGCCTCAATCTCCGGTCCGGTGCTGACAGGACCGCCTGAATAAACCGCCGGGCGGGTAAGGTCGAGCATCCCCTCCGATTTCGGTGGAAGCAGCGGGGCCACATTCTTCAGTTCATATCCGAAGAGTCCCATGAACAGATAGATCACAAAGGTGAAAGTGGCCAGGCTCAGCAGCAACCTGGGGACAGTGATGTACTTGACATCGGAGTCGTGGGCGAATTTGATTTTTCCAAGGAAATAAAGGCCCATCAGGAAGAATAGCACGATCCAGACGGACAGGTAAAGTTCGCGGGTCAGGATCCTGCCGGCAGGATCCAGTGCCTGCAGGAACTTCATGCTGAATGCAAGCACGATGAAGCCTAGCACCACCTTGACCGCGTTGAGCCAGCCGCCCGATTTGGGAAGTCCCTTCAACCAGGAGGGGAAGATGGCAAACAGGGTGAAGGGAATGGCGAAGGCCAGTGCAAACCCGAACATCCCCAGAATGGGTTTCAGTGCCAGTCCCCCTGCCGCCTCCACCA
>DSEO01000350.1 GCA_011056635.1 Bacteroides sp.
AGATAAGAAGAACATCAGCCCGGAGGATATGAACCTGTTCACCCTTGTGGACACGGCCGATGATGCGGTTGATGTGATCAATAAGTTCTATTCGAAGTATCTGCTGAGCCCCAATTTCTGATATGGCAGATCCGGGATTGTCGATTACAGAACTCCATGTACCTGCGAAGGTTACCCGCTGGAGGTGTTAGTAAATCCGGAAATTTGTGCTAAAATAATTTTGTACATTGTGTGCAAAATTCATTCGGCCCTATGATGAAGAAGATCACATACGTTATCTCCGCCTCTCTTCTCTGCTTCTCTTTATCTCTTGGTGCGCAGGAAGTGCAAGTATCGATGAATCATCCGGAGAAGGTCAATGCCGGATTTGAATTCACCGTCATCGTCAATATTCAGAAAGGGTCGCTCTCGGATTATTCCCGTTTTTCACAGGATCTTCCGCTGGGGCTGACCGCCACCAATATCAGTTCCCCCAATGCGGACTTCAGTTTTGACAACCAGCGCATCAGGATCATATGGCTGAAGCTGCCCGAGCAGAACGAGGTGAAGGTCAGTTACAACATCATGGTGGATGAGCGTCTGAAGGGGACATTTGCCCTCGGGGGTGTTTTTGCATACGTGGTGGGTGACGAACGGAAATTCCTGAACATTGAGCCATCAAAGGAAATCACGATCATCCCCAACCCATCGGTGGATCCCTCCAGGGCAGTTGATATCATGGATTTTCAGCGGGGAATTCAGGGACAGCCCGTAGCCCCCGTGAAAGAATCGTTTGCTGGTGTGATCAGGCAGGAACCGGTGCTTCTGGGTTCAGGCGGCTACCTGGTCAAACTGCTGGTGGAGAATCCGCAGGAAAGCAAATATGCCAAAATAGAAGAAACCATTCCTTCCGGTTACCTTTTCGAACAGGTCGATAATCATGACGCCATTGTCTCCTTTGCCGCTTCCACCGTGAAATTCATCTGGATGAAGCTGCCGGAGGAACCTGTATTCGAGGTGAGTTACAAACTGGTGCCCAAAAGAGATGAGCCCCAGTCGGACATGAAAGTGGAAGGTCTTTTCACGTATACGACAGGGGATGAGAACCGGGTCGTGGAGGTAAAGCAGCTGGATATTGATCTGAATGGTCTTTCCATGTCGGAGAAGAGAACCCTGCTGCAAACCGGGAAGGTCCCGGCAGGAACAGGGAAACCCGGAACCCCTGTTGCAGCGGAGATTCCACCCGCGGATGAACTGCCAGTCCAGACATCCTCAGGGACAACCGTTTCTTCACAATCTGCCACCGGGAAATCCACACCGGCGGCCGGAGCAGGGATCTATTACCGTGTGCAGCTCATTGCCACAGAAACCCCCATCGATGCAGATGCCCTGTTCAGAAGTGAAGGAATTGACAGGGAAGTCTATGAAGAGCGGCATGAAGGGTTTTATAAATATACCGCAGGCTATTTTGAGGACTATGACCAGGCCAGCGCATACAGGGATTGGACCCTGAGATTGGCATCAGCGGACGGTCCTTTCGTGGTGGCATACAGGAACGGAGAACGGATAGAGGTACCGGTAGAGACCCCATAGTAACAACACATACTGAAGTATTTGCTGCGATCCATTCCATACAGGCTCTTTCTGTGCATCCTCGCGATGGCCCCGGTCTGGCTTGACGCTCAGGAGATGGATTATGATTCACTTCTGCAGCGCATCGATACCGTGGAGAATCCGGTTTACAAACCGGTGATTTCCTTTTCCTACGGCATGCTGAATTTTCAGGGTGATGTGAAGAACAGTTACACGAGTGCGGCGGTGGGGAACCCTGCCGGAAGGGTGAATGTGGCCACTTTTATTGACCGGCGACATCATTTCATCGCCAATTTCAACTTCACCCTCGGGCGCCTGAACGGAAGTGAATATGCCCATGGAGAGATCGGCCGGAACCTGAATTTCCAGACGGATTTGTATGCGGTCGGGGTCAATGCGGAATACCGTTTCGGGCATATGCTGCCATCCTCATTCCTGGTGAGACCCTACCTGTCGCTGGGCGTGGAAAATATCAATTTCAGTGCCAAGGGGGATCTGATGGATGGTAACGGAGCAACTTACTATTACTGGTCGGACGGTACCATCAGGAATGTGGAAGAATCGATGCCTGGCCCCGCCGTCATCCTGCACCGAGATTATCTCTATGAAACGGACCTTCGCAAGCGGGAACAGCAGGAATTCGGACTGGGCGATTACAGTCAGCGTTCGCTTGCTTTCCCGGCGGGGGTTGGAGTGCATTTCAGGATCCACGACCGCGCCTTCTTCACGCTGGGCGTGGAATATCATTATACCCTGACCGATGTGCTGGACAATGTGGCTTACAAGGGCACCAGTATCCGGGGGAAGCAGGGGAACGACAGCTATATCTTTTCTCACCTCTCGTTGCATTTCGATCTGTTTTCAGATCCCAGGACAAGGACGGTGGAGCTGTTGTATGCGGATGTGGAATTTGACCCGGTCATGTTTGATGACGAAGACGGGGATTTTGTGCTGGATGTGGCCGATATGTGTCCGGGAACAGCTTTCGGGGTTGAGGTGGACAGCCTTGGATGTCCGTTCGATTCAGACGGGGACGGGGTGCCGGACTACCTGGACAGGGAACCCGGTAGTGCCCCGGGAGTGTGGGTGAATGAATCGGGCGAGACAATCACGGAGGAACAGTACCTGGCCAGCATGCAATATCGCAATGAAGCCATGAACAGGGAAGAAGCGAATGCCTATATGGATATCATACGGGACAGTTACCTGGTGACGCCTGCCGCTGAAATCCCCGACAGGTTCAAATCATTGGATGCGGATGGCGACGGCTATATTTCCTTCGATGAACTGCTCAAAACTGTGGATGCATATTTTGACTATGAGCTGGATCTGACGCTGGAGGAGCTCCGTGAAGTGAACGAATTCTTCTTCTCACAGTGAGGATGATTGTTTACTCTTCAGCCGCCGAGACTCATTTGATCTTCTTCAGACGGTCCATCTGTCGCTGGGTATCTTTCCGCTTAATGGTTTCCCGTTTATCATACTCCTTCTTTCCCCTGGCCAGTCCGATCTCCAGC
>DSEO01000231.1 GCA_011056635.1 Bacteroides sp.
GCTGTCCGGTTGCCATTCGCCATTCGTAATTACCTGTTCTTCAAGAGTCTGTTCATAATCCAGCTGTTCTGTATGATCCTTTGCCTTTTCCAGTGGTTTCCACAATCCATCAGCCACAGGAAGGGAAGCGATCCGGTATCCGTCTGACGTATAATCGGAATAAACCAGGAGCGTTCCGTCTTCCGAGAGCTGGGGAAAAGCCGCTCCAAACCTGGCGGATGTCACCTGGAATGTGTTCATTCGGTCCAGGTCGAGGCAATAGATATTGTCTATCCCGGAGAATGTCCCCCCGAAAAAGATCCTGTGACCATGGACCACAGGAAAGGAAATATCGTCATACCCTGCATCGAACAGGCAGTCCCAGCGCCTGTCCCGTAGACTGTAACTGTAAAGGGATTTCCCATTCTCACCGGAGAGGGTCACCACCACGGCCGAATCACGATTCATCCAGGCAGGGTGCTGAATGAATTGATTGTCCGGGGAGGATACCGTGGCAATCTCTTCACCTTCGTGCGAAAGTATCACGAGGCTGAAGCGCTGCTCTTCTGATTGTTCTATGGCTGCGATGCGGGAACCGTCCTTTGAAACCGCCGGAGAATAATACCTGGTTTTGCTTCCCAGGTTCCTTACCATTCCTGTGGCGATTTCAAGGCTTCTGATCACGGAATAATTCCTGTTGCTCCACCTCAAATCCGGCACGAATTCATCCCAGACTATAAGGGTTCCCGAACAGGAGATCCTTCCCGAACTGAGATATCCCGGACGGAAAATGCGCTTTTCTTCCCCCTTGCTCCCCAGGAATATGAATTCGGGTATCTGGTCCATTCCCCGCTTGTAGGCAATCAGCAGGGAGGCGGATATAAAATGGGGAAAAGTATAACCGGTATAATGACGGCTGCTTTCATTCCATATATGTGCATCGGTAATTTCCCTTTCCGCAGCCGTTTGGGTCCAGTGCTCCCTGTATTCATCCATGGCGTCCCTGTAGAACTGTGCTTTTGAATGAAGGCCGAATTGCCGCATGCTGAAATAGGTGGGACTCAGCAGATAGGGTTTATTTGCCGCATAATCCTGGAAGTCCACCCAGAACCTGTCTCCGTACTGCCTCCTGCCGTGGCGGACCATCAGGTATCCCAGCCTGTAATGGTCCGGCACGAAATCCTTATAGGAACCCATGGTGGCCTTGGAAAAACTGTACATTTTACCCGTACCGAGCAGCCGGGCTTTCCATTCCTGTTCAAAAGAAGGCTGCCTGCCCCTTCCTGTTTTCGACAGCCTGGTCTCCGCATCCACCGCATCGCCCTCCAGGTACCAGTAAGGAAGGAATATCGCTGCAGCCCCCACCACCTGCTCTCCCCCCACAAAGGAAAGGGCCCTGGTAACTCCCCTGTTCAGCTTATCGATCTGTACGGCATGGCGGCCTTCATGAAGTGCCAGCTGGGTCAGCCAGTCCTGCGGATACCCGTTCGGATCGGGATTTGTAAATATCTCCAGTCTTTTGGGCGCCCATACGAACACCCCGTTGGAAAAACTGGACTCATGGTGTATGACCACCGGCATGAACCGGTGCCGGTGATCCAGCGGTTTTCCCAGGTGGGGATAATAATATTCCAGCCGGTGAGCAAATGCCTGCGCCACACTGTCCACTCCCCCGGGATAGATCACCCTGTAATGGGGAGTGGAAAATGCATGCCATTTCAGGGTCCCTGCATCCTGTCCGTATTCATAAAACTGGGCATACAGTCCTGCAGAAATGAACAAAAGCAGGATGATACCCATCCTGCCTTTGTTTGGCTGATAATATGTGAAGTGGTTAGTTTTCAGCAAATTTCACCCTGTAGCCTCTGGAACGAAGATATACAAAAGCCCGTTTGCGCACATCCCCTTTCAGTACAATATCATACATGATAGATGATCCGCAGGTATGGCAGACTCCCTGCAACTCTTCCTCGATCTTGATCAGATCGATCCGCCTTCCCACAAAGCCGGTGATGTAGGTCATCAGGGCCCCATCCATTTTCCTTTTATCCAATCCTACAATCAGTGTTTGCTGTTCGGGCGGTAAGGTCTTGGGTTCCTTGATGCTGGCGTATTCGTATTCGAATTCAGGGTAATCAGTGTAGAAAGTAATATCCAGATCGTTCATTCCTTTTACAGACATGACTTTGGAATATGTGAACGACAAATATAGTCTCCATTTCCATATGTGTCAACTTTTTTCAGTGGATTGTTTTTTATGCCGAGTATGAAAAAAGCATTAAATTCGTGCCAGTCAATACGCTTCGACAGGTGCAGCGATCAGAAAAAAATTCTATGACACCAAAGAAACTGAATCTCCTGATGGGCTGGTTAAGCTTCGCCATCGCCCTGGTCGTATATTTGCTTACCCTGGAACCGACCGTCAGCCTCTGGGATTGCGGAGAATTCATCGCCAGTGCCTATAAACTGCAGGTGGGTCACCCTCCCGGGGCGCCCTTCTGGCTGATCATTGCGCGTGTTTTCAGCCTTTTTGCGGGGGACAAAGAAAATGTGGCCATGATGATCAACGCGGTCTCCGCCCTGGCCAGCGCGTTTACCATTATGTTCCTGTTCTGGACCATCTCGCATCTGCTCAGGAAAATCCTGGCGGATCAATCAGGAACATTATCTGCAGCCCATCAGATCGTTTTGCTGGGAGGAGCATTCGTCGGAGCCATGGCGTATACTTTCTCGGATACATTCTGGTTCTCTGCGGTGGAAGGAGAGGTCTATGCCACTTCGTCCCTTTTCACGGCGGTGGTATTCTGGGCCATTCTCAAATGGGAGAATGTTGCGGATCAGCCGGGAGCAAACAGGTGGCTCATCCTGATCGCTTACCTGATCGGTTTATCCATCGGTGTACACCTGCTGAATCTGCTGGCCATTCCCGCCATCGTCCTGGTCTACTATTTTAAAAAATACACGGTCACCAGAAAAGGAATCATCTATGCCCTCTCCGTTTCGGTGGTCATCCTCCTGGGGATCATGTACGGCATCATTCCCGGCATTGTGAAACTGGCCACCGTGGTGGAAAAATTCTTCACCAACACCGTCGGGCTCCATTACAACAC
>DSEO01000173.1 GCA_011056635.1 Bacteroides sp.
CCGGTGGTGGCTTTGCCGGTAATGCCATACCCCACATAAGGGCCAAAACCCAGCAATACGTATCCCTGTCCGAGTCTCCCCCGGTACAGGAGGTTCAGGGGCAGCTCCAGGTAATTGACCCTGAATGTAACCGGTTCGGGGCTTTCCTCGGTCTTCGTTCCCTTCTGTGAAAACTGAAGCACGGGCTGGAAATAGAAATCCGGCGCGATGGGGATTATCACATTCACCCCGGCATGAAACCCAGGGAGCAGTGAATTTTCCACCTCATTGCCATCGGTGTCTTTTGCGGACATGTTCTGAAGGTTCAGTCCACCCTGGACTCCGAATGCGATTTTTTGTCCGTCCTGTGCGAAAATTGTCAGGCCGGAAATCAGCAGAACAACCATGGATAGTATCAGTGATCTTGTTTTCATCTCTTATGGTTTTAAGTCTAAATAATCAATGATCCTCTTGCCGAATGGTTCCCTTACTTATTGGCTTCTTCGGCTGCTTCGGAGATCATCTTTTCATTGGCCGTGATCAGGAAATCAACCCTGCGGTTCTGGGCACGGCCTTCTTCGGTTTCGTTGTCGTACCGGGGGGTGGTTTCACCGAAACCGACTGTACTGAGCCGCTCGTTCATCACACCCTGGACAGCCAGGTAGCCGGCGACCGACCGGGCACGGCGCTCCGACAATGCCTGGTTGTAATCTTCAGGTCCCGTGCTGTCGGTGTGCCCCTGGATCTCAATATTGGTATCCGGGTATTTCTCCAGGACCACCACCAGTTTATCCAGGTTCTCCCTTGACGCACCGGTCAGGTCCGAACTGTCAAATCCGAACAGAATGTTGCTGTCGAATTCCACAACGATCCCTTCTCCAACCCGCTCCACCCGTGCATCGGGGACGGATTCTGCAATTTCTTCGGCCTGCTTGTCCATCTGGTGACCGATGATGGCTCCGGTGGCACCTCCCACGGTAGCTCCGATAATAGTACCCAGTGCAGGATTACCGGTCGCTTCACCGATAATTGCGCCCATGGCGGCTCCGGAAGCGGTTCCTACCACAGCGCCTTTCTGGGTCCTGTTCATGGAGGAGCAGCCGGCAAGCACAAAGGCTGCTGCCAGGACCCAGACAAAAAGTTTCATTGTCGTTTTCATGGGTTTAATTTTTATGCAAATTACAAAAAGATTTGGCCTGACATGATCATTAAAATCAGTTCTTTACAATGATCTGGGATTTCTTTTTCCAAGTAATTGAAAGGCCGTTATAAGACTGGAAACTCCGTATATGAGAGCGAAGATCCCCAGTATGATCGCCACGACCTTTGCGCCTTCGAAAGGATTGAAAAGGAAAAGGATCCCGATCAGCAGGGAGAGGATGGCCGTAAAAAGGACCAGATTGGATGTATGGCCAGATTTTCTCAGGTTGCTGTAGGTAAATAGCTGCAGGATCCCCATCGCGATGATCCAGAGACTGATAAAAACAATGAGTATGTGGATGGCTGCCTTTGGGAATGAGACCAGCAATATCCCGATGATCAGGTTAAAAAAGCCCTCCACAATCCAGAATTGCCAGTAACTGCCTTTCCCGGCCACTGAGACAATCACAATCCCCAGGCCGGCCGCGATGGCCAGAATTCCGAGATAGATGGCAATGGCAGCGAGTGCCCCGGCAGGATTGACAAGGCAGATGATCCCGAGGATCAGTACGAGCAGCCCTTTCAGGCCTTCGATCCACCAGCTGTTTTTTTGATAGTTCATCGTATCTGCTTTTTAGGTTGAATAATCCGGTTGACAGGTCTTGTATACAAATATAAATCATTCCGCCCGAAGACTCCCCCTCAGCCTGATGTCTTTGGAAGATGCGCCGATTTCCAGGTTGACAGGTCCTTTTTCGAGCATAAATGCATGTTTTTCCGGATCCCAGTGACACAGTTCTTCTGCATCCAGCGGGATGGTGACCTTTCTGCTTTCTCCGGCGGGTATATGGATCCTCCGAAATCCCTTCAGGACTTTCCGGGGCCGGTGGATTTTCGAATCGGGATAACGCACATACAGCTGCACAACCTCGTCACTGTCCATGCTCCCGGTGTTTTCCACTGTCAGGGATATGTCCACGACCTCACCCCGGCTGATGGTCTGTTTGGCCGGTTGCAGGTCCCTGTATGCGAAATTCGTGTATGCGAGCCCGTGCCCGAAAGGGAACAGCGGTTCATGGGGATCATACATGTAGGTCCTCCCGTTGCGGATGTTATAATCCAGTATGGGTGGCAATTGATCGATGGACTCGGTCCAGGTCTGTACCAGGCGGCCGGCAGGGCTTTCTTTGCCGAAGAGAATGTCCGCCACCCCGTTTCCCAGTTCCTGGCTGGACTGGGAAACATGGAGGATGGCCGGAATATGCTCCTTTGACCAGGGGATGGCATAGGGAAAGCTGGAAACCAGCACAAGTACGGTATTGGGATTGGCAGCCCTGACCAGCTTCACCAGGTCTTCCTGCTCAAGTGAAATGGCCTGCCGGTCCACGTCCTCCCGGCCGTCACTGGCCACATGGTTCCGGCCCCAGCCCAGGCCATAGCTCAGGGGATGGTTCCCCACGCAGACCACGGCTGCATCGGACAGTCCGGCGGCGATCACAGCAGAATCTGCCTTGTTGCTGGCTGCATAGAGAATTTCCACCTCTTCTCCAACAGCGTTCCGGATCCCATCCAGCACGGTGACCGCATAGGGCGGGGTACCGGCGTACCAGTCCGGGATCACCTGGTCGGCACGGGGACCGATCACGGCGATTGATTTCAGGGAATCAGACCGGAGCGGCAACAAGCCGTCATTTTTCATCAGCACCACAGACTCCACGGTGGCCCTTCTGGCCAGTTCCCTGGCTTCGGGCCTTGTCCACGGTCTGACTGTATCTTCGATCCCGATGGCAGCGTACGGATTGCCGGATCCCTCATCCAGCAGTCCCAGTTTCAGCATCATCCGGATTGTTCCCCGGAGCACGCTGTCAATCTCATCCTCCCGGACCAGTCCCTTCTCCAGCGCTTCCATCAGGGCAGGCCTGTAGTGGTCCAGGAACATGTTGATACCAGCCCGGATACATCC
>DSEO01000287.1 GCA_011056635.1 Bacteroides sp.
CTGGGCAAGCTTCAGTGCCTGGGAGGTCCATTGTCCACGGACCGTACCGGTCAGTATGACCACCATCGCCAGGATGATTGAAATGTGTATACGCTTCATTGTCCCCTCGCTCTTTTTTAGACTTTTGTTCTGATTGTATATATAACCGTCCTGTTTATAAAAAGTTGCATGCATGCACTTTCACCCGCGCTCATTCCCATTCGATGGTGGCCGGTGGTTTCGAACTGATATCATACACCACCCTGTTGATCCCGCGCACCTTGTTAATGATATCGCTGGAAATGCGGCCGAGCACCTCGTGTGGAATATCAGCCCAGTCGGCTGTCATCCCGTCGGTTGAGGTTACAGCCCTGAGCGCCACCACATATTCATAGGTGCGCTCATCGCCCATCACTCCCACTGACTGCACAGGGAGCAGGATGGTGCCGGCCTGCCAGATCCGGTCATACAATCCGGACCTGTGCAGCGTTTCAATGAATATATCATCGGCTTCCTGGACCAGGCTGATCTTCTCCCTGGTGATCTCCCCCAGGATCCGCACACCGAGTCCCGGCCCCGGAAAAGGATGCCGGTTCAGGATGGAGGACGGGATCCCCAGGGTCTGTCCGACCTTCCTCACCTCATCCTTGAAGAGCAACCGGAGCGGCTCCACCACTTTCAGGTGCATTTTATCCGGCAGCCCGCCCACATTGTGGTGGGATTTGATGGTGACCGAGGGACCGTTCACCGATACCGATTCGATCACATCGGGATAGATGGTCCCCTGGCCGAGCCAGGACACCTGGTCCAGCTTACCGGCCTCGCGATCAAATACCTCGATGAAACTTTTTCCAATGCTTTTTCTTTTGGCTTCCGGATCGGTGATACCCTTCAGTCCCCGGATGAATTTTTCGCTCGCATCAACACCGGTCACATTCAAACCCATATCCTTATAGGAATCAAGAATTTTGTCGAACTCATTCTTCCTGAGCAACCCGTTATCCACCACGATACAGGTCAGATTCGCCCCGATGGCCCGATGCAGCAGGATCGCGGCCACGGTGGAATCCACTCCCCCCGAGAGCCCCATCACCACCCTGTCATTTCCCAGCTTCCCTTTCAGTTCGGCAATGGTGCTTTCCACGAAAACCTCGGGAGTCCAGTCCATGGAACAGCCGCAGATATCCTGCAGGAAATTCTTCAGGATGGTCTTCCCCTCCGTGGTATGGTACACCTCCGGGTGGAATTGCAGGCCGTAGGTGGGCTCACCCGTGGCGGCATAAGCACCCACTTCCACCTCTTCCGTGCTTGCGATCACCTGATGGTTTGCCGGCAGGGCGTTGATGGTATCACCGTGGGACATCCATACCTGGGTGTTTGCAGCAAGATGTTTCATCAAAAGATGGGACCGGTCGATATAATTCAGCCTGGCCCGTCCGTATTCCCTGGAATCGGACTGCATGACTTCCCCCCCGTAGTGATGGGAAAGCAGCTGGGCCCCGTAACAGATCCCCAGCAGGGGCAGTTTCCCCTTCACTTCCCCGAGATCGGGAATGGGCGCCTGAGCATCCCTGACGGAGAATGGGCTCCCTGACAGGATCACCCCTTTGACCGATGCATCCGGCCGGGGATATTTGCTGAACGGATATATTTCGCAATACACATTGAGCTCTCGTACTTTCCTGGCGATCAGCTGGGTATATTGCGACCCGAAATCAAGGATCAGTATTTTTTCGTGCACCTGGATATCTTTGAGATGAGAAACGATGCAAAATTAACATTTTAATCCGGAGCGACCCGCTCCAGGGGAACGGAATAGCGATCCCCGTCGTTCACCCCGTCCGTTTCCGGGAAGATCTCCCTGGCCTCTTCCACCAGCCGGGAAAGGTCCCTGTACCGGCTGGAAAAATGTCCGATCAGCAGTCTGCCCGCTCCCGCCTGCTTTGCCAGGGCAGCCGCCTGACGGGATGTGGAGTGCATCGTTTTCCTTGCGAGTTGTTCATCATTGCCTGCAAAGGTGGCCTCATGGAAAAGGAGGTCCACTCCCCTGATCTGCTCCGCCAGGCCCGGATCATACAATGTATCCGAAATATAAGCGTACGAGCGCTGATGATAAGGGGGATAAGTCAGCATGCGGTTGGGAATCACCCTGCCGTCCGAAGTGATAAAATCCTCGCCCCGCTTGATCCGGACCATATCCGCAATTCCCGGCCGGAATTCCTGTACCTGCTCCTTCCGTAAATTGAGCAGCCGCTGCTTTTCCCTGAACAGATACCCGTAGGTGCGGGTCCTGTGTTTCAGCGGGACAGTGGTTACCGTGAGCTTCTCGTCCTCGTAGATGAGATTGTTTTTCTTTTTTCCGGGTGAATGATACCGGATTTCGAACGGCAGGGGACCAAAATACCCGAGGTGCTGTTCCATCATTTCTTTGATACGTCCCGGTCCGTAGAGGTTGACCGGGACCTCCCGGCCCATCATTCCCATGCTTGAGAGCAATCCGAATAACCCGAACACATGGTCCCCGTGCAGGTGGGAAATAAAAATATGGTGAATACGGGACGGGTTTATCTTCAGTTGTCGCAACCTGATCTGCGTCCCCTCACCGCAGTCAATCAAAAAAAACCGCTCATCTACCTTGAGCAAATGAGCGGTGGGAAACCGGTTCGAGGTAGGCAGTGCAGAACTGCTACCCAGTATGGTTAATTCAAACGACACCAAAGAGCAGCGTTATTCAACCTCTTTGATCATGGCAACAGCGTCATCCACGGAATTTGAAATGTTCAGCACTGTATCCAGTTGTGAAATGGTGATCAGCCTTTCGACCGCATCATTCAACCCTGTCAGCACAAACGTCCCGCTGGCATTCTTGCACAGCCGATTGGCCACAAGAATGGCGCTCAGTCCGGATGAATCGCAGTAACGACAGTTACTGAGATCAAGAATGATGTTTTTCTCACCGTTTCCTGAGACCAGTACCAGCTCAGACTTGAGCGTCGGGGCGATGTGTGTGTCGAGCTTTTCCTCCAATACTTTGATCAAAGTATGGTTTTCAAATTTGTCAATCTTGAATTCCATTGCTGATGTAGTTGTTATTAA
>DSEO01000072.1 GCA_011056635.1 Bacteroides sp.
CTCTCCTATGCGACGATTTTCGGGGGGACATGCACCCTCATCGGAACCTCCACCAATCTGCTCGTACACGGGATGATGCTGGACCGGGGCATGGCCGGTATCTCCATGTTTGAACTTGCCAAAGTGGGACTGTTTTTCAGTTTCTTCGGGTTCCTGTACATCAACCTTTTCTCCAACCGGCTGCTTCCCGGGGAGAAAATCCCGCGTTTCAGCTTTCCCAACGACACCAGGGAATATTATTTCGACCTCAACATGCCACCCGGCAGCAACCTGATCGGGAAGGAGATCGAAAAAAGAAAATTGCCAGGTCTGAAGGAATTTACCGTCCGGACTGTGATCCGGGATGAGAAACATATCCGTATCTCCAATACACCCTTCATACTTGAAGAAAATGACCAGCTTATTGTGGCGGGGCGACCGGAAGATGTGGGATACCTGACACAGTCCTCCCACGTAAAGCTGATCGCCCTTGAAAATGTGGATCCTGATTTTCTGAAAAAATCCCTGAAGCACGTGGAGGTGGTCATTGCACCCCGTTTCCCGGGGATCCAGCAAACGCTCGGTGAGTTTGACTTTTTCGGCCATTACAATGCGGTTGTGATGGCGGTCCACCGTAACGGGGAACGGATCACCACCAATCTGAATAACCTGGAAATGAAAGCGGGCGATAATCTGATGCTGTTGACCACCGATGACTTCACCAGGTACTGGGGCCAGTCCAGGGTGTTTTACATGGCCTCCGAGATCGGTGAGCTGGACAATCCCAAAGACAGGACCCGCAGGTGGATCGGCATAGGACTTACCTCACTGATGGTGGTCGGAGCGACAGTCGGGAACAGGATCACTTCACCTGGAAAGAACGAGTTTGACATGTTCTTTTTCGCAGCCGTCACAGTCATGCTGATGGCCATGATGAAAATCTTCTCTCCTAAAAAATACACCAAGCCCATTAACTGGGACGTACTGATTACCATTGCCTGTGCCTTCGGGATCAGCAGAGCCCTGCAGAATTCAGGGGCAGCTGACTTCCTCGCCAGAAGTACGATCAATATTTCCAAAGGATTCGGTCCCCTGGGGGTCCTGGCTGCCATTTTCCTGATCACCAATATTTTCACCGAGATCATTACCAACAATGCCGCCGCCGCCATCACATTCCCCATCGCCTATGCAGCCGCCACACAGCTGGGGGTGGATCCCAAACCTTTCTTCATTACCATCTGTATCGCCGCTTCAGCCAGCTTCTCCACACCCATCGGGTACCAGACAAATTTGATCGTGCAGAGCATCGGTAACTATAAATTCAGTGATTACTGGAAGATCGGCCTTCCCCTGAACATACTGGCCCTGATCCTGTCGCTTTTGCTCATTCCCAGGTTCTGGCCTTTCTAGTCGGGAGTCAACGACTAACGACTCAATACCCGGCCGCCTGTCCGTCCTTCCTCGACTCGGAAGCACCGAAGTAGACCCCTTTTTCCTCATCCCACAGGATGGCCTGATATCCTCCGTAGCCGCCCAGGTCGAATTGCACAATGTGGCCGCGGCGGACCAACCCCCGGATGCTTTCATAGGGGATGCCCGATTCCAGGTAAACGATCCCGCCATCTGTCATGACCTCCCCCGTGGGCTGGGAAGAGCCGCCGTGACGGATGCGCGGAGCATCACCCGCTTCCTGCAGGTTCATCCCGAAATCGATCAGATTCACCACGATCTGTGCGTGGCCCTGGGGCTGCATGGATCCGCCCATTACCCCGAAACTAACTCTCGGTTTTCCGTCCCGGGTAATAAATGCAGGAATGATGGTGTGAAAAGGCCTTTTCCCTGGTTCATACACATTCGGGTGACCCTCTTCCAGGCTGAAAAGTTCTCCGCGGTCCTGCAGGATGAATCCCAGGCCGGGCGGACACATTCCCGAGCCCAGTCCCCTGTAATTGCTCTGGATCAGCGAAACCATATTCCCAGCTTCATCGGCCACGGTCAGGTAGATCGTATTGCCCTGTTCAATCACTCCGGCACCGGGCGCCCGGGAGGCCAAGGAAGGATTGATCTGTGCCCGGCGACCATCGGCATACTGCTTGGAAATAAGCTTTTCCACAGGTACCTGACTGAAATCCGGATCCGCGTAATACTTTGCCCGGTCCTCGAATGCCAGCTTTTTGGCTTCCACAAAACAATGGATGTATTCGTCACTTCCAAATCCCATGGCGCCGATATCAAATCCTTCCAGGATATTGAGGATCTGCAGTGCAGCGATCCCCTGGCCGTTGGGTGGAAGCTCCCAGATGTCGTACCCCCGGTAACTGGTGCTTACCGGCTCCACCCATTCTGAGGTATGTGATGCCAGATCTTCATAGGAAAGGAATCCTCCCTGTTCCTTCATATACCGGTCGATCGTCCGGGCGATCTCTCCTTGATAAAATGCATCTCTTCCACCCGCTGCAATCATCTCCAGTGTGCCAGCCAATTGTGGATTTTGAAAAATATCCCCCTTCGCCGGTGATTTGCCTCCAGGCATATAAACATCCGCCACATTGGGGAAGCGGCTGAGCGCCCTGGCTCCTGAATCCCAGTAATAAGCGATCAGCTCTGTCACCGGGAATCCTTCCCGGGCGTACCGGATGGCGGGTTCCAGGATCTTCTCCATGGGGAGATTGCCAAATTTAGCGTGGAGTTCGAACCAGCCATCCACACAACCCGGTACGGAAACCGGCAACGGTCCGTAGGCCGGTATCTTCTCATATCCGTTCTTTTTGAAATAATCCAGGGTCAATGAACGTGGCGATCTCCCGCTGGCATTCAATCCGTGCAATTTCCCTGATCGCGCATCCCATACGATGGCGAACAGGTCACCCCCGATCCCGTTGCCCGTTGGTTCCACCAGTCCGAGCATTGCATTGGCAGCAATGGCCGCATCCACCGCATTTCCTCCCGCCTTCAGAATATCCAGTGCCACCTGTGTGGCCAGCGGCTGACTGGTACATGCGATTCCGTGTTTTGCGATCACTTCCGACCGGGTGGCAAAACTTTTTCCGGTGATCCGGTCCTGGGCAGGCAATGAAG
>DSEO01000238.1 GCA_011056635.1 Bacteroides sp.
CGCTCTTTTTGAGCAAGCGGACGGTGGACAAACACAGGGAGAACATCCTTCTGAAAACCGGGGCGAAGAATACAGCCGGCCTGGTCATGTACGCCATCCAGTCAGGGATCATCGAACTCTGATACACAGATACAGCACTACGTCTTTTTACCTACCGGTACGTGCATCTCCGTAACACCCAATTTACGCTTATAGACTGTTTCCCCGTGCCATTCATGGTCTTAGCTTTGAGATACACGAATCCGGACCGGTCACCCGTCCGGTAAAAACCAACGGCACAATGAAACGCACAGCGATTATCTTCCTGGTCCCCCTGCTCCTGCTGGCCTCCGGCTGCAGTTCGAAAAGGGCGGGTATCAGCATCTCGGGTGCCTTTGCCCTGTATCCCATGACCGTCAAATGGGCGGAAGAGTTTAAGAAAACCCATCCGGATGTGCAGATCGACATTTCGGCCGGCGGTGCCGGGAAAGGCATGGCGGATGCCCTTTCCGGAATGGTGGACTTGGGCATGTTCTCCCGGGAGGTCACCCCGGAGGAAATTGAAAAAGGAGCCTGGTACATCGCACTGACCAAAGATGCGGTGCTGCCCACCATCAACGCTTCCAATCCGTTCATCGACCGGCTGATGGAAAAAGGCGTGACCAGGCAGGACCTGTACCGCCTGTTCGTCACTGGGGAGATCACCACCTGGAATGAGCTCCTGGGAGCCCCGCCCGCGAAAGAGATCACCCTCTTCACCCGCTCCGATGCATGCGGTGCGGCAGCCATGTGGGGAGCCTACCTGGGGGTGAACCAGGAGGATATGCTCGGGCTGGGCGTTTTCGGCGACCCCGGGGTGGCCGATGCCGTGAAGGCGGATAAGTACGGTTTCGGCTACAACAACGTGGCATACGTATACGACATCGGCTCAAGGATGAAATACAAGGACATGGAGGTCCTGCCCATCGACCTGGACAACAGCGGCCACATCTCACCGGATGAAGCTTTCTACGAAACCCTGGACAGCGTGGTGGAAGCCATCCGGGACGAAAGGTACCCGTCCCCCCCGGCCAGGGAGCTGTATTTCGTGGCGCACGGGAAGCCTGAAAAGGAAGCCGTGATCCAGTTCATCGAATGGATCCTCACAGAGGGACAGCAGTACCTGAAGGATGCCGGGTATGTGGAGCTTTCCGGCGAGCGGATAGAAGAAGAGCTGGCCAAACTGAGCGGCTGACAGGAGGGCAACTTCCGGCAAATCCACTATCGTGGCAAAGGCAAGGATCAGGATCAGCAGGTTATTCAAGGAACGGGTGAACAGGTCGTGGATGTCCCTGTGGACATGCTTCATCCTGCTCACACCGCTGATCATCTTCGCCGGCCTGATGTGGAAGTCCGGCATGCTCCTGGAAGACAATTCCCTCTGGAAACTGCTGGGATCCGAATCGTGGAGACCGATGTCCGGGGAGTTCGGCTTCCTGCCCTTCATCCTCAGCTCCCTGTGGGTCACCTTCATTGCCCTGGTCATCGCAGGGCCCATCTGCATCCTGTCCGCTTTGCACCTGACCTATTTTGCGCACCGCAGGTTCACCAGGATCATGCAGCCGGCCATCGACATCCTGGCGGGGATCCCTTCGGTGGTTTACGGGGTGTGGGGAGTGATCGTCATCGTTCCCTTCATCTCGGACCGGCTGGCACCCCTGTTCGGCGTGGAAACTTCCGGTTATTCGATCCTGGCGGGGGGACTGGTGCTGTCGGTGATGATCATCCCGTTCATCCTGAACATCCTCATCGAGATCTTCAACACCATCCCGGTGGAGCTGCAGGAAGCATCCCTTTCGCTGGGGGTCAGCCGCTGGATCACCGTCCGTGCGGTCCTCCTCCGCAAAGCCCTTCCGGGGGTGGTCTCCGCACTGGGACTGGGCCTTTCCAGGGCGTTCGGGGAAACCATCGCCGTGCTGATGGTGGTGGGGAACGTGACCCGGATCCCGGACGGGATCTTCCGGCCCGGGTACCCGCTCACCGCGCTCATTGCCAACAATTACGGGGAGATGCTCTCCATCCCCCTGTACGACTCGGCACTGATGCTGGCAGCGCTGATCCTGTTCGTGATCGTACTCCTGTTCAACCTTGCCTCACGGTTTGTGATCATCCGTTATGAAAACAAGTACAGGTAAACAGTCCGGTTTCAGGAAAACCCTGCAGCGAACCGAAGAGATCTTCTTCAGGTCGCTGATGCTCCTTTCCTCGGGGCTGATCGTGGCAGTCCTGCTCATGATCATCTACAGCATACTGAAGGTCGGGATCCCCTCGCTGAGCATCGAGATGCTGACCCAGACCCCCAGGGGGGGGTTCTATTTCGGGAAGGAAGGAGGGATCCTCAATGCCATCATCGGGTCCCTCTACCTGGGCCTGGGCGCCACCGCGCTGGCCCTGTCGATCGGTCTCCCCGTTGCCATCTTCATGAACACCTGGCTGCTGCGCTACAAGCGGCTGGTCAACACCATCCGGTTCATCCTGGACCTGCTCTGGGGAGTTCCCTCCATCATCTACGGGGCCATCGGCTTCACCATCATGATCATGATGGGGTGGAAGACCTCCCTGGCGGCCGGGATCATCGTGGTGGGCTTCTTCGTCCTGCCCATCATGATCCGGGCAATCGACGAGGGACTGAAAGCATCTCCCATGGGCCTGACCGAGGCGTCTTTCTCCCTGGGGGCCACCAGGACGGAGCTGGGTTTCAGGGTGCTGTCCAGGCAGTGCTTCCCCGGGATCATCACCGCCATCCTGCTCTCCTTCGGCAGGGCCATCGGCGATGCCGCCTCGGTCCTGTTCACCACCGGGTTCACCGATCACATCCCCACCTCGCTGGGGCAGCCCACCGCCACCCTGCCCCTCTCCATTTTCTTCCAGCTCACATCACCCATCCCCGAGGTGAAGAACAGGGCGTATGCGGCCGCGGTGGTGCTTACGGTCATCATCCTGCTGACCAGCGTGCTTTCAAGGATATTCTCGAACAAGTATAAGAAACAGACCATCAAATTCTGATCATATGGAACACCTGAACAA
>DSEO01000076.1 GCA_011056635.1 Bacteroides sp.
CACATGGGATTGGATTTCTTTGACGCCAGCATCAACCGCATCGGTGCCTATGTGGTGGGTACCCGGGCCGCCCAGCAGGCCATGCTGTTCGCATTGCTGGAGCCCAGGGAGATGCTGCTGAAATACGAGGAGAACAAGCAGTTCTTTGAACGCCTTGCAATGCTTGAGCTGCTGAAGGCCAAACCTTTCGGTGCTGTCTGGGATTATTACTGCATGAAGAACGATGTTCCGGTTGCCCAGGATTATATTGCTGAAATCCAGCAGTACGAGCGGGAGGTACTCAGCAAAAGATCATAATATTTAGGTTTTTTCATAGGCGTAGTTTTAGTTAAACATGGGAATGCAGTGGCGCAGGTGGAAATCAGCGCCGCTGCTTTTCTCGTTTCATGTTAAAAAGAAATCCATGGCCAGAGAGGTAGTCCTGATTTTCGACATCGGAAAAACAAACAAAAAAATCCTCCTGTTTGACAGGGAACTCGGGATCCTGCGGGAGCAAGAAACGGTTTTTGATGAGACCCGGGATGACGACGGGTTTGCCTGTGACGATATGGACAGGCTGGAACAATGGGTGCTGGAAACCTGTAACACATACATGAACGACGCGCAATACAATGTCCGCGGCGTGAATTTTGCCACCTACGGGGCCACGCTGGTATATCTGGATGCAGGGGGGGAACGCCTCACACCGGTCTACAATTACCTGAAGCCCATGCCGGAAGGCGTGGTGGAGCCCGTGTACAAGGAATACGGCGGAAAGCAGGAGTTCTGCAGAAAAACGGCCTCCCCCGCCCTGGGTATGCTGAATTCGGGATTCCAGGCCCTGTGGCTGAAGGAAAAAAAACCGGAAGTCTTCAGCAATGTGAAAACGATCCTTCATTTTCCGCAGTATCTTTCTTTTATGCTGACCGGGAAGACAACCTCGGAACACACCTCCATCGGCTGCCATACAGCCCTGTGGGATTTTGATCAGATGACCTATCACCCGTGGACCAGGCGCCTGGGAAACACCCTGCCGGAGCCGGTTCCGGTCAGCACAGTGCACCCTTCCGCCAGTACCGGAAGCAGCATTCCGGTGGGCATCGGGATCCATGACAGCTCCGCATCCCTTGTCCCCTATTTCATGCATTCCGATGAAGCGTTTGTCCTGGTTTCCACAGGGACCTGGTGCATCTCCATGAATCCCTTCAACCACGCTCCCCTCACCGCCGGACAGCTGGAACAGGATTGCCTCTCCTATATGAGTATCCAGCAGCAGCCCGTGAAATCCTCCAGGCTTTTCCTGGGCCACATCCACGATGAAAATGTAAAATATCTTTCCGAAGCCTTCCAGGTGGATCCGGTTGCCTATAAGCAAATTGAACCCGAGGACGGACTGCTCCGCCGGGTGAGGGAACGGACCAAAACCCGGCGGGTCTTTTTCAGCGAGGGGGTGCCGTCGGATTACACGGACCGGACGGTGGATCTTTCCATGTTCGATGATTTCACAGAGGCCTATCACCAGCTGGTGGCCGACCTGGCGGACCTGACCGCACACGCCATCGGGCTGGTCCTGGAAGGAAAAGAAAAGGACCGGACGAAAAACCTCTACATTACAGGTGGTTTCAGTAAAAATCCGATCTTTGTAAAGCTGATGGCCGGCCATTTCCCCCATAAGAAAGTGTATACATCGGAGATAGCCAATGCCACCTCCCTGGGAGCCGCGCTGGTGATCTGGAATGCCGTTGATCCGGCTTTCAGCGCTGCCATTGACCTGGGACTGAAACAGTGCGAACCCTGACCGAGAAGTTGATCACAGGTAACAGAACCAGTTATGGAAAAGATCGACACAGTCCTGCAACACCCGCGCGACCAGATCACCGAGATAATCCGGCGTATTTACAATGCCCAGCTGACCACCACGTCCGGGGGCAATATTTCCATCCGGGACGGGGAAAACAATATCTGGGTCACGCCCACTGCCATTGACAAAGGGTCCCTTCAAAGGAAGGACATCGTCTGTGTGAAACCGGACGGAAGCATCGTGGGGCATCACAGGCCCTCTTCCGAATTTCCCTTTCACAAAGCCATCTATGAGGCTAGGCCCGATATCCACGCGGTGATCCATGCCCATCCGCCTGCACTGGTCTCTTTCAGCATTGTCAGGAAACTCCCCAACATGAACATCATTCCCCAGGCGAAACATGTATGCGGACCAATCGGCTACGCCGCTTATGCCACCCCGGGAAGTGAAACGCTGGGGGACAAGATCGCCCGGCAGTTCGGCCAGGGATTCAATGCCGTGATCATGGAAAACCACGGGACGGTGGTGGCGGGCAGTGATCTCAAGGACGCCTTCATCCGGTTTGAAACCCTGGAATTTACGGCCCGTACCATCATCAATGCAAGTACCATCGGCACTCCTGCATACCTGAAGGATGAGCAGATCGATGCGTTTCATTCCCAGATCCCGGTGGACCTGCCGGAGATGGAGAAAGTGGAACATACCGGAAGGGAGCTGTCCATCCGCCGCAATATCAGTCAGCTGGTAAGGCGGTCCTGTGTGCAGGGATTGATGATCTCTTCCTATGGAACGGTTTCGGTTAGGTGGAGGGACAATGACTTTCTGATCACACCCCGCGATGTGCCCAGGTGGGAAATGGACCTGCAGGACATTGTCCAGATCAGGGATGGAAAAAGGGAGCCGGGCAAGCTGCCCAGCCGTGCGCTGAAGGTCCATGAACAGATCTACCGCCAGAACCCGCACATCAACTCGATCATCCTGACGCAGCCCAGGCACATCATGGCCTTTGGGGTATCGGGACAAAAAATGGATGTGCGTACGATCCCCGAGAGCTGGATCTTTTTGCAGGACATCCCCGTGGTGGAATTCGGGATGCAGTTCGAAGAGGCAGAGGAGCTGGCCGGATTGTTTTCGCCGAACACACCCGCAGTGATCATCAAAAATGATTCGATCATTGTCACGGGCGACAAATTGCTGCAGACCTTCGACCGCCTGGAGGTGGCCGAATTCAGCGC
>DSEO01000031.1 GCA_011056635.1 Bacteroides sp.
ATGGCAACACTTGACTGGATTGTGCTGGGATTATTCGTCCTGGCACTCATCGGTATCATTGTCTGGGTTTTAAGGCAAAAGGACAAGGATACCTCTGACTACTTTCTCGCAGGCCGGGATGCGACCTGGATTGCGATCGGCGCATCCATTTTCGCCTCCAACATTGGTTCAGAACACCTGGTCGGACTCGCCGGAACCGGGGCAGAGAGTGGAATGGCTTACGCCCACTGGGAAATGCATGGCTGGATGATCCTGCTGCTGGGCTGGGTGTTCGTGCCCTTCTATGCGCGGAGCGGCGTGTTCACCATGCCCGAGTTTCTGGAAAGGCGCTATAATTCCAAATCCCGTTCCTTTCTGTCCATCATCTCCCTGGTGAGTTATGTGCTGACCAAGGTGGCGGTGACGGTCTATGCCGGCGGAGTGGTTTTCAAGGATGTTTTTAACATTGAATTCATCCGGATATTCGGTTACGAAGTGGATTTCTTCTGGATCAGCGCCATCGGGCTGGTGCTGCTCACGGGACTGTATACGGTTTTCGGAGGGATGAAGGCGGTGCTGTATACCTCCGTGCTGCAGACCCCGATCCTGCTGGCCGGCTCCATTGCCATTCTGGTGATCGGTCTGGTCCAGCTGGGGGGATGGGGCAATTTGATGGAGATCGTCCGGTCGACCGATGCGACCTACCTGAACGATGCGGGGGAGGTGATATACAGGTCTTCCACCGACAGCATGGCTGATCTGATACGATCGCGCCACGATCCCAAATATCCATGGACCGGGGTGATCCTGGGATCCGCGATCATCGGGTTCTGGTACTGGTGCACCGACCAGTTCATCGTCCAGCGGGTCCTTTCGGGGCGTAACCAGAAACAGGCCAGGCGGGGGACCATCTTCGGGGCTTACCTGAAACTCACACCTGTATTTTTCTTCCTGATCCCGGGAATGATCGCATTTGCCCTCAAACAGCAGGGGATGATGGATTTTGAAACCAATGATGCCGCATTCTCGACACTTGTGAAGGATTTGCTTCCCAGGGGTTTTACAGGAATTGTGGTGGGAGGGATCCTGGCCGCATTGATGAGCTCCCTGGCCTCCCTCTTCAACTCGTCTTCCATGCTGTTCACGGTGGACTTCTACCAGCGGTTCAGACCGGGGGCCACAGAGCGGCATTATGTGACGGTAGGCAGGATCGCCACGGTGGTCATCGTCATCCTGGGCATTTTGTGGATCCCGGTGATGCGGGGACTGGGCAAAGTGCTTTATGAATACCTCCAGGATGTCCAGTCATTGCTGGCACCGGGAATAGCTGCGGTCTTTCTCCTCGGGGTTATTTCCAAACGGACCACCCCAACAGCCGGATTCACCGGTCTTGTGGTGGGCTTCACCCTGGGAATGCTCCGGCTGGGACTGAACGTGTATTACGGTGATACGGTGGGAGATGGACTGTTGTACCGGGTCGTGGTGGCCCCCAACTGGCTCCATTATGAGATCGCGCTCTTCATTTTCGTGATCCTCCTGATGCTGATCGTCAGTACATTTACGAAGGCTGTGGATGCCACGAAGATCGAGGGACTCTACTTCGGCTCGGCCACGGCTGAGCAGAAGGCCATCACCAGGGCCAGCTGGAACAAATGGGATGTGATCAACTCGGTCATCATCCTGTCTGTGATCATTGCATTTTACATTTATTTCTGGTAATCCCGAAAGCCTCTGCGGATGGATCCGGAGATACAGTATTATGCGCAGCACCCCAGGTTCCATGTGGCGCTGGATTGCATCATATTTGGATTTGACAGGGGGGAATTGAAGCTGCTGATCCATAAGCGGAGGTTTGAACCCTTCATGGGGCACTGGTCCCTTTTCGGCGGGTTCCTGAAAGCGGATGAGAGCCTGACGGATGCGGCCAACCGGATCCTGAAGGAGCTGACCGGACTGGAGCACATTTATATGGAAGAGCTGCAGACCTACGGGGAGATTGACCGCGATCCTGCGGGCAGGGTCATCTCGGTAGCCTATTATGCGCTGATCCCGGCACACAGGTATTCGGCCAGCTATTCCCAGCGTTACGGGGCCACCTGGGTCAACCTGCATGAGCTTCCCGGACTCATCATGGACCACAACGACATGGTGGAGAAGGGGCTCAGGAGACTGAGAAGAAGGGCCGCTTCACAGCCCATCGGGTTCGAACTGCTGCCCAGGGAATTCACCCTCCCGCAGATCCAGTCCCTCTACGAAGCCATATTCGGGTCCAGTCTCGATAAGCGGAATTTCAGGAAAAAGCTCCTTTCCATGGATGTACTCATCAAGCTGGAGAAAAAAGACATGACCCAATCCAGGAAGGGCGCCTACCTCTACAGGTTTGACAGGAGAAAATACCAGCGTCTGGTGGAGGCGGGGACCGGATTTGCCATTTGATATGTCGATAAAAACACATAAATTGAAGACTATGATGAAGATGAATCTGAAGCAGCTGGAAGCCTGGTTTATTACCGGCAGCCAGCATTTGTACGGCGAAGAGGTATTGAAGCAGGTGGACAGTGATTCCCGGGAGATCGCCAGGGCACTGGACAAGTGTGCCGGGGTGCCTGTCAGGATCGTGTTCAAGCCGGTGCTGACTTCCCCCGAAGCGATCCGCACCATCTGCAGGGAGGCGGACAATGCGGAGCAATGCGTCGGCCTGATTACGTGGATGCATACGTTTTCCCCGGCGAAGATGTGGATCGCCGGCCTGAAATCCCTGTCAAAACCGTTCGTGCATCTTCACACCCAGTTTAACCGGGACATTCCGTGGGATTCCATCGATATGGATTTCATGAACCTGAACCAGTCCGCCCACGGAGGCCGGGAGTTCGGTTTTATCGGGTCCCGTATGCGGATCGACCGGAAAGTGATCGTGGGGCACTGGTCCGCTCCGGATGTGCAAAAGAAGCTCGGCACCTGGCTGCGGGCGGC
>DSEO01000289.1 GCA_011056635.1 Bacteroides sp.
CCTGGAAGAAAAACTGGGACCGCTGGTGGGCAATCCCCTTCAGTACCTGATGCTGGACAGCTGGGAGGCCGGCATGCAGAACTGGACCGACGACATGGTGGAAGAGTTCAGGGAGCGGAGGGGATACGACCCGGTCCCGTTCCTTCCGGCCCTGGCGGGATACATTGTATCCGGGTCCGAAAAGAGTGATCGTTTCCTGTGGGACTTCCGGCGGACGCTGGCTGACATGTTTGCGGAGAACCACTACGGGACGGTCACCCGCTTTGCCCACGAAAAAGGGATGGGCACCTACAGCGAGGCGACCGGGGTTTCCCTGGAGGTAATGGAAGATGCGCTGCTCAGCAAGAAGATGGTGGACATCCCCATGGGTGAGTTCTGGGTCCGTGACCTGCACCCGTTCCCCATGTACCACGTGGATGTCCGGGGCGCCGCCTCCGCCTCCCATGTATACAACAAGGGACTGGTGGCCGCGGAATCGTTCACCGGGGGGAATTTTGAATCCCCTTTCACCCTGAAACGGGTGGGCGATTACTGGATGACCCAGGGCGTGAACCGCTTTGTCTTCCACACCTCGGCCCATCAGCCGCTGGACACAAAACCCGGCAACACCATGGTGGGAACCCACCTGCACCGGAACATCACCTGGGCCCATCTGGCGCGGCCTTTCATGGATTACCTCTCCAGGTGCACCTTCCTGTTGCAACAGGGCCATTTTGTGGCGGACATTGCCTACCTGCTGGACGAGGGGGCCCCTTCCACCATGCCCTTCTGGGGGGACGGACTCACTCCTGCCCCGCCCCCGGGCCATGACTATGATTATCTGAACGCGGATGCATTGCTGCACCTGGCAGAGACGGATGACCAGGGAAACCTGGTACTGCCGGGAGGTGCCGCTTACAAGGTCCTGGTCCTGCCGCCCCGCTCCGTCCGCATGTCGTCCGGCGTGCTGGAAAAACTGCGGGACCTGGTGCACAGCGGCGCCACCATTCTCGGTCCCCCTCCCGAAGGTCCCGCGGGTCTGTCAGGATACCCCGAAAATGAGCCCGGGGCCGGTGAGCTGATCCATGAGCTGTGGGGCGATCTGGACGGGATCGGCCGCACCAGGCGGTATGTGGGAAGGGGAATGGTCGCATGGGGCATCTCGCTGCCTTCACTGCTGGAAGAAAAGGGCGTCACCCCGGATGTGGAAGGAGCGTTCAGCCGGGAGCAGGTCACCTGGATCCACAGGCATTGGAACGGAACGGACATCTACTTCATCTCCAACAGAACGCCGGAAGACATGGCCATCCCGCTTCACTTCCGGGTGAAAGACGGGCGACCTGAATACTGGGACCCGGGGACCGGGCAGATCACACCGGCAGCCTGGTCCGCGAACGAAACGGGGGTTACCGTCCCTGTCCGTCTTCCCGAATACGGATCGGTGTTCGTGGTCTTTCATCCTGCCACGTCCGGCGGGCTGGTGGCGGGGAGCCGCCCGGCGGAAGGCAACCCAACGAATGGATCCGCAGCGGCAGATCATCCGGCCTGCATCCACCCTGCCTACATCCACCCGGCCTGCATCCACCCGTCAGGCGAACCGGTAACCGTTGAACGCACGCTGTCCGGCCCCTGGTCGCTCCGGTTCCACGAAGGTCCCGGCAACCCCGGGTCTGTCACCCTGGATTCCCTGGCATCGTGGACCGATTTGCCCGATCCGGACATGAAATACTTTTCAGGTTCCGCATCCTACACCAATCAGTTTAAGGCGGACCGGCGATGGTTCTCCGGCGGAAAAAGGATCCTGCTGGACCTGGGTGCGGTCAGGGATATTGCCGAGGTCAAGGTGAACGGCACAGTGGCGGACACCCTCTGGAAGCCGCCTTACAGGACCGATATCACCCGCCTGATCCGCAAAGGGACCAACACCCTGGAAGTCACCGTAACCAACCAGTGGACCAACCGGCTGGCCGGAGATGCGGCGCTGCCCGAAGAAGAAAGGGCACTGGAAGTGCACCTCATGCGGTTCATGGGGGAGTGGAGTCCGGAACCCTCCGGGATCATGGGTCCCGTCCGCATATTATCCACCAAACCATTAACCAGATAATGAGATGGCCAGCCAAACAACAAAGCGCACAGTGAAACAATCAAGAACCGGCGTCAGACCATAAAGAGCCAAAGCAAAACAATGAAAAACCGCAATACAATTGCCTGTTGGTCATCCCCGCCCTGCTGATCAGTTTTACGGCCGGTGCGCAGGAAAGGAATGTTCCCGATACCGTGGCCGGGATCCCGGTGAACTACGATCCGGCTTGCATTGGAGAATACACCCTTCCCGGGCTGCTTGTCACCGGCAGCGGTGAAAAGGTGCACTCCGCGGAAGCATGGATGCAGATGCGGAGAGCGGAGATCCTGGAACTCTTCCGGGAGTACCAGTTCGGGCATGCTCCCGGCAGGCCGGAGGATCTGCGTTTCGAAGTCTTTGAGGAGGGTGCCTCCGCTTTTGACGGCAAAGCGTTGCGCAGACAGGTGACCGTGTATTTCACCGGGGAGGAGGAAGGTCCGAAAATGGATCTGCTGGTCTATCTCCCGGCAAACCGCCAGGGGCCGGTCCCCCTGCTGCTGTACCTCAGTTTTGCAGCCAACTGGTCCATGTTCGATGATCCGGGGATCAAAAGGGGAATGGTCTGGAACAGGGATCAGGAGAAAGTGCCCGCCCCGGAAAGGTCCCCGTTCGGACGATTCGACATCATGCCCTTCCTGGAAAGCGGGTTCGGCTTTGCCTCGGTCTATTACGGAGACATCGAGCCTGATTTTGCCGAAGGGATCCGGTACGGCATCCGGTCTGTTTACCTGGAACCCGGCCGGGAGCGGACAGCGGACAATGCATGGGGTGCCATCGGGGCCTGGGCCTGGGGACTGTCCCGGGCCATGGACTACTTTGAAACGGACCCGGATGTGCAGGC
>DSEO01000137.1 GCA_011056635.1 Bacteroides sp.
GATCATACAGGGGGAAGCAGATCCGTCCGCCGTCGGGCATGAAAGTCCGGCCCACCACCGACCAGGCCAAGGAAGGCTTGTTCAATATCCTGATCCACCGGTTTGACCTGGAAACGCTTGAAGTGCTGGACCTGTTCGCAGGGACCGGGAGCATCAGCTACGAATTCGCCTCCAGGGGCACCCGGTCCGTGGTAGCCGTTGAATCGGATCCGAACCACTTCAAATTCATCAGGAAAACACTCGATGCGTTGGGATTTGAGAATGTAACGCCTGTCAGGGGCGATGCTTTCCGGTATCTCAGGCATCCCTACCAGTCCTTCGACCTCATCTTCGCCGACCCTCCCTTTGACCATCCGCGTCTGACAGAACTTCCCGACCTGGTCTTCTCCACAGAGATCCTTGCAAAGGAAGGCTGGTTCATCCTGGAACATCCCCGCAACCATACCTTCACCGCCCACCCCCGTTTCCTCAGTCACCGCAATTACGGCGGGGTGAATTTCAGTTTTTTCGGGTAGTTTTTCCTTCGTTTTCCTTATACGCTAGGCTTTCTTCTTCCCTATCTGTAGCGAAAGCCCTCCAAATTCCTGAATGATCAGCTCCATCAGGGTGTAAAGCAAAAGAATCAATCCTCCCATTTCCAGTGTTTCTTCCACAGTGGCCAGGATGCCACATTTATGGTCCAGCTGATCCCCGAGCTGTTCATATTTACTACCCCCGAACATCTCCAGGATAATCGCACCCGACAGGAAAAGTACAGCTGATACCGCAAATAGCAACCTGATCCTTTTCTCCAGTTTCCACCAGACAGGGACGAAAAAGAGCGAAAGCAAAATTGCCGCAAGTCCATAAGGGATTACCCATGCGAAATAAAGCAGCCCCGAGGTGTCGAATTTCTTTTGAAAGGGCGCTGACAGATTTTCATGGATTTCACAAAATTCATCCATGGCCAGGAAAAGAAAAATGAATGACATAAAAACCCAGATCCACCGCGATTTTCCCCCTGTCCCCCCGACCTTCCAGACAATGAAGAAAAGAGATGCATTCAATATTAACAGCAATGTGTTGAACAGGGTGGGAACATTCTGTTCCGTATTGAAATCAAACAACCTGATCAATCCGAATACCTGTCCATGACCCAGTCCGTATTGCATGATCAAGCCAATAACCTGGGCGATGATCAAGAAAATCATCAGATAAAAAAGAAACAAAGCTGTCTGCCTGGGGCTTACATATAGCCCGGGATGCTGATTTGACATGAATTATGTATAGATGGTTTGGTGAATAATCTACCTTGACTTAACAATTTTGCTCAATCCCCTGATTTTCCCCGATTCCATATAATGTATGATATACATACCCTGGTTCAGGTGCTGTATATCCACCTGGTAGATCTGGTAACCGGCAGGAACGTGTTCGGACAGTACTACCCTTCCACCCATATCCGTAAGCCGGATCATTCCGTCATCTTCTGTCCGCATTCCCAAATTTATATAGAAGCTGTTCCTGGCAGGGTTCGGATACACATGCAGCGATCCGGTCTCCGTCGGCCTGCCGCCAACACCGACCAGTGGATTCTTGTAACTGACCGCCGCCTGCAGGATCCTTCCTGTAGTCCGGTCCTGGACAAAAGCTGCCACACCAAGGTCTTCCACATCTTCCACGTAGGGTGCATAAACCCATGAATGCGTGCGAATATCACTAACATTTTTGTACCAATTTCCTCCCAGCAACCTACCGGCAGGTGAGGGAAGCATATCCAGCACAACATTCCTGAATTCGGTGTCCCCGTTGCCCCCGGTATAAGCTGTAACCGAGGATTCGAATACAACCAGGTATAACTGGATGTTATCCGTATACTGATCAGCGACACAGGTTACGGTGGTGGTTGCGTCCATACCGCCTTCCATCCAGTCCACTTCCAGATCGATGTCGAAAGAGGGGATTTCGAGGGACAGCAGATTGATCTGATCTCCATCGGGCGTCGTTTTAAGGTCTGAGAAATCATACCGGTGATATGTCTCCACACCCCCGTCCAGGATGGCATAGGGTACCTGGGGTATCCCATAGAAAAATTCACGTGTGGACGGAGGATTCGGATTGTTTACATTCATGGGATCCGTTCCCGGATAGCTCATATGATACTGCAGATCTATCACATCCTTCGAATAGGTCTTTCCGTATGCATCGATCACATCATCCGCTGATCTGGAGGTTGCATCGGAAGAATTGGTAAAGTGTTCAAGCACTGCACGCTTGGAACGTTCGTTAATAGCCACATTATCAAAAGCAAATCCCTGGTTCCCAATGCCCTGAGCACCAGTTGTGGCAATGGCAATCCTGAATGTCACGTTCGGGTTCCCAACCAGGTCGTTCAGATCATGGATGGCAGTAACCCAGTCATTGTCCGGGTTAAATACATTCAGGCCCCACCCTATGCTGCTTCCACCAGGTTTATTATAGATATTCAGAACGTTATACCACTTTATCCCCGGCGTGCTTGCACCGATAGTTTTCCAGCCTTCCTCATTGACATCCATGTACTGCAGGACCGCCCCATTCATACTCGGGACAAAACTCTTCATGATATCCAGTTTGATCACAGGCCGGTCCATCCCGGAAAAGTCGAAACACGGGCTCTGGATCCAGGATTTTTCCAAGTAGCCGACCAACCCGTAAGGCAACCGGGTGAACCATCCCTTATCGCCCGGAGTCTGCTCAAATCCGTCAAAATCCGGTATATCCCAGGTCCAGCTTTCCACCCCGTCATCTGACCGGACGGACCAGTTTGTTTCAGAGGAATTGAACTGCTCCTCATACCCGTCCTTGGACAGCCGGATGGTCGGCCTGAGTGTGATTTCCCTGGATAGAGTATCCACACAACCCATTGCATTAATTGCTGTGAGTGCCACATGGTA
>DSEO01000343.1 GCA_011056635.1 Bacteroides sp.
ATCACGATGGGGATCATCATCATGGTGGTGGCGGTGTTGGAGATCCACATGGAAAGAAAAGCGGTGGCCAGCATGAATCCCAGCAGGATGCGACCGGGACTTACCCCGATCAGCACCAGGAGCTTCAGTGCGATCCTTCTGTGCAGGTTCCATTTCTCCATGGCCAGCGCCATCATGAAACCGCCGATGAACACGAAGATAATATGGTTGATATAGGTTTCCGAAACGGCTTTTCCGTCCAGGATGCCCAGGGCAGGAAACAGGACAAGCGGCACCAGGGCGGTAACGGCCAGGGGAATGGTTTCGGAGATCCACCATACGGCCATCAGGGCTGCCACCGCCAGGGTGGCCGTCACTTCGGGCTTCCCCGGTTCAAGATCGGTAAAGAACAGGATAAAGAGGAAGGCCGCAATGCCCAGAAAGAATCCGATGTATTTTCTTTCCATATCTTCAGCCGGTGGTCCTAAGCTACTATTTTTCTTTGATGTATGAAAAAGAGGCCGGGGATTTGTAAGTTTGATCCTGTAATGATTCCAACCACATGAAAACAAACAGACGCGATTTTCTCAGGGTCTCGGCAGCGGGGACCCTGGGCTGTCCGGCCCTGATCACTGCCTGCGGCGATCCCTTTGAAAAAGGCAGTGCAACGGATTACTCAGCCATTGATGCGGCCATGGCACGGCCGGTGCTGAATACCGAACTGTTCATATACCCGGTGATCCTGGAATCGGTTGAACTGCTGCGGTACGAAGATAACTTCATATGCCGTGTGCGTTCGGCTGACGGGGCGGAAGGCATTTCCGTCAGCAACAATGCGCAGATGGCTTCCCTTTACCCCGTATTTACCAACCGGTTGCAGCCTTTTTTCATCGGGAGGGATGCCAGGTCCTGGGAAAACCTGATCGAGGAGGTGTATGTCTACAAAAGCAATTACAAGCTGCAGAACCTTGCCTTATGGGTGCCACTGGCAACCATTGAATTTGCCGTGCTGGACATGCTGGGGAAGATTGCCGGCAAATCCTTGGGGGAGCTGATCGGGGAGGTACATCATACACACATCGATGTATACCAGGCCAATAATCACAGGGGGAAGACCGCTCAAGCATCCATTGAACTGATCAAAAGGCAGGTGGAGGAAACCGGGGCCAGGGCCCTGAAATTCAAGGTGGGGGGACGAATGAGTAAAAATGCAGACGATCCGCCGGGAAGGACCGAGAAACTGATCCCCCTAATCAGGAAGACCTTCGGGGATGAAATAATCATTTATGCGGATTCCAACGGGTCCTACGACACGGCCGAAGCCATAAGGATCGGGAGACTCATGGAGGAATACAGGTTTGATTTTTATGAGGAGCCGGTCCCCTTTGACTGGTACGAGGAAACCAGACAGGTGGCCGGTGTACTGGAGATCCCCATCGCAGGCGGGGAGCAGGAACCCAGCATGCACAATTTCAGGTGGCTGATCGGCAACGATGCACTGCAGGTGGTGCAGCCGGATATCTTTTACTTCGGAGGAATGGTGAGGGCTATGAAGGTGGCCCGCATGGCGGAAGCAGCGGGAAAAACCTGCACCCCGCACATTTCAGGCTCCGGTCTGGGTTACCTCTACATGATGCATTTCGTCTCCGCGGTACCCAATGCAGGTCCCTACCACGAGTTCAAGGGATTCAACCGGGAAATTCCACTGGAATCACCCACTTCCACGCTTACCAGCGATCAGGGCAGGGTGAAGGTTCCCACCGGTCCGGGACTGGGTGTGGATATTGATCCCGGGTTTATTAAAAAACACCAGCCGGTCAGGGCCTGAATGCCGCCACTGCATGTATGCATGCAGTCCAGAATGTGTTCAAGACGATCTTTATTCGCTGGTCTATCTGACTTCATAGATCAATTTTAGGTCATTCCGGACCCTTTCCAATACACGGGGTGCCACTGCCCTGAGCATGACAACATCCACCTTTCTGTTAACTGCTCTTCGGATTTTTTCCTGTATCTCTGCAATATCAAAAAGTGTAAACTCTTTTACCAGGGGCACATCAATCAATAAATCGATGTCACTTTCGGGTGTATCCTCCCCCCTGGCATGTGAACCAAACAACCATGCTTTTTCAACTGCGGGGAATTCCTTGAGTATATTCCTGATTTTGTTGTTTATAGCTGGGCGGACAGTATTTGGGGTGGTCCTGTACCGTATTTTCTCTTCGGCTACCTGAAGGATTCTCAGCGGACTTTTTTCCGCATCTAGCTCCTTTAGTATTTTATCCGATAACCAGGAATCAAGAAGATATTCTGTATCCAACCCAAAAAACCCGGCAAGATCCAGAACCTGCTTTCTGCTGGCATTTCGCTTTCCTCTTTCAATTTTACTGAGTATTGCCTGATCAATATCAAGGAAGGCGGCAACTTTCCTCAAGGGAAGCTGCTTTTCTGTTCTGCATCTGCGGATTATTTCTCCAAATGTTTCAGTTTTGTCCATAATTGATTTGACTGATCATGTCAAATATACAATTCTTTTAAGAATTACAGGTTGATTATTCAAGGATCTTTATGTTCCTGAAGCTCACCTCGCCGCCGTGGTCCTGCAGCAGGATGTGCCCTTCCTCCGCTTCTCCGAAGCCGGGCCAGATACGGTATTTACTGTACGCAACAAGTGCTTTCCACATCTGGGTCCCCCGTTCGTATTCCACGACTTTCACCCCGTTCAGGTAGTGGCTGACCCTGGACCCGTTCACCTCGATGCGTGCCCGGTTCCAGGTTCCCGCGTCGTTCAACCGTTTTTCCCTGTTATCCTGGCCATGCAGAAGCGCATTGGCAGGGATCAGGTCGTAGAGCGAGGCCAGGGTGTGGTTGCCGTTTACACCCAGATTGG
>DSEO01000288.1 GCA_011056635.1 Bacteroides sp.
CCGTTCAGGTATGTGGAAGGCCCAGCATCCGGGATTTCCCTGTTACTGACCGACGGAGAAGAACTAAGCATTTCCTCAGACCGGATTGAGGCGCCCTACAGCGGGGAGATTTTTGCCCGTACTGGAAAAGTCAGAAAGGTTACAGTGGCATTTATAGCGTAAGCCATTTCAGACAGATCGCCCATACTTTGCCGACTTGCAGTATGGTTGCTTTTCCTCTTCAAGATCATGAGTCCGCCGGAGCAGCTGCGATACACCAGTACTTTCCTGCGCAAAGGTTAAACCCGGAACAACGAATTACGTACAAGAGAAAAATGCCCATTTGGGAAAATCATTTTCAGATTCTATCTTAAGGGGACAAAACAACCGTAGTAGTGCAATGAAAAAATTGTTGTCGCTCTTGATGGTATTCTTTGCCATTGCGGGGTTTTCCCAGGAGAAAAGGATTGCACTGGTTATCGGGAACAGTGCATATAAGCACGGAGGCGTACTCAGGAATCCAGTGAATGACGCAATGTCGATGAAGAAAACACTGACCAGGGCAGGTTTTGAGGTGATGGATTATTATAACCTTTCCCAGGGAGAGATGAAGGCAGCCATTGATGAATTCGGGATGAAATTGCGGGGCTACCAGGTTGGCCTGTTCTTTTTTGCAGGCCATGGAATTCAAACCAAAGGAGATAACTATCTCATCCCGGTGGATGCCATGTTACAAAATGAAATGCAGGTTGAGTATGACTGCGTAAGGGCGGACAGGGTGCTGGCACATATGGATGCTTCCCGGGCGGATGTCAACATCGTCATACTGGATGCCTGTCGGAACAATCCCTTCGAGAGAAGCTGGAACCGTTCCGGTGCCGGTAAGGGCCTGGCCTTCATGAACGCACCGACGGGTACGCTTATTGCTTATGCGACAGCCCCCGGCAGTGTTGCTTCTGATGGAACAGGGATGAACGGACTGTATACCGAATCGATCCTGGAGAACCTGATGATCCCGGATATATCCATTCTGGAGATGTTTCAGCTGGTGAGGAAATCAGTAAGCCAGAAATCCAATTATCAGCAGACTCCATGGGAGTCCACTTCCCTGGTGGGGAATTTCTACTTTCACCGGAGCAACATGGCAACTGCGACCTCCGGGCATACGGATCAACCTATCCGGCAGTTTGATTCAAATATTCAGCCGGAAGAAAATTTTATGAATGCCACCTCGGGAAAGTTTATTGATATACGCGATAAAGAGGATTACAGTTGGATCAGGATAGGAGACCAGATCTGGATGGCTGAAAATCTGAACCATCGGACATCTGAAGGCAGCATGGTTTATGGTGATCAGCCACCGCAATTTGGAAGGCTTTATAACTGGGAGGCTGCGAAAGACGCCTGTCCCGACGGCTGGCACCTGCCCACGGATCAGGAATGGATGGAACTGGAAATGCATCTGGGAATGAGCAAGAGTGAGCATGCTGCAGAAGGGTACCGGGGTAAAAATGTAGGAGGCCAGTTGAAAGAGACCGGTACCAGCCACTGGGACAGACCCAACAAAGGTGCGACAAATACCACCGGATTCAGGGCTCTTCCCGGTGGTTATGGTTCCAGTAACACCATTTCCAATGTCGGATCCATGGGTTATTTCTGGACCTCCACTGAAAAGGACCTCACTGCAGCCTGGTACAGGAGATTGTTTGACTATTCAGGCGAGATAGAACGCGATTACCGGAAAAAAACCGATATGTTTTCCGTTCGCTGTGTCAGGGTCGCTGAGTAGATCCAACTCATCCAAAACCAGACTTAATATTTTTGGGTTTTCTGCACCATTTTGGAAAGAGTGATCCGTAATCATGCTATTTTTCTTATATTAAAAGCTTAATTGACAGAAGCTTTTAATTGGAATGGCTTCAAATTGAGTTTTGATTACCAAATCGGATAATCATCAGGGGATGACAAGATTTTTCATGCTTGCAGGCATCCTCCTCCTGCTATCTATTCATGCAGAAAGTCAGGATGTCAGGAAGACACTTGCCATGGATTTCGGCTGGAAGTTCCACCTGGGTGAAGTGGAACAGGCCCGGGAAACCAATTATGACGATAGTGATTGGCGGGACATCCGCCTGCCGCATGACTGGAGCATTGAATTGCCGTTCAGCGAAGATGCCCCGGCCGGTGGCGGGGGCGGATACCTTCCGGGGGGCATCGGCTGGTACCGGAAGGCCTTCACCCTGTCCCCTTCGGATGCAGCGGGTAAAATCACCATAGAGGCCGGGTCAGAAGGCCTGGAGGGAGCAACCATTGAGATCAAAACGTCAGAATAATGTATATCAGCTTTCTTCCCCAGCATGAAGACAGGGGAAGGAAATTTTATGACCGGGGAAAGGAGAAGGACGCGGTCCGGATCCTGAAAGAACACGGACTGAATTACATCCGTCTCAGGATTTTTGTGAATCCCGAAAATGAGAACGGTTATGCTCCCGGAAGAGAATTCTGCGGACTGGATTACACACTGGGAATGGCCAAACGGATCCGGGCCGCTGGTATGAAGCTGCTGCTGAACTTCCACTACAGCGATACATGGGCCGATCCGCAGAAACAATTCAAACCCATGGCCTGGGCTGGACTGGACTATGATGCCCTGAAAGATACCCTGAGGGAGTACACAAAAGACGTGATCATGGCTTTGCAAAAGCAGGGCACACCTCTGGACATGGTCCAGGTGGGCAACGAAATCAATCATGGACTTCTCTGGCCTGACGGGCATATCGGCAAGCCCGATAAGCTGGCGGGACTCCTGGTGGCGGGTGTGGAAGGTGTGGAGGCTGCTGATCCCGAGATCCCCGTTATGATGCATATTGC
>DSEO01000030.1 GCA_011056635.1 Bacteroides sp.
CCGCCTGTATCGCTCCCGGTGCGGGCACTACCTACTTTTTAATGAACCGCGCCAGGAGGGTATAAAGCAGGAGGATCACGGTCATGAAGAGGCCGGCCCTTCCGATGTAGTCGCCGTACTTCACATAAAAGGTGATGTGGTCGTTCCGGTTGAGCGTTCCGCGGAGTCCCGACCGCTTCCACCATCCCAGCCGGGCGGTCTCCTGGCCCCGCTGGTTGATGAAACAGCTGATCCCCGTATTGGCGCTGCGGGCAATGCTGCGGCGTGTCTCGATGGCCCTCAGGCGGGCAAAACTGTTGTGCTGGCGGTGCCCCGGGGTTTCTTTCCACCATCCGTCGTTGGTGACCACAAACAGGTAATGGGCACCCGCGTCACTCACATAATCGGTCACATATTCCCCGAAGATCGATTCCCAGCAGATCACCGGTGCTACCCTGGTCCCGTCCCGGTGGGAGACGAACGTCTCCCGGAACTTCTGGGTCCCGTGGCTCCGGAATGCCCCTCCCAGCTGCACCGTCAGGTCTTCCAAAAAGCCGAGGTACCTGGCGTAGGGCATGTGTTCCACCCCCACCACCAGCCGCGACTTGTGATAGATGGGGATCTCACCTGTGGAATCCAGCTGGAGGGCGCTGTTGAAGCTGTCAAACCGGTACATCCCCTCCTGGATGGGCCTGCTGGTGGGGGTGTACTCCGACGGGTCGGTATAGAGCCTGTAGGTGGTGGCTCCCAGCACCATCCTGGCGCGGGGGTAACGTGACAAAAATTCCCTGATGGCGCGCACCTCGCTGTTCATTTCCACCTGGTTCTCCCAGAGACCGTTATTGATAAATGTTTCCGGTCCCACGATATAATCCGTCCGGGGGGTGGTCAGTGAATCCGCTATCCGGATCAGGTGTTCGGTCTGCTCCGACTGGGGCATTTCAATGAACTTCATGTAGGGATCGATGTTGGGCTGTACGATCACGATCTCCCTGGGATCCGGCTCCTCTTCATAGGTCATGAACCGGACGAGGGAAATGAGCGCGGGCACCAGGAACAGTCCCACCACCCAACTGATCGCCGGCCTGGTTGCCCTGAGGGAGCGGGTCTCCCGCAGCTTTTTGATCGTCCGGAAGATGGCAATATTCATGAGCAGCACCCAGAGCGTCCCCCCCAGCACCCCGGTCACCTCATACCACTGGATCAGCATCACATCGTTGGAGAAAGCGTTCCCCAGCAGGAGCCAGGGGAAGCTGATCTGCGCCCGCAGGTAAAGGAATTCGAACGTGATCCAGTAAACCACCAGCGACGCGTAGCCCAGCCGGTTGCCCAGTCTTCTCCGGGTCACATGGAAAAGCCAGAAGGTGAGCGTCATATAGGTGGTGTTCACGATCACCGCCGCGATGATCCCCACCCATGCGGCATGTTTCACCCAGTAGGTGGTGAGGATGTTGAACAGGGCGAAGACGATGATGCAGTACCATACCAGCCGCCCTTTCCTGCCTTCCTGCTTATCCCGTAAAACGGCATCTTCGATAAAGAGCAGGGGCACGAAGGCCGCCATGAGGATCAGCCCGGACCCCCACCGGTAAAAAGGAATGGAGAGCAGCAGTACCGACAGGAGTGCCAGCATGAGCCTGTTGAGAGATTTCATAGGGCATAAAGGTAAAACAAAACACGAAAATAGCTTTTTCTTATCTTTGCAGAATAAAAGCAGGCAGGAAAATCACAGAAATCAGGAAAATGGCGAAGCTGATAGAGACAGAGGAGATCATGAAGGCCGCGAGACTGGGAAGGTTCGGGGGAGCGAGTGCGGCAAGGGTGTTGATGACCGTATTGCGCATCAATAAGATCAACAAGCTTTATGAAGATGTAAGCCAATTCAGGGGGATGGATTTCATCGATGCCCTGATCAGCAAGTTGCAGATCGAATTTGAGGTGCGCGATGAGGAACTGAAGCGGGTGCCTGCGAGCGGACCGTTCATCACTGTGTCCAACCATCCCTTCGGGGGAATCGACGGGATGCTGCTCGTGAAGATCCTGGCCGGTACCCGGCCCGATATCAAGATCCTGGCCAACTTCCTGCTGAGCAAGATCGAACCGGTATCGGAATACATGCTTCCGGTAAACCCCTTTGAGGGAAGGAAAGATGCGGCCTCGAGCATTGCCGGGATCAAGATGGCGCTGGAACACCTGCAGAACGGAAATGCGCTGGGGATTTTCCCGGCAGGGGAGGTGTCCAGTTACAACGAGGACAATTACGGCATCAGTGACCGGGAATGGCAGTATCCCGCCCTGAAGATGATCAAGAAGGCGCGGGTACCGGTGATCCCGGTCTATTTCCAGGGCAGCAATTCCAGGCTGTTCCATATCCTCGGACTGATCCATCCGTCACTTCGGACCGTCAAGCTTCCTTCGGAAATTTTCAACAAGAAGCACAAAAAGATCCGCATCCGCATCGGCAATCCCATCAGCGTGAAGGAACAGGATGCATTCAGCGATATCAGCACCTACGGACGCTACCTGAGGGCCCGCACCTATGCGCTGGGTTCGGCCCTGGAGGTGAAGAAGTTCTTCCGTCCCCGCATCAACAGGACATCCAGGATGGAGCCGGTAGCCGATCCCGTCCCCGGGGAACGGATCATCCAGGAGATCGAGAAGATCAGGGAGGAATACACCCTGTTCACCAGCGACCATTTTGAAGTGTTCTGCACTCCCAGCTTCGAGATCCCTTATATCATGTATGAGCTGGGTCGGTTGAGGGAGATCACCTTCCGGGCCGTGGGGGAGGGGACCAACCGCTCCATGGACATCGACGAATACGATCTTTACTACAACCAGCTTTTCGTGTGGGAC
>DSEO01000069.1 GCA_011056635.1 Bacteroides sp.
ATACTACACCCGCGCCCGGAACATGCATGCAACGTCCAAGCATGTGGTGGAACGGCTGGGCGGACGGATGCCCCGCACCTATGAAGAACTGTTGAAGCTGAAAGGAGTGGGGGCCTATACGGCAGCGGCCATTGCCTCCATCTGTTTCGGTGAACCCAGGGCGGTGGTGGACGGGAATGTGGCCCGCGTGATCAGCCGGGTGTACGGGGTTGAGGAACCTGTGAACGGTTCCGCGGGGAGGAAAGTGATCGCATCGCTGGCAGAATCGCTGCTGGACAGGCAGCGGCCGGGATTGCACAACCAGGCCCTGATGGAGTTCGGATCCCTGCAGTGTGTCCCCTTCAACCCTGACTGCAGGGCTTGTCCCCTCTCCCATCGCTGCGTGGCATGGAAAAACGGAAGGGTGGACCGGCTCCCTGTCAAGATCCCCGGCCGGAAGCCCACCGGACGATGGATGTATTATTTTATTTTCCTGGGCGGCGGGGAGACCGTACTCACCAGGCGCGACGGGGATGATATCTGGAAATCCCTGTACCAGTTCCCCCTGCTGGAATCCGGCGGTCCCCTGGAGGACGGGGAAATTATCGCCCGGATGGAACGGGAGGTGCTTCCCGGAGGAATGACGGTAACCCTGGACAAGATCTCTGCACCCGTGAGGCACCAGCTGACCCACCGGACCATCCATGCGAGATTTATCCACATCCGGACCGGCCGGTGGCCCGATCCCCTGCCTGACGGATGGGTGCGGATCGCGGCAGACGGGCTACACGATTTTCCCGTCCCCCGCTTAATTCACCGATACTTGGAAGTGGTCAATTTTTAGTATCTTTACGCCCGGAACCAAAACACATATGATCGCATGTCAGTAAACAAAGTTATCCTTGTGGGAAATGTGGGCAAAGACCCCGAGACGCGCTATCTGGACGAGGGGACTGCCATGACCAAGTTCCCGCTGGCCACCAGCGAGACTTACAAGAACAGGGATGGAGAGAAAGTCACCACCACCGAGTGGCACAATGTGGTTCTGTGGCGGGGACTGGCACAGGTTGCGGAAAAATATGTGAAGAAAGGTACCCAGCTGTATATCGAGGGACGGATCAAAACCCGGTCCTATGACGACAGTGAGGGCAACAAGAAATATATTACGGAAATTGTGGGAGATCAGATGCAGATGCTGGGGAGAAAGCCCGATGAGGAAGACAGCCAGCATGACCGGCCACAGCAGGCCGCGTCCCCGCAGGCCGGATCCACCCACGCAGGATCCACCCAGGCCGGACAGAAGCAGGATACAAAAGGACAGGGCCCCGGTGCACAGCAGGATTTCTCTCCGGGTGAACAGGAAGACCCCTTCGGCGGGGAGGAGGAGGGACCGGATGATCTTCCTTTCTGAATACTTAAATGGTAACGCCTGAATTGGAACCACCACTTCTATTTATTCTTCTTCAGACCTCACTGCAGCCCCTGGCTCCGGGGACTGTCACCGCAATTCTGGTCGTGGTTGTCCTCCTGTACTGTTCGGCCATGATCTCGGGTTCGGAGGTGGCTTATTTCAGCCTGACCCCGGCGCACATCAGGGATCTGAAGGAACATTCCAGCAAACGGGGCAAACTGGTGCTTTCACACCTGGAAACGCCTGAACGGCTGCTGGCCAGCATTCTTATTGCCAATAATTTCGTCAATGTGGGAATTGTGATCATTTCCGCATTCGTGATGGGCAGGCTGTTTGATTTCACTGCCAGTCCCGTGCTGGGATTCGTGATCCAGGTGATCCTGATCACTTTCCTGCTGCTGCTTTTCGGAGAGATCATCCCCAAAGTGTATGCCAACCGCTTTGCCCCCCGTTTTGCCATCCGTATGGCCATCCCGCTCCGCACCCTGGCATGGGTGTTCCAGCCCCTGATCTATCTGCTCGTCAGTTCCACCCGGATGGTGAACCGCAGGATGGCAAGGAAAGGTCACCAGATCTCCATGGAGGACATTTCGGAAGCACTGGACCTGACCAGCGATGTGGTGTATGATGAGAAAAAAATGCTGGAGGGGATCGTTAAATTCGGCAACACAGAGGTGTCGGAGATCATGAAACCCCGGATGGACGTGACCGCGGTGGACATCCAGACCGATCTGAAGACCCTGGTCAAAGTGATCATCGATTCGGGGTATTCCCGGATCCCGGTGTACGAAGAGACCTCCGACAACGTCCGGGGGATCCTCTATGTGAAGGACCTGCTGCCGCATATTTACAAACAGGAGAAATTCGGCTGGCAGAAACTGATCCGCGATCCTTTTTTTGTCCCCGTGACCAAGAAGATCAATGACCTGCTGAAAGAATTCCAGGAAAAGAAGATCCACCTGGCCATCGTGGTGGATGAATACGGCGGGACGGAAGGGATCGTGACCATGGAGGACATCCTGGAAGAAGTGGTGGGTGAGATCACCGATGAATCGGATGAAGCAGAAGAGTACTTCAGGAGAATCGATGCAAGGACGACCATTTTTGACGGGAAAACCCAGCTCAACGACTTCTATAAGATCACCGAGCTGGATGATGAAATCTTTGATGATGTGAAGGGGGATGCGGAGACCGTGGCGGGATTGCTCCTGGAGTTGAAGGGAGAGTTCCCCCAGGTCAATGACATCATTATCTGTAAAAACGTGGAATTCACCGTTCTGGCCATGGATAAGCGGCGGATCAGGGAGGTGAAGGTCCGGCTGAAGGAATAGAGGTACTCCTCATGCAGGGCATACCGGATTGCAGGGCTCAAATAAATGGCTGTTAGATGACCGGGATTTCGACAACGGGAA
>DSEO01000045.1 GCA_011056635.1 Bacteroides sp.
AGATTTTTATACCACCGATTATTTCACGGAGTATGCGCTGAAGTGGCTGGAGGAATACCGGGATGACGAACGTCCCCTTTTCCTTTATATGGCCTATACGGCGCCCCACGACCCGCTGATGGCGTGGCCCGAAGATATCAGGAAGTATGCGGGTGTATATGACGCGGGGTATGAAAAGATCCGGACGGAACGGTACATCAGGCAACTGGAAAGCGGTCTCATCGATTCCACATACCGTCTCTCCAACCCCCTGTTCCCTCCGTGGGATTCGATTCCCGGGGAAATGAAAAAGGAAGAGATCCGGAGGATGGAGGTGTATGCGGCCATGATCGACAGGCTGGACCAGAATATCGGGAAAGTGCTGGAAAAGCTGAAAGAAACCGGCAGGGAGGAGAATACCCTGATTCTGTTCGTGTCAGATAACGGAGCTTCGGCGGAGGTGGTGCAGATCGGGGACGATTACGGGGAAATCGGGTCCATGACCCGGTGGTCATCTTTGGAGGGAAGGTGGGCCAATGTGTCCAACACCCCTTTCCGGTACTATAAGAATTACAGTTACGAGGGGGGCATCAACACCCCGCTGATCGCCTGGTGGCCTGGGAAGATCGGGGCCGGCAGCTTCAGCCGGTTCCCGGGGCACTTCATCGATATCATGGCCACCCTGGTGGATGTGACAGGCGCCCCATATCCGGCGGAATACAACGGGCAGGTGATCCTGCCCATGGCAGGGGAGAGCCTGCTCCCGGCATTTCACGGGGAGCCGGTCACCCGCCTTAACCCGCTCTTCTGGGAATGGCAGCATGGTCAGGCGGTGAGACAGGGCGACTGGAAGCTGGTGAGGCACGGGACGGAGCATGACTGGGACCTGTACCACGTGACCTCCGATCCCACCGAATGCATCAACCTGGCACCGGATAATCCCCGCAGGGTCGGGGAGATGGAACAGCTGTTCCTCTCATGGAAGAGCGAGGCCGGTGGCCAGTGATTGACCGGTCCCGACCCTGCCACCGCCAGGATTTTCTTACGGTGAAGTATGATCACAATTCCTTCCCCCGGCCGTTCACGAACCGGGTCACCGGGATGGAGCCCGAAACGGCCTCAACGAAGGGTTTTCCCTTCCTCAGTCCCGCCAGACCGTATCCTGAGGCGGTGGATATGAAACATTGGAAATCGTTACCGATGCGGGAATCAATGGTCAGCGTACTGTCCACGGCATCATAAAACAACCCCGTCAGGCCCTGCAGCAATGCATAGCTGGACAGGGCCCTGGCATACCAGTGCCCGCATTCGTATTCATTGAAGGGATTCCTCCTGGTCCCGTCATACCGCCGGCGCACCTCGCGGACAATCTCCAGCCCTTTCTCTACCTCTCCGTGCATCATCAGGTGGGAGGCTGCCTGGTATTCGATTCCGGTCCACACTTCGTTGCTGTATACGAAGGGGAGAGAGGGCATTCCTCCGCGGGGCCAGGAACAGAGAAGGAGCCCGCCGTCGCTCCCGCATCCAAATCCCGGTCTCTGCGGGTTCACGTGATCGGTCAGATCGGTCCGGAAATTGTACCTGTGCACAGACCGCAGGTGACTTCCTACCTGTTCCCGGTCCAGGAATTCCGGCAGTCCGCATACCGCATCGAACCAGGCACCGATCACCCCGTCCGACAGACATCCCGTCCCGTACTGGTATTTGGGCCCCTCTTTTTTCAGCAACTCCAGGGCCTCCTCGCTGTATTCGATGTTCCATGAGGATTCCAGTTGCTCTTCAGGAGAAGGGGTATGCAGCCCCCTCCAGGTGGTTTTCTGGATGAAGTATTCCCCGTTGAAGAGTGAATCTTCCATGTAGATCGTTCCCCGTGTGAGCAGTCCGCGGTAATGGTCGCTGTTTTCTCCCATGGCCTCCGCCATCCGGATCATGGCAGTGGTGGCTCCCAGGTAGATGCTGGTGCACATCCCGTCGGGTCCCCAGAATTCAATGTCATAGGTGTTGTGGTGGGGCTCTTCCAGGATCCCTTTGCCTACAGGATCCCAGGTGGAAGAACAGTAGTGGTAGCTCTTTTTGATGTGCGGCCACAGGCGCTTCAGCCATCCGGTGTCTCCGGAGATGCGCCATTCCCTGTAGACTTTCATGATCCCTCCCAGTTGACCGTCCGCGGCTGCATGAAAGTCGTGTGCGGTCTCCTGGATCGGCAGCGCCGAACGAAAGGTCTGATGCCCGGATGCATCCTGGCTGACAGTGAATTCGGTCTCCCGCAGGGTCCTCTCCAGGTTGGGGAACAGGTGGGGGATGGCCTGCGCATAGTTCCAGACATGGGTACAGGAGCCCGGGCAGCATCCGCTCCCGGAATCGAAACAGCCTTCAAAGGCCCATAATTTGCCATCCTTCTGCCGGAGCACCGTGGGGGATTTCAGGATGGTCAGGTTGGCTGAAACCGCTTCCAGTACTTCCGGGGGCAGGTCCGAGGAATACAGGGCGCTGCTGAATTTTTCGGATTCCTTCTGCAGTGCCTCGTAATTGCCAAGCCAGAACCGCGATACCTCTGTGATATCCCCGAACCTGCCTGAATACCAGGGTTCGTAGAACTGTGACGTATACTCCGGTGAACAGCAGCCAGCAGCCGGGTCACATTCCGCTCCGTCCCGGACCGGGGTCAGGGCCCCGTACCGGGTATCGGAGTGGGGCACGTACCAGCACATCATCAGCGGGATGGTCCTGGTCTCACCCGGCTGAAGAGTTACCGGTATATACAGAGATGCTTCCGTGGATCCTTCGGTGACCGTGTCCGCC
>DSEO01000156.1 GCA_011056635.1 Bacteroides sp.
AAGCGGCGGATCAGGGAGGTGAAGGTCCGGCTGAAGGAATAGAGGTACTCCTCATGCAGGGCATACCGGATTGCAGGGCTCAAATAAATGGCTGTTAGATGACCGGGATTTCGACAACGGGAAGGTTGGTGGCGGGGCTTCTGCTGGTCCTGACGGTGGCGTGTTACCGCTCCTCAACCCCCCGCCCTGAAGGGTATGCGAGGATCGACTATCCGGAGAAAGCTTACCGTCCCTATAACGACCAGCCACAATACAGTTTCGAGATCCCGGTCTATTCCACTGTGGAAGCAGACAGCAGTCCCCAGGCCGAACCGGGCTGGATCAATGTGGTGATCCCCCCGTTGAACGGAACGATCCACCTGAGCTATAAGCCTGTGCAGGATAACCTGGATGAATATATTACCGATGCCCGTACCCTGGTGTACAAACATACCGTCAGGGCACAGGGCATCGAGGAAACACCCTTCTATCAACGTGAGGATCGCAGGTTCGGCATTGTCTATGACCTGAAAGGAAATGTGGCCTCCGCGGTCCAGTTCTTTGTCACGGACAGCACGCACCACTTCCTGAGAGGGTCTCTTTACCTGAACACCAGGCCCAACCGGGACTCGCTCAACCCGGTTATTGAATTCCTCCGGGAGGATATCCTGCACATGATAGAAACCACAGCATGGAAGTATTAATCAAATTTGTTTAACTTCGCCTATTGTGGGAGTATTTTTGAAAACAGAAATATTGCCTGATTGTCTTCTCGGCGTGTGGGAGATTACGGAGGATTATGATTCGCTGTACAAAATGGTGGATCTGGCACCGGTAGAAAAAGCAAAGCTGGACAGCTTCAAGAATATCAGCAGGAAGGTGGAGTGGCTCAGCGTGCGGGCTCTGGTCAAGAACATGCTGGGAAAGGACACCAGGATCCTTTACAGTGTGGAGAACAAACCCTTCGTTCGGGGCAACACCCACAGAATCAGCATATCCCATTCCAATAATCTGACGGCTGTACTCATCAGCAGGGACAAGAAGGTGGGGATCGACCTGGAGTACATGTCCGGGAAGATCAGCAAGGTTGCCGACAAGTTCATCAACGAGAAAGAGCACATCACCACAGATCCCGAGCTGAAGAAATACCACCTTTACCTGCACTGGTGTGCCAAGGAAGCCATGTATAAGATCTGTGACAAGCAGGATATCAATTTCCGGGACGGGCTCACACTCGCTCCTTTCGATCCCGATGAACACGGCTTCATCAAGGGACATGTGGTTAACGGCAGCGGAGAGGAAGAACTTGAGCTGGAATATCTGCAACATGATAACTATGCACTGGTCTGGTGCGTGAAAGAATGAACAGTTTTTACGAACAGCTGCGGGACAGGAGCAGGAAGCGGTTTGCACTGCTTGTGGATCCCGACAAATACGACAACGACTCCCTGGATCACCTGATCGGGCTGATCAACGTGTGCAGTCCCGACCTGCTGCTGGTGGGGGGCAGCATCTTGTTCAACCCCATCGAAATCACAATTACCGCCCTGAAACTGGGTACCCATATTCCCGTCTTCCTGTTCCCGGGAAGCGCCATGCAGCTCAGTGACCAGGCCGACGGGATCTTCTTCCTGTCGCTGATCTCCGGGAGAAACCCCGACTTTCTCATCGGAAACCATGTGCTGGCCGCGCCCCATCTGGACCGGGCGGGAATCGAGGTCATTCCCACCGGTTACATGCTCATGGAGAACGGCAGGTCCACTTCTGTGGAATACATGAGCAACACCAAGCCGATTCCCCTGGGTAAAACGGACATAGCGGTAGCCACGGCCATGGCAGGTGAAATGCTGGGGCTGAAATGCATTTACCTGGAAGCGGGAAGCGGAGCAACGCATACGGTGGACCTGGGCATGATCGGGGCCATCCGCAGCAAGCTCTCGCTGCCCATGATCGTCGGGGGTGGAATCTCCACGGCAAAACTGGCGGGCGAGATCTATGCGGCGGGAGCCGATATGATCGTGGTGGGAACCGCCATCGAAAAAAAGCCCGCCCTGATCAGGGATTTCTGCACCCTCCGCGACAAGCTGAACCAGTAGCCGCACCCCCGTCTATCCCGAGCCGTCATCGCTGCCGGCGGCAGATGCGGTCATCGCTGTGCAAGGTCCCGTCTCAGGAATATGAACGGATCCCTGGTCGGAACCGGGAATGAGCCGCCTGACGGGCCGGACCGAAGGGAGGTTCGTAGCGGCGGTTACCGGTTCCGCCACGACCTAATACTACGGAAGGCACAGCCGCGGTTGCGGGTTCCGCCAGGAACAAATGCTGCGGAATGCATGATCATCAGGGTTCGACAGCCGGAGGGGTATGCGTTTTGATCATTTCCGGAAGTCACAAGATGAGGACTTTTTTCTCATGTGTTGAAATTTTATACACCCGGACTGTTTTTTACAAGCTTCTTATGTCTTTATATATGAGGTATTTATATTGTTCCAGCGAAAATATTCCGGGAGCAGAAAAGTCACAAAATCAGGAAAAGTGACCACTATGTGACTTTTGGTTTTCACGAAACGGGATACCCCTGTTACTTCGCGTTTTCAGGAAGCGGGGTATGAGCGGAACCGGGAATAAGCCGCCCGCCAGGAACAATGGCCTGCAGCTGAAGCGGTCATCGCTGCCTGAGCTAGTGCGCAGCGGGCCGGTTCACTTCACCAGGTCGGGGATCACCTCACCCGACGTGTTTTCGGGCATGGAGATCTCCAG
>DSEO01000276.1 GCA_011056635.1 Bacteroides sp.
CTGGGATTCCTGGAGGCGGGGAACTGCTGGTACAGCTTCCAGGAGTTCAATCCCTTCAATGCCAAGCGCGCCGCGGGAGTGGGGATCCGTGCATTTTTGCCCATGTTCGGACTCCTGGGTATCGACTGGGCGTGGGGTTTCGATACCTATCCCGGTTCAGACGGCATCAGCGGTTCCCAGTTCCATTTTACCATCGGTCAGCAGTTCTGATTCCGGAGAATTATTTAATTTGGTACAATGTTTGCTCTAACTCAACTAACTTTCTAACTTTCTAACACTTCTTAAAAAATTGGACCAACCTAAAGCAGCTCAAAAACAACAGATAGTATAAACATTAAAATCAGGACACAATGAAAAAAATAGCAGCCATCGCAACCTCACTCTTCCTTTTCACAGGACTTGCCGTTGCCCAGAAGTTCGCCTTTGTGGACACCGAATATATTCTGACGAACATTCCTTCCTACAATGCCGCGCAGGAGGAGCTGAACAAGATCTCCGAGGGATGGGAAGCAGAGATCGCGGCCGAGTATGAGACCATCGAGAACATGTACAAGACGTACCAGTCGGAGCGGGTCCTCCTCACTGACGAAATGAAGCGGCAGCGCGAGGAGGAGATCATGAACAAGGAGAAGGAAGTAAAGGAGCTTCAGGCAAAATATTTCGGCCCTGAAGGAGATCTGGCCAAAAAGCGTGAAGAGCTTGTGAAACCGATCCAGGATGCCATCTATACAACCGTGAAGGAACTGTCCGCCGAAGGCAGCTATGCAGTGATCTTCGATACCGCATCCGGGGCTTCCATCCTGTATTCCAATCCCAGGTATGATCTGAGTGATGAAGTGCTCAAAAAGTTAGGTTATAAGAATTAAAAGCTTACTTTTGTAGCGCTTTTTTACACAATTGGTTATAGACGAAAATATCACAATCAGAAGATGAAAACCTTTCGAAGAATCACCCTGGCAGCGGGAATACTCTGTATCGCCCTGGCAGTGAATGCGCAGGACTTTAAATTCGGTCACCTTAATTCCGACCAGCTCCTTTCTGCCATGCCCGAATACGACAGTGCACAGCAGAAGATACAGGCTTTGAGGAATCAGTATGACCAGGAGATCGAACAGATCCAGGTGGAGATCAACAGGAAGATCGAGCAGTTCAACCAGAGTGAAGCCACCATGACCAACCTGATCAGGGAAGCGAAAGCCTCGGAGATCCAGGAGATGCAGATGCGGCTTCAGAACTTTGCTCAGACCGCCCAGCAGGACCTTCAGGAGCAATCCATGGTCTTCATCCAGCCGGTGATGGACAAGGCCCGTAATGCCATCAGCGCCGTGGCCAAAGAGAAAGGGTTGATCTATGTCTTCGACCTGAGCCAGGGCAATCCGGTGTACACATCGGAGGAGAGCCTGGAAATGCTTCCCCTTGTGAAAGCCCATCTCGGACTGTAATAGTCCGCAAGGGCCCGGGGGACTATGCGATCCGCAAGTTTGACAATCCGCATGGGGAAGAGGAACAATCCCATAGGCATTTTTGATTCGGGTGTGGGCGGGCTTACCGTTGCCCACGCCCTTCACAGCCTGCTTCCCCATGAGCAGATGATCTATTTCGGGGATACCCTCCACCTTCCTTACGGGGATAAATCACGGGAGACCATCATCTCTTATTCCCTGGGGATTGCCGATTTCCTGCTTCAGCAGGATTGCAAGGTGATCCTGATCGCCTGCAACAGTGCATCTTCCAATGCATGGGAAGAGGTGAAGGCGCATGTGGGCGACCGTGCCATGGTGATGAATGTGATCGACCCGGTGGTGGAGCAGGTCTGCAACGACCGGAACGTGATCAAATCGGTGGGGGTGATCGGCACCAAGGCCACCGTTGATTCGGGCACCTATGCCAGGCGGATCCAGGAATGTGCCCCCCATCTGCAGGTGAGTTCCATGGCCACCCCTTTGTTCGTCCCCATGATCGAAGAAGGATTTGTCTTCGACGACATCTCCAACGCCATCATCCGGTCCTACCTGTCCCGCAAAGAGATGGAGGAGATCGACACACTGATCCTGGGCTGCACGCACTATCCCATCATCCGCAACCAGATCAGCCGTTTCTTCAACTTCGAGGTGAATGTGCTGGACACGGCACAGATCGTAGCCCGGAATGTACACATGCTGCTGGAGCAGCACGGCCTGCTAGCCACCGAACGCACCCAGCCCGACCGCTTCCTGGTCTCCGACCAGACCCCCTACTTCGGGGTCATTTCCGGCATGTTCTTCAGCGAACAGATCCAGCTGGAAAAGCGAAACATCTGGGCCCGCTGACCCCGGCCCCTGCACCCCTTTACCGCCGCACTCACCTGCCGCCGCAACCTGCCGCCACAACCTGCCGCCTCCACACCTCGCCCTCCGTTGCCGCCGCGCCCCTTTTCCGCCGCGCCCCACCGCTCCCTGTCCCCGGACCTGGAGATTTAACAGGTTAAATTGAACGAAGCAGGGGGGGTAGTCATTTCCTGATTTCCGGAAGTCACAGGGTGGTGACCAAATACAAATTTGTGAACTTTCAAAAATCTGTGCTATTATCTTAATTTTCTTATATTATTCTAATACAGAAGATTAGAGCTTGCTCAAACAAGCACTTAGTGTGCAAAAAAGTCACACAATCAAGAAAACTCACACCTATGTGACTTCCGGTTTTCGTGAATTGGGACATATGCGAATTTTTCAATTCCCGTTCTCA
>DSEO01000006.1 GCA_011056635.1 Bacteroides sp.
TCCAGGGAATCGGCGATTGGTGTTCCTATGGCAAAACGGCCTCCATCGACGATTCCGGTCTCAGGGAAAAGGCCGGTCCGGATCACACTTTCCGGCTCAGTCAGGGGATTCCCCTCTGCACACCCGGCGATCCCGGCGTACCCAATATTCTGTTTACCTCATTGTGGGACAATTATCCCGACAGTGCGGTCATCGCCCTGGAGGGACGTGCCTTCCATGCCTACCTCTTGATGGCCGGCTCCACCCATCATATGCAGAGCCGGATTGCCAACGGGGAAGTCAGGATCTTTTACAGGGACGGTACGTATGAACGGCTTGAACTGGTCAATCCCGACAGCTGGTGGCCCATCGAACAGGATTACTACATGGACGATTATGCCTTCCAACTGGATGGAGCAAGGCCGCCCAGAATACACCTGAAAACCGGTGAGGTCCCCGATCAACCTTACCTGGTGCTGGCTGTGAACAAAACCAACCTGATCGATGGCGGCGCGGCAACCCTGCTGGACCTTCCCCTTGATTCGGGAAAAGAGCTGGAATCTCTGCATCTGCGGGCGCTTTCCAATGATGTGGTCATCGGACTGATGGCGGTAACCCTGGCGACCGTGCCTTCCCTTCCCCAGCGGGCGGAGATGCCGCCGGCTCGTTCCTGACGGTCCCCTAACCGCATCTGCGTCAGGCCGGATCTGGTGCCTGACGGAAGTGGTCCACATTCAGGTAGGCATCGATTACCGCCTGTTCCCCGGCTTTGCCCCTGATGGAGTTGCCGTGTTCCATTCCCACAATACCCGTATACCCTTTTCCATGGATATGGGCAAATACATTCTGGTAATTGATCTCACCGGTGGTGGGTTCATTTCGTCCGGGATTGTCCCCCGTCTGGAAATAGGCAATCTCGTCCCAGGCCAGGTCCATGTTCGGGATTAAATTCCCTTCCTGGACCTGCTGGTGATACAAATCATCCAGGATCTTGCAGGAGGGGCTCCCCACAGCCTGGCAGATTTGGAATGCCTGGGGAATCTTTTTCAAGAACAATCCGGGATGGTCCCTGAAATTAAGCGGTTCCAGCACCATAACCAGTCCGTGTGGTTCCAGGATCTCGCTGGCCCGCTTCAGTGCAAAGATCACATTGCGTGTCTGGTATCCCATATCCAGCCGCAGGTCCACATGGCCCGGGACCACGGTCATCCATCTGGCATTGACCCGTTTGGCCACCTCCACCGACTCCCTGATCTCCTGCAGAAACCGGTCAAGTTTCCCGGGATCACCGCTTACCAGGTCCGGTTCCGTCCAGTGAATGGTGTGGGCAACGAACACCCCCATCTCCATGCCCAGGTTGGCCATTTTGGCTGCGATTTTCTCCTGCATGGTCACTTCGCGGCCCTTCATGCCGTTATCTTCCATGGCCCTGAATCCCGCATCTGCCATGAACTGGATCTGATCCAGCAGGTCCTCTCCCGCATGGTGCCTGAACATTCCGAAATGTGGGGCATATTTCAGCCGAAAGACTTGTTCCGTTTCCTGCCTGCTTTTCCCGGCATGACCCGCAGCCTTCAGCAGGCCTCCTGAAACGATCGCTGCAGAAGCTGCAGCGCTGTGTTTGATGAAAGATCTCCTTTCCATGATTTTAGTCGATTCATATAGTTTGAAATTCTACAATGACTGGTTCCGGTCACGATGAACCAAGATAACAAATTCCGGACTTCCTCAGACGGAAAACCAGAAATTCAATTTTAGCATCAGGACATGATTCCCCATGATCCGGAACAAATCACCCGTCATATCATTCAACGGGTGGTAGATGGATTCGTATCCGGATTTTTCATGGGTCCATACCAGGTACAGGGTGGAACCCAGTTTATATTCCCACCGGAAGACAAGGTTGGACCGGAACTGCATGAAATTGAAATCAGGATTCCCGAAATTCCAGGTTTCTCCCCCATACACATAACGATAACTGTTTTCCGTGGCATGGTAACTCACTTCCAGCTGGTCCAGGCGTTCATCGACATCCTTTGCCGGGGACTTGGCAACCCGCCTGAAATCTTCATATTCCCCCACTGAATAGTAGGGGCTTCCATAATACTGGAGTGAGATTTCAGGTGTGAAGAATACCTCTCCCCGGAAAGTCAGGGAAACGGACTGATGGTTGATGCCTGCCACAATATACTCCGTGGCTCCGTTGTTTTTTAAAGTATTCACATACTGCTGATGATACTTTCTCCTGTCCATGCTGGCCATGCAGACCAGTTTGATCTTCCTGACCGGCAACCAGCTCAGCCGCGCATGAACTACTTCCTGGTGCGCGTCCTGACTTCCAAAACCCAGGTGATAAATCCCTGCCCCCCCGGAAAGATCCTTTGAGCCATCGGATGAGAAAGAGCCGCCCAATTCATAGTGTCCGTCCATACGCAGTGCCGGTCCTCCCCTTAACTCCCGGATATCCAGATGAGTGAAGTCGTAGCCCGCAGATAGGTTGAAACTCCACAATTTTTTGTTCATGAGATGCAGGTCGAAATCCATATGGTTCATTGTATTTTCTCCACCAAAACTCCACCGTGTTTCGTGGGTCATTTGCAGAGAATAGTTTCTGAGCCATTTTCCCGGGTCGTTCATCTCATAAGCCAGCTGTCCGCCCCCGCCGATGAAATCGGTCTCCCGGATATACCCCATATCATTCAGGTTTAGCCCCGGACTCCGGTACTGACCCTGCAGGTTGAA
>DSEO01000169.1 GCA_011056635.1 Bacteroides sp.
CACACCGATCAACACCGGGGACGTTGGGGTGATCATGTTGGTGAAGCCGTCTCCCAGCTGGAAAGCCATCACGGTGGCCTGCCTGGAAAGCCCGATCAGGTCGGAAAACTGGGACATGATGGGCATGGTGAGCGCTGCTTTCGCCGAACCGCTGGGTATCACAATATTGATCAGGGTCTGGATGAGATACATCATGCTCACCGAGGCGATCTTGCCGAAATCCTGCATGGACCGGGCAACCTGGTAAAGCAGCGAATCGATCACCCTGCCGTCTTCCAGAATGACCAGGATCCCACCGGCGAGTCCCACCACAACGGCAGCAGAAAGAATATCCCGCATTCCTTCGATGAACAATTTGGTAATGGTGTTGGCACCACGGTTCATGGCCAGACCCGAGAAGATCCCCATCACGAAGAACAGGGTGGCTATTTCCTTGACGAACCAACCGTAACCCATCACCCCGATAATCAGGTACACAATGGTGAACATGAGCAGGTTCAGGATAAAAAAGTGGACCGATTTCAACAGGGTGAGCACCCCGGTCAGGGCAAACAGCCCGGCAATCACCGGTAGGAACCAGAATGTATATTCACTGTTCCCGATCCGCAGGGTGGAAGCGGGCTCGATCACTGCAAACGCAATCATCCCGGCAAGCAGGATGAAATAAACGATCCAGGCCGGCCGGGGCGTGTGATAATCCAGGGAATCCATGTCGATCTTCCCCTTTCCCCTCCAGTAGCCGTCGGTCTCATAAACCGGAGATTTCTCAGGGCGTTTTTTTATTTTTGCCGCATACCGCAGGACCCAGCCGATCCCGATCACATTGATAACCAGCCACACGAATAACCTGTATTCAATCCCCGAAAAGAGCGGCAGGTTGGATAAACCCTGTGCGATGCCGATGGTGAACGGGTTCAGCAGGGCACCCGCAAAGCCCAGTCCCGCCCCCACAAAACACATGCTCAGTCCCACGATGGAATCGTATCCCATGGAAATGGCCAGGGGTACGAAAATGATGATGAATGCGATGGTTTCTTCACTCATGCCGAATGTGGCCCCGAATACGCTGAATACCAACATGATCATTGTGATCACGATGTTGTCTACTCCCAGCCATCTGAAGAAACGGAACCGCTCGAGGACGCTGACCCGCTTCAGGAAGGACTGGATACCCACATCGATGGCCCTGCTGTCGTTCATGACCCAGAATGCCCCCCCGATGATCAGGATAAACACAATGATGTCCGCTTTGTCGGCAAATCCGTCGAACAAGGCACTGAACACCTGCCAGGTCTGGGGCGACTTCTCCGCAGGGTGGAATGAATCCTGCACGATCACTTCCCTTTGGGTACCTCCGATATCGACAGTCTTTCTTTCAAATTCGCCTCCGGGCAGGATCCAGGTGAGGATGGCTGCTGCGATGATAAAGGAAAAAACGATCACGTAGGTGTGCGGAATTTTCAGCTTTCTGGCCATTTCAGGTTCTTTTGATCATCCGCCACAAATATGGGAAAAATATAAATTGCGTATTTTTGTCACGTAAATAAGCTCATGGAGACTGCCGGAAGATATTCAGAACCGCTTCAGAAACAGCTGCTGAATCAGTACAGGGGATTGGTCAGGGTCTGCAGAGGTGAGTATGACAGCAGTTCCATGGCCCTGGTGAAGCGATCCTTCGAATTCCTGATATGTCAGTGCAGAGAGGAACAGCACATCCACGGGGATCATATCGTACTTCATGCCACCCGGCTGGCAAGACTCACCGTCAGGGAGCTCGGTCTGGATGCCCTCAGCGTGTCGGCTGCGTTGCTCATGCACTGTACGGCAGTGAACCGGGTCTCCCTGATCACGGTGCGCAAGGAAGTGGGAGAGCGCACCGCCTCCATCCTGGAAGAACTGATGAAGATCAGCAGCCTGGATATCTCCACCACAGAGGGACAGGCAGAAAACATGAGAAACCTGATCCTGACCCTGGTCACCGATTTCCGGGTGATCCTCATCAAGATCGCCGAACGATTGTTCCTGATGCGTCACATGGAACGCATCGAAGAAAAGGATCAGTTCTCACTGGCCACCGAAGCCCGGTCCATATACTCTCCGCTGTCCCACCGGCTGGGACTCTATAATGTTATGCTGGAAATGGAGGACATCTCCATGAGCGTGCTGGAGAAGGATGCGTATGAAATGATCGAGGAAAAGCTCCGGGCCTCCACACAGCGAAGGAACAGGATGATCAGGGAATTTATCCAGCCCATCCGGGAAGATCTGGAGAAGGAAAAATTTCAGGTGGAGATCCGTGGCCGGCTGAAGGCGATCTCCTCCATCTGGAGAAAAATGCGCAGTCAGAAGATCGACTTTGAGGAAGTATACGATAAATTCGCCATCCGCGTGATTATCGACACTCCACCCAGAAAAGAGAAAGCCGATTGCTGGCGGGCCTATTCCATCATCACCGACCATTACCAGCCCAATCCGGAACGGCTCAGGGACTGGATCTCCGCACCCAAATCGAATGGGTACGAGGCGCTGCATACCACGGTGGTCGTGCCCGGAGGGGACTGGGTGGAAGTGCAAATCCGTACCCGGAGAATGAACGAAATCGCAGAAAAGGGACTTGCGGCACACTGGAAATACAAGGGTATCAAAGGACAGGCCGGGATCGACCAGTGGATCGAGAAGGTGCGGGATACCCTGGAG
>DSEO01000223.1 GCA_011056635.1 Bacteroides sp.
GGGACGTTGAGAATTGGTTTAAATTATGGATTTTGATTTTCCCGCGGATCGATCTTACAATACTGTTTTGATTATCGCGTTTTTCACATATCTTAGACCGCATCATTGACCCGTAAAAAAATTCGTATGGCCGCAGAAAATATCTACCCCGTATTTGACAGGATCTATGACAGGAAGGTGAAGGAGGAGATCCTCCGCCAGCGGGCGCGGGTGATCTGGTTCACGGGACTCTCCGGTTCGGGTAAGACCACCCTGGCCTCCAACCTGGAAAAGGAGCTGTTTTTCAGGCGGTTCTTCTGCCATGTGCTGGACGGGGACAATATCCGGACGGGGATCAATAACAACCTGGGGTTCAGCGCGGAGGACCGCCTGGAGAACATCCGCCGGATCGCCGAGGTCTCCAAACTGCTCATCAATACCGGGATGATCACCATCTGTTCCTTCATCAGTCCCACCCGGGAGATCAGGCAACTGGCCAGGAGCATCATCGGTGAAAAGGATTTTATCGAGGTTTTCCTGAACCCGCCCCTGGAGGTTTGCGAACAGCGGGATACGAAAGGGCTTTACGAAAAAGCCAGGGCCGGGATCATCAAGGATTTTACCGGTATCTCCGCTCCCTTTGAGGCGCCGCCGCACCCGGACCTGGAGATCGACACTTCAAAAATGAGCATCAAGGATTCGGTGGACCTGATCTTTGAGACCATCATCGACCGGATTACGCTGTAGACAGGACCCCGGCATGCATGTATGTTCGCCGGGTTGAAACAAGATCTACCGCTGGTCGCTCCAGATCAGGGTGACATCCCCCTGCAGAAGGAATTCCTCCCCGTTGAGCCACTTGCCGTCGGCCATCCACACATAAACTCCCGCAGCAGCCCGGTCCTGCAGGTAGTATCCGTCCCATCCCCGGTAAATATCCTGTGTCTCGAACACCAGCACGCCCCTGCGCGAATAGATCCGCAGCCTGTAATCCAGGGGTTCGGTGTCGAAGACGGGATGGAACACGTCGTTGCGTTTTTCGTGGGGACTGTACAGTCCGCCGGTGGGACCCGCGGTGTTGGGACTGAACGCCGTGGGGAAACGGAGTTGGGGGCCAGCGGGCAGGGGAGGCTGTGGAAGCTCCCGGACGGCGGCCTGGCTGCATCCGTGTTCATTGGTGGCCACCAGCCGGATAAACCCGGGCTGGCCGGGAAGTACCCCGGCCGGAAGGCTCGGGTGGAATGCATCGGAGGCCCATCCCTCCAGGGGGTTTTTGTTTTCTCCCAGCACCTGCCACTTGTATGAAACGGCCCCCGTGCTGCAGTTGATCAGGTCGTAAGTCTGTGGTCCGTCGCTGCCGGGCAGACCTTCCTCGATGATGAAATCGGCCACCGGGACGGGATACACCTCGATCACCTGGCTGAACGAGGCGGTCTGTCCCCCCTCACCCATGGCGGTCATGGTCACATGATGCCGGCCCGGCTCGGTGAAAGTGTATGCAGGGTTCTCGCCCGTAACAGGCGTGGAGGTCCCCATGATCCAGGTGGTTGAAAGATGGTTGGCGCTCTGGTTGAAGAACCGGACTTTAAGGGGGGCGCACCCGGAAGTTGCGGAGCTGGTAAAGTAGGCGACCAGGGTGTTGTAGGCGGGCTCCCTCACGGTGCCTTCTTCCCGGACGGCTGTTTCGCGGGTGACTTCCGCCGGCGGTTTTTCGGTTGCTGCATTCCCGGATGACTGTTCCCTGATCTCCCGGGCGGATTCGTCCCCGGTGACAATGACTTCTTCTTTGGCCGGAACATTTTTCCGGGCCGTATCCCCGCCCCTTTCCGTTTCACCAGTCAGCGGTACCTTGTCCGCCGCTTCCCGGTCCGTCTGTACGGGCGTGATCATTTCCGAAGGTGCAGGTCCCTGCCGGCGAGACCGGTCCTCCGTCCGCACTGTTTCCGGATCTGACTGGAACAGGGCGATCAGTCCGGCAGCGGTGACCAGGACTCCGGCGGCATAGAAAATGTTGAATTTCCCGGGGTCAAAACGCATGAACTGCTTCCAGCGCACCCTGCGCTGAATGCGTTTCCAGGTCCCCGGGGAAGGCGTGATCTCCTGCCCTTCCAGTTTGGACCGGACCAGTTGTTCTATGTTCATTCGCTCACTCATCGGACGATCTCTTCCCCGTCTTTCAGCTTGATCAGTTTTTCCTGCAGCCAGCGCCTCGCCCGGCTGTACTGCGATTTACTCGTATTTTCGTCTATAGCGAGGATCTCCGCGATCTCTCTGTGTTTAAAACCTTCCAGGGCATAGAGGCCGAACACGAGCCTGTACCCTTCGGGCATCTGCCGGATCACCTTCAGCAACTCCTCCCCGGTGAAATCCGCCTCACCCCAGGAATGGTCCTCGAATTTCAGCTCGCTGACCTCCTCCAGGTCATCATGGTACCTGTGTTTGCGCATCTTATGGTAATTGGTGATCGCCGTATTTACCATAATCTTCCTCATCCAGGCCACCAGGGAGCCTTCTCCTTTGAAATCCTTGATATTCAGGAAGATCTTTACAAATCCATCCTGCAGGATATCTTCGGCCTCCTCCAAGTTCTGCGCATACCGGTTACAGACTCCGAGCAACAGGCGGGAATATTTATCGAACAGCTTCCGCTGCGCATCCTGCCTGCCCTTGATACAGCCTGCAAGTATTTCCTTGTCACCGGTCATCCA
>DSEO01000273.1 GCA_011056635.1 Bacteroides sp.
CCAATTATTGGTTTGAGACCTGGGATTAACGAGCCAGTTCCCCACGCTCGGCATGCTTACATACCTGTTTTACCCGCTGTCAAATCCATTTCAGCCCCAGGTACAGGAACAAAGGTACAAAAAACGAACCAATTCAGATTTTTTCCCTGGTCAACAAATGCAACAGCAGGAGGAACCGTGAATAATACCCTCTGATAGCCGGATCTCTCCGGCTCCGTTCTTCTACTTGATTCATATTATATTTCAACGTACATTAGTAACTACTGACACTCTGATTCCGTTCTGCTGGTTTGGCAGAATTGTACGAAGGTGTTATCGTATTTATTGCTTTATGCTACCAAAATGAAAAGAATTTTCAGATCATCGTTACTGCTCCTCCCCTTCTTATGTCTTATTCAACTAGCTAATTCACAGGGACTTCCCGTGAGATGGGCGGAATTTTTTCCAACCGACTGGGAGGCCAACAATTTTACGGCAGAAAAGATTATTGAAATTAATAACGGGGGGATCGTAGTGGCTGGGACCCGGAGGTTCGAATCGCTGACCCAACCACACAATGAAGTGATGGTGATGCGGATCGACGTGGATGGTGACATGATCTGGCAGAAGTCTTTTGGGGGAGAGACCGTGGATTACATCAGGGATTCGACGGGAGCAGTGACTGATACAATTTATACTCCCTGGGAGCAGGTGGCACACGATATGCTCCAGACCCATGAGGGAAACTTCCTGGTAACCGGTTTCAGGGATAAATCTTCAGATCGCACTCCCTCTTCCAATCATCTGCTTCTGATAGAGATTTCGCCCTCGGGTGAGGTCATCACCGAATCGTCCTTCCTATACATCAATATGTATGATTGCGAAGGATACAGCATCGCTCCTGCCATCGGCGGAGGCTATGTGGTTGCCGCCACCCTCAGGGCCGATGGCTACGGATCGAACGACCTGATGATGTTGCTTCGCCTGCAAAAGGGTGCGGAAGGCCTTTATGTGAATTACGAATCCCCGTGGAGCGTGAACTCGCAGCTGGGCATCTACACCCATCCCAGGTGGATCCGGCCCCTGATGAGTGGTTACCTGGTTGCGGGTACCATGTATTCTGTCAATACCAAGAATCATATCTACCTGCAGAGAACCTTTGAGGACCGGACCGAAAGGTGGACCAGGTACTTTGGCGGGGCAAATGATGATGAATTTGGCGATGCGGTGATTTATAATGAACATATCTACCTGGTGGGCTCCTCCAAAGTGCCGGTAGGAGCCTACGAATACTACCAGGTTTACCTGGTGAAAATGGATTTCCTGGGCGACACGGTATGGACCAGGACCTACGGGGGACCTTCCACCAATTACGGTGTTGCCATTGATGTCGTAGAAAACGATTTGATGATCGGTGTCAATCATATCAACGCTCAGATGCACTCCGAGATGGCACTGCTGAAGGTGGATGCCGTAACGGGCGACTCACTGTGGATGCATACCTATGGCAGTTTTTACAGTGCAGGGATCAGGAGTGCAACCCGGACATCCGATTTTGGATACCTGCTGGCCGGAAGGGCCAGCTATACAGGAACCCAGGACCCCCGCATCTATGTCATGCGGTTCAACAACAGCTCCAATACAGTGGGCCAGTCGCTGGTCAGGGAAAACCTCAAACTTGATATTGTCACCGGCACCCCCACCACGGATGTGATCAGTGTGACGGCCGACAAGAACAACATTTACGGGGTGACTGTAGTGATCGATTCATTGCTTCATCCGTCAGTGGGAGACCTGGAGATTACCCTGGAACACGAGGGTACGGCGGTGACCCTGATCGATCAACCTGTAAACTCGGGCGAGAATTTCATCCATACCGGTCTGGTCGATGTGGGCGAGAATCCCGTAGCCTCCGGCTATGCGCCATATACAGGTTGGTTTCGCCCGGAACAGCTGTTGTTGCCATTCCTGGAACATGCGCCCTCCGGGGAATGGACCCTCACGGTCACCGACCACGGAACGGGAGGGATCAAGTCCACCGGCAGGGTCCTGGAGGGGTGGACCCTGAACCTGATGACGGAAGCCGGCACCGGAACGGGGATCCCCCCACAGGAGGCCATGATGAACTTCGGACTTGAACCCGTCCGGCCAAATCCTTTCAGCCAGGAAGCCATTATTGGGTTCCGCCTCGCTGTATCCGGACATGTGAAACTGACCGTTTATAACCAGCTGGGACAGCTGGCAGGGGTCGTTTCCGATGAGGATCTTACGGAAGGGATACATGAGCGGGTATGGCAGCCGGGAAACCTGACAGCGGGCACCTATTATATTCACCTTGAATCTGGCGGAATGATCAGCGTTAGGAAAGTGGTCCTGGCCAGATAAACTAAAAATCCCCGACAATGCATTCCTGTCATTTCAGTACACTGATGATTGCGGCCCTGATGGCGATCGCCCCGGGCAGTAGGGCCCAGAATTCAACAAAGCCCCAACCCGTTCCCCTGCCCTCTTCCGAACTCCGCAGGTTCCACTCCGGCATCATGGACCAGGATCTCCTGATCTATGTCCAGCTTCCCCTGGATTACGTTTCCGACGGATCGAAAGAATACCCGGTGATGTACGTGACCGACGGCAACCGTTCTTTCCCCATCTACGCAAATATCTCCACAATGCTCGGATTTCCTCCGGCCGGATTTCCG
>DSEO01000168.1 GCA_011056635.1 Bacteroides sp.
ACATCATTGAGAAGATCATGCAGATGGACCCGGATGCCATATGCCAGGAGGTACTTGATTCCGACCTGAAAGGAAGAGGCGGAGCAGGGTTCCCGACAGGTATGAAATGGAGGTTTGCGTCACTGGAAAAGGATCCCGTCAAATACATCGTCTGCAACGCAGATGAGGGTGAGCCCGGTACGTTTAAGGACCGGCAGATACTGGACGAAGTACCGGGAAAAGTATTTTGCGGAATGGCCATCGCAGCCAGGGCTGTGGGTTCAAAAAGTGGATATGTCTATTTACGGGGTGAATATAAATTCCTGATCCCCAAACTGAATAAAGCTTTGGACGAATTCCACCGCCTGGCGGATGAATTCAACCTTAATTTCCGGATCCAGATCAGGCTGGGAAGCGGAGCATACATCTGCGGTGAAGAGAGCGCCCTGTTCGAGTCGATCGAGGGTAAAAGAGGGGAGCCCAGGAATAAACCTCCTTATCCCACCAAATCCGGATTGTTTAACAAACCCACGGCCGTCAATAACGTAGAGACCCTGGTTCATACGGTGATGATCATGAAATACGGGGCTGAACGGTTCAAGGAACTGGGAACAAAGGATTCCAGGGGATCGAAGGTGTTTTCCATTTCAGGCGATACACCCAGGGCCGGGATCTACGAACTGGAACTGGGTATGTCGGTCCATGAGTTTGTGGAAGAGTTTGGAGACGGGGATACAAAGGCAGTCCAGGTGGGAGGTGCCGCGGGGTTTTGTGTGCCCCGGAAAAAATTCGAAGAAACCATCATCGGATTTGAGGGCGTACCTACGGGGGGATCCATGAAATTGTTCAACAGCACCCGTTCCATGTACAACGTACTGCATAACTACCTTGATTTCTTTACGGAAGAATCATGCGGGCAATGTACCCCGTGCCGGGTGGGTTGCCAGCAGCTTCTGAAAGGAGTTGAAGCCGTGAAACGGGGTGAGAAGAATTCCAGGTACCTGGATGAACTTGTTAAATTGGCCAAAACTATGAAGCGGGCATCCAAATGCGGACTCGGCCAGTCGGTGGGTAACGCATTCGGATCCATTGTTGAAAATTTCAAGGAAGAGATCATCTATTAATCATAAAAATCAACCAAAAGGATTATCATGGTAAGTCTGTCAATAAATGGCCTGCTGGTTAAGGTCCCCGAGGGGACAACCATTCTCGAGGCTGCAAAAAAATTGAATTTCAGGATCCCGACACTCTGTAATCACGACGATTTATGTGTGGCGGGAAACTGCAGGGTTTGTGTGGTGGAACAGCTGGGAGGGAAAACCCTGCTCGCTGCGTGCGCAGTACCGGTCAACGAGGGGATGCAGATCCTGACCAATTCGCTCAAGGTAAGGGCGGCCAGGAAACATGTGATCGAACTGCTTCTTTCAGAGCACAGGGCTGACTGCACAAAGTGTTACAAGAACGGGAAATGTGAATTGCAGGACCTCTCCAACGAATTCTGCGTGGGAGATCATCTCCTGCTGGACCTGGTCAATCACAAGAATTTTACCATCGATATGTTCTCTCCTTCCATCCAGAAGGATGACAGCAAGTGCATCCGCTGTCAGCGGTGTGTGAGGACCTGTGAGCAGCTGCAGGGAGTGAATGCCCTCACGGTGGCCTATAAAGGCAATAAGCAAAAAATCAGCACATTCGCCGAACTTTCCATGGGTGAGGTGATCTGTACAAACTGTGGACAGTGTGTCAACCGCTGTCCCACCGGGGCACTGGTGGAACGCACTTATCTGGATGAGGTATGGGATGCCATCCTTGATCCTGAAAAGCATGTGGTGGTTCAGACCGCACCGGCAGTGCGGGTCGGGCTGGGTGAGGAACTGGGTCTGGAGGCAGGGAACCGGGTCACCGGCAAAATGGTGGCGGCCCTGAAAAGGCTCGGGTTTGACTCCGTGCTGGATACCGATTTTACAGCCGATCTGACCATCATGGAAGAGGGAACGGAATTGCTTACAAGATTGAAGAGCGTGCTTGTGGAAAAGGACCAGTCGGTAAGGCTTCCCATGACCACTTCCTGTTCACCCGGCTGGGTCAAGTTCATCGAGCATACCTACCCGGAATATCTCCGGCATGTGTCCACCTGCAAATCTCCCCAGCAGATGTTCGGTGCACTGGCAAAGACTTATTATGCGCAGGTAAGGGGACTGGATCCGAAAGATGTGGTGAGCGTTTCCATCATGCCCTGTACGGCCAAGAAATATGAAGCTGAGCGGCCCGAGATGCGTTCAAGTGGCTATAAGGATGTGGATGTTGTGCTGACCACCCGGGAGCTGGCAAGAATGATCAAGCAGGCAGGTGTGGATTTCAATAAGCTGAAGGAAGATAAATATGACAGTATCATGGGGGTCTCCACAGGAGCCGGGGTCATATTCGGGGCCACCGGAGGTGTGATGGAAGCGGCCCTGAGAACCGCCTATGAGATCGTTACCGGCAAGGAGGTTCCTTTTAAAGATCTGAACATCCTGCCCGTCCGGGGAATAGAAGGAGTGAAAATGGCATCCGTCAGAATAGAGGGCTGCAAGGATGAATGGAAGTTCCTGGAAGGTGTGGAACTGAAATGCGCTGTGGCCCACGGTCTTGTGAATGCCCGAACCCTGATGGATGGAGTGAAGAATGGAGAGGTGGATGTG
>DSEO01000290.1 GCA_011056635.1 Bacteroides sp.
GAAACAGATGGAGGCAATGGCCGCTGCCGTATAGGCCCCCACTCCTTTCAGCTTCAACAGTTCTTCATAGGTGCGGGGCATCCGTCCGCCCAGCCGTTCCACCACATGCTTGGCCGTTGCATGCATGTTCCGGGCGCGGGTGTAGTATCCCAGTCCCTGCCAAAGCTTCAGCACCCGGTCCTCAGGAGCCGCCGCCAGTGCATACATATCCGGAAAGGATTCCAGGAATGCATGGTAATAGACCAGGCCCTGCTTCACCCGGGTTTGCTGGAGAATGACTTCGGAGAGCCATATGCGGTATGGGTCAAGGGTATAGCGCCAGGGAAGATCCCGCTTATTTTTTTCATACCACACAACCAATATCTCACTAATTTTCATTATCTTCGCCGGCACATAATTTATAATGTTCTTATATTAAGGACACTAAAATAAAAATTTATTCAAATCAATTTCATATTCACATAAAAGTATTTATATTTGCACATCCATTGAATACGTTATTGTAAATCATTGATAATTAAAGGTTTTTTAAAGATGACAAAAGCAGATATTGTAAATGAAATTTCCAAGAACACGGGAATTGAAAAGGTGACTGTTCAGAAAACAGTCGAAGCCTTCATGGAAACTGTAAAAGATTCACTCAGCAACAACAGGAATGTGTATCTGAGGGGATTCGGTAGCTTCATCGTGAAGAAAAGGGCCAAAAAAACTGCCCGGAATATTTCCAAGAACACAACGATCATCATTCCCGAGCATTCCATCCCTGCTTTCAAGCCTGCCAAAACATTTGTGAGCAAAGTCAAGACCAACGTTAAGTAAAGTGAATCTGTTATGCCAAGCGGGAAGAAAAGGAAAAGACATAAGATGGCAACCCACAAGCGCAAAAAGCGTTTGCGGAAGAACAGACACAAGAAGAAGAAATAGTACAGCATTTCTCTTGTAAGATTTAAACCTAAAGCACCAGCGACGGTCTTTAGGTTTATTTCTGTATAGGGTTGACATTTCGGCTACAGGCAGCGGGAACCCGTCAAGCCTATATAAAACTAAGGTTTCAGCTTAATCTTCCAAATGAGGACATAGTGAGCAGTGAACTTGTAATCAACTCCACGAATGAGAGGGTTTCGATTGCGCTACTTGAAGATGGAAAGCTCGTTGAATTAAATGAATCATCACTTAAGCAGCAATTTTCAGTAGGGGACATCTATCTGGCCAGGGTGAAAAAGATCATGCCTGGCCTCAATGCCGCATTCATCAATGTGGGATATGAGAAGGATGCCTTTTTGCATTATCTTGACCTGGGCCCGCAATTCAGTTCGTTGAACAAATACCTGGGACTGGCCTTTTCCAGGAAGGGGAAGCCCCCGCCATTGAGTAAATTCAAACGGCTGTCCGACATTAACAAGCACGGAAAGATCAATGAAGTGCTCAAGCAGGGGCAGTTCATTTTGGTGCAGATCGCCAAGGAACCCATTTCCACAAAAGGACCCAGACTTACCTCGGAGATATCCATTGCGGGCAGGAACATTGTGCTGATCCCGTTCTCGGACAAGATCTCCGTCTCTTCGAAAATCTCCTCCCAGGCCGAAAAGGACCGCCTGAAGAACCTGCTACAGGCCATCAGGCCCCAAAATTTCGGGATTATCGTACGTACCGTGGCGGAAGGGAAGAAGGTCGCCGAGCTGGATGCGGAACTGCGTGGTCTGGTGAAAAAATGGGAAACAGCTTTCGAAAGGCTGAACCCCAAAAATGTGCCCAGCCTGGTGATCAGTGAGCTGAGTCGCGAATCGGCCGTGGTAAGGGACCACATGAACATGAACTTTGACGGGATCCACATCAGCGACGAGAAAGTCTACCAGGAAATCAAGGATTACATCCGGGAGGTGGCTCCCGAAAAGGAGCGGATCGTAAAGTTATATACGGGCAAGACCCCCATTTTTGACAGCCTGGGTATCGTCAAGCAGATCAAGGGCTCTTTCGGAAAAACAGTTTCATTCAAACATGGCGCATACCTGATCATTGAGCATACCGAAGCATTTCACGTGATCGATGTGAACAGCGGGAACCGTTCCAGGTCGTCCAGCGACCAGGAGACCAATGCGCTGGAGGTGAATCTGGCTGCGGCCGACGAGATTGCCCGCCAGCTCCGCCTTCGCGACATGGGTGGGATCATTGTGGTGGATTTCATTGACATGCATAGAAATGATCACAGGCAGCAGGTGTATGAACGGATGAAAGAAGCCATGGACAAGGATAAGACCAAGCACAACATCCTGCCCCTGAGCAAATTCGGGTTGATGCAGATCACCCGCCAGCGGGTGCGTCCCGAAATGCACATCGAGACCGCAGAATCCTGTCCCACCTGCCGGGGAACCGGCAAGGTACAACCCCCCATCCTATTTCCTGAGCTTGTCAAGAATGAACTCTCCACAATGGTCAAGGACAATCAGCTTTCCAGGGTGAACGTCCATCTCCATCCTTTTGTAGCCTGTTACCTGAAAAAAGGTATCAACTCCGAGGAGAAGAAGTGGAGAAAGGAAGTGGGCTGCAGGGTGAAGATCCATCCGTCGGAAGATCTCCATTTCCTGGAATACAGGGTCTTTGATCCCGAAGGCAAGGAGATCCACCGCAAACGCCATTGACCCCGCAAACGCCA
>DSEO01000162.1 GCA_011056635.1 Bacteroides sp.
CAATGGACCCCTGCCGGATGTTCCCAACTCCCCGCTGTCGGACAGCCGGACCATCATGGTCAAGTATGTGCATACCTTCAGGCTGTGACAAGCATTTGATCACTAAACTAGCTCTGGCCACATACACTGGCAGATCATCTCGTGGATCTTACTCCTGGTCTCCGCCTGCCCTGTATTTGCAGGTGTGGTAAGCATGAAACGATCAGGAAAACAGAAAGGGAGGACAGAAAACTTTACAAGTTTGAAGGTACCTCTAAAATGATCGCTAATCCTTACATGGGGGATTTGCCTGAAGAACACAACTGTTATACTGTTCTCTGTTGCGGAAGTTAAATAATAACTTCAGGCACGTCCCATCCCACCGTAATTTATTAACTTATCAACAAAAACCCATGAAAACGGCTTCTATGTTCATTATCCTGGTGATCCTCTGCATGAGCGGATGCCGGGAAAGGAAGTCTCTAAAGGAGCTTGAAAATCTGCATGCCCGATCTGCCATCGAAGAACAAAACAAAATGATCGTCAGAAAATGGCTGTTAGAGGTCAACGAGGACAATTACGAGCAACTCTTTGGCAAACTCTGGGCCAAGGATTGTAAACAGATCCTGAACTCGGGCAAGGATACCCTGGAATATGAGCAGTTTAAAGAGTTGCTGGCATGGTTGTACGCCGAACTGCCCGTCATCACACACGAGGTGCATGATATCATTGCCAGGGGAGATAAAGTCGCTGCATATTTCAGCGCCAAAGCAACCCACGATGTAACGTCCTTTGGAGTTCCGGCAACAGGCAGGGACCTTGAATGGAGTGCCATTGCCATATTCCAGCTATCAGGAGGCAGGATACAATTCAGATGGGAGGTAGCCGATATGCTGGGCATGTATGAGCAACTGGGCATGAAGCTTCAGCTGGACGAGACAACCGAAAACCAATCTGAAATGTAATCTGTATCCAATGAAAACAAACTCCCTCCTGAAGTTTTTATTTCCGGCATTCCTTGTCTTGACTGTCGTTTTGCAGGAGATGCCGGGGCAGACCAGCAGGATGGACAGCCTTATCTTCGAAAAAAAACTGAATATCATAGAAGGCTCCATTCCACTCTACTGTTCCCCTTATTATGAAGAACGCGGTACCATGGCACAATCATTGCTAGACCATATCATAGGAACATATTCCGGTAATGGATCCGGAATTTTTCAGCTAAAACTTGCTGTCCTTGATTCATCGCGCTGGTCCGGATTCTCGTTTCCATACGGATTCTTCTTCATACACCAGGGGTGGATCGTGATCCCGGCCGATCTTGATTTTCAGAAGTTCTCCCATCTATGGGGCTATTCTGGTTTTACGCAAACCCTTACTGAAAAGCTCCGTGGGGTGTCCGCAAACCCCGAAGAGTTCCTCACAGATGTACATTATATATTCACAATTGCCCACGAACTGGGGCACTATTACACCGAAAAAGTACTGAATGCCTCTCCCCCTGATTCATGGACGGCGGAATGGATGGCATCATATTTCGCCACGGATTACCTGCACAGGAATGATGCTAAAACACTGGAAGGCCTGAACATCTGGGAGCAAACGTATACAGAAGAGATTACCCCGAAATACAGAAGTCTCCAGGATTTTAACACCAGGTATGCCAGCGTCGGGCTGCAGAATTATGTATGGTTTCACTGCATGTTTCAGCCGATGATCAATGACATATATTCGGAATACGGCACCGGTTTTATGGAATTATTTGCTGAAACATTTCCCCGCACCGGGACCAGAAATGAATTATCGCAGGAAGAATTGCTGGATATTTTAGACCGGATCACCGGAGACAGGGCTTCATACTGGGTTGAAATCATGGAAAGCGATCCTGAGCTTTAATAACGAAATGACTATCTTCAGGGGAACTTCCATTTCCAGAAAATATGAAAGGTAAAATATCCCATTCCGAGAAAATGAAATATACTGTCCTGGTCCTTCTTGCTTTACATTTCCCTGGTTTTCAAGCCGGGTATGCACAGAATCAAAGCCTGACACAGGGGATCACGGCAGAAGGATCATACCACCATCCTGGATTCGGGGAAAATGTTTTTCTCTTTGACCCTGGGATGGATATGAGCCAGGTACAGGCGATCATCGACACGATCTCTGACAGGCAGACCGGGCGTGATGGTGAATTCAGCAGGGATCGCTATGCGCTTCTGTTCAAACCCGGCCTGTACGAACTGGATATCCGGGTGGGCTATTATATGCAGGTGATGGGACTGGGTGAATCACCGGAAGATGTGGTGATCAGGGGAGCCGTGAGGTCCAATTCCAGGCGTGCAGGCGGCGGACACGTTCTGACCAATTTCTGGCGGTCTGTGGAGAACCTGACCATCATCCCGGACCCGGACTCCATAAATACCTGAGGCGTCTCACAGGCTTCCCCCATGCGCAGGGTCCGCGTAAAGGGCCACCTGAAACTGCATGATAACGGGTATTCCAGCGGCGGATTCCTGGCGGATTCCAAAATCGACGGGGAGATCCTTTTCGGTTCACAGCAGCAGTGGTTTTCCAGGAATTCGGAATGGGAGAGCTGTTCCGGTGGAGCCTGGAACATTTTTTCCCTCGGGGTCGTGAATGCACCTGAA
>DSEO01000047.1 GCA_011056635.1 Bacteroides sp.
GCAACGGGATCTTTGACCGGGCAGAGGAGCATCTTCAGGCAGCCATGAAGCGGATTACCCGGAACCATACCAAACCACGGGACGGGGAGGCTTATTATTACCTGGGGTTGTGTCAGAAGTACCAGGGAAACCATGAAGAGGCATACAAAAACCTGTACCAGGCCACATGGAGCCAGGCGTTCCATTCAGCAGCCTATTACCAGCTGGCGGAGCTGGCATGTATGAAAAAGGATTATGATGAAGCCCTGCAACATCTGGAAAGGTCCCTCTCCACCAATGCGCATCATACCAGGGCCGGTAACCTCCGTTCAGCCATTTTGCGGAACATGGGCGAACATGAACAGGCATTTTCTCTGGCCGGCGCGGTGAGGGATTTCGATCCCCTGGATTTCTGGTCCCTCTGCGAGCAGCACTTTGCCCTGCAGGACGCCGGGAGGGAGGATGAAGCCCGAAAGGCACTCCGGACGCTGATTGAGGGAATGCACGGATATGACCAGTCCTACCTGGAACTTTCCATGGATTATGCGGGAGCGGGACTCTGGGATGAGGCAATCAGTGTACTTACGGATGTATACCTGGAGGGTGATGACAGCCGGAACACAAATCCCATGGTTTATTATTTCCTTGGGCATTTCCGGCTGCAGAAAGGGGAAGAACAAAAAGCGCTGGCCTATTTTAAGCGGGCCTCGGAGCAATCCCCTGATTACTGTTTCCCGTTCCGGCTGGAATCCATCGGGATCCTGGAGGAGGCAGCCAGAATGAATCCCGGGGATGCCAGGGCTCCCCTTTACCTGGGGAATCTGTTATTTGACCTGCAACCCGAGCGGGCCCTGCGTGCATGGGAGCGGTCCGTTGCCCTGGACGATTCCTTCTGGCTCACCCACAGGAACCTGGGGATGGCTTATGACAGGGTGGAACACAACCCTGCCCTGGCCGTGGACCACTACCTGAAGGCCATCCGTCTGAAACCGGATGACCAGCGGTTGCTCTATGAGCTCGACCTGATCTACGCTGCGGCAAGGGAGGATCCCGAAACCAGACTGAATATGCTCCGGCAGCACCATAACGTAATAGCGGATAACAATGTATCGGATGCCCTTGCCCGCGAGGTCATGCTGCTGGTCCAATTGGGAACCTATGAGGAAGCCCTGAAGGTGCTTGAAGCGAACAAGTTCAAACAGTGGGAGGGGGTCAGCAAGGCGTATAACTCCTACGTGGATGCCCATCTGTTCATGGGGTGGAGACTGTTGCAGGAAGGCAATCACGGGGAGGCCCTGAAACATATGCAGGCTGCCGGTGAGTTCCCTCCCAATATGATGGTGGCCAAACCTTACAGGGGGGGGCGTTCTGCGGAGGTGCTCTATTTCACAGGAACGGTTTACGAAGCCATGGGAAGTAAGAAAAAAGCCAGGGAATGTTACCAGGCCTGCGTGTCGGAGCGACAGAACCTGACGCTGGATGAAAACCACTATTACAGGGCGATGGGACTCGGGAAACTCGGAAAGCATGAGGAAGCCATGGAGATATTTAACGGTCTTGTGTCACTGGGTGAACAGCGCCTTGAATCCACGGCGGCCGATTTCTTCGCCAAATTCGGAGAACGGGAAACAGCCGATGACAAGCTGTCCAATGCCTGTTACCTGATCGGACTGGGTTGCATGGGCAAGCAGGATCATGAGAAGGCTGCAGAAATGTTCGCGGAGGCGGTCCGGTTGAATATCAACCATGTGTGGGCCGCGAAATACCTGGATCAAATCCAAAACCTGACAGATAAATGAGGATCACCAGAAGAAATACAATCCGGATCTTGGGTGCCGGTTCCCTGGGATTGTTGTCAGGGGGATTTACATTTCCCCCGGCGGGGAAAAGGCACATCATCACATTGAGTTTTGATGACGGATTTGAGAAATCCAGCATCAAGACTGCGGAGATTTATGAGAAGTACGGCCTGTCCGGCTGCATCAACGTGATCGCCAATGCCCACCTTCGAGGTTCGGAACTTCCCGATGAATACCACAATTGGCCGGTGGGGGACTTCAATCTTTGGAACGAGCTAAAGCGCAGGGGACATGAGATCATGCCCCACAGCTACAAGCATACCAATCTGACAGAGGTTCCCCTCGAGGAGGCAGAGGATCTGGTAAGCAGGTGCATTGATGTTTTTAACAAGGAGCTGGTGGATTTCCGGGCGGAGGCATCCGTTTTCAACCTGCCTTACAATGCATCCACACCGGAGTTGGAGGACTACCTTAAGACCAGGTTCCGCGCCATCCGCACCCATGGAGATGCTGTCAATCCACTCCCTTCAGAGGGGCTTTTCAGGCTGGGGTGCACCTCCTTCGGACCGGAAAGCATCGACAAACACCTTGTGGAAACCATCCACAGATTCCTTGAGGGTCCATCCGGATGGCTTATATACAACACCCACGGACTGGATGACGAAGGATGGGGTCCCCTGAGTTCCGGCGTGCTGGATGAGTTGCTGGACAAACTCACCGGCATGGAGGATGTGGAAGTTCTCCCGGTGATCCCTGCCCTTGATTCCGTTTAGCAAATGAAAAGAACCGTTCTCACAGGGATCACCATATGTTTCATGGTCCTTACAAGTTTCGAAAAA
>DSEO01000176.1 GCA_011056635.1 Bacteroides sp.
GCCGGAAGGGAATGTCTATCTGCTTTTTGGCGGCGTGATCGTGATCGTCGCCGCGATCTACCTGAGTATGCTCTCTTACCGGAGACTGGCAAAAGAGCAGAAAAAACCATCGGCCAAGGGAATTCTACTTTCGGTTGCGGCAGGATTGCTGATTGCCTTCTTTTACGGACTGGTTGTCAAATCGCTGGATAACAGCTTCGTCACAGGAGGTGCCGGGAACCTGACCCCATTTACGGGGGTGTTCTTCTTTGCCGTGGGGATCACGGTGAGTACACCCATATTCAATCCGATTTTCATGCGGTTTCCGGTTGAAGGAGAACGTGTAAGGATGAAGGAGTATTTCACGGGAAACCTGAAAACCCACCTGACGGGAGTCCTCGGCGGATTCATCTGGATGACAGGGATGGTGGTCAGCTTCATGTCGGCTGGGGCATCCAATCCCGCAATCTCTTACGCCCTGAGCAATGCAGCCCCCGTTGTGGCCATTATCTGGGGTGTCTTTATATGGAAGGAATTCAAAGATGCACCCCAGGGAACCAACAAGCTCCTGACCGCCATGTTCCTGCTGTTTATTGTAGGCCTGGTATTAATTACCATGTCAAATAATTAGAAAATTTGAGGACCATGAGCCTGGAGAGAATGCTTGAGCAAACCGCCGTGAATGTCCGGATGAAGCTGCTGCAGAATATCCTGATGGCCGGAGGGGGACACACCGGGGGTTCGTTGTCCTCGGTGGATATCCTGGTGGCCCTTTATTTTCATGTTATGCACATCGATCCGGAAAAACCGGACCTCGAGGACAGGGACAGGTTCATCATGAGCAAAGGACACTCGGTGGAGAGTTTCCACACTGTTCTTTCTAAAAGGGGTTATTTCAGCCAGGAAACACTGGATACCTATGGAAAATTCAATTCCATCCTGGCAGGTCATCCCACGCGGAGAGTCCCCGGGGTGGAGTTGAATTCCGGTGCGCTCGGCCATGGTCCTTCTGTGGGGACGGGTATGGCCATTGCCGCGAAACGAACAGGATCGAAGTACAGGATATTCGTGCTGATGGGTGATGGTGAGCAGGGGGAGGGATCCGTACTGGAAGCAGCAGCGGCTGCCGGCCACTATCACCTGGATAACTTGGTGGGTATTGTGGACCGTAACTACCTACAGATCAGCGGTTATACTGAAGAGGTAATGGCCATCGAGAACCTGGAAGGAAAATATCGGGCCTGCGGATGGGCGATCAGGGAATGTGACGGGCACGATATGAAAGAGCTGACAGAAACCCTCGATAACACTCCCTTTGAGCCCGGGAAGCCCTCCCTGGTCATTGCCAGGACCATCAAGGGAAAGGGTGTCTCCTTCATGGAGAACAAGGCCAGCTGGCATCACCGGGTGCCCAGTGCGGAAGAGCTTGAGAAGGCACTGGAAGAACTGGACTTAAAACGAATGACTTATGATGGCGACTATTCCTTGTAGGAAAGCGATCACAGATACGCTGCTGGAAGAAGGAAAGAAGAACCCGAACCTTTACGTGGTCACCTCCGATGCCCGGGGCAGTGTCACGCTGACGGATTTCGCCCGGGAACTGCCCGGTCAGTTCGTGGAGGTGGGCATTGCAGAACAGAATGCTGTTGGTATTGCAGCAGGGCTTGCGCTTTCGGGAAAGAATGCTTTCGTATGCGGACCGGCCTGCTTTTATTCGGCCCGCAGCCTGGAACAGATCAAGGTGGATGTGGCCTATACCGGGTCCAGCGTGAAAGTTATCGGTGTCAGCGGAGGCGTCAGCTATGGTGCCCTTGGCTCAACCCACCATAGCCTGCATGATATAGCCGTCATGCGTACTTTCCCGGGGATGAGGGTGTACCTGCCATCCGACCGGTTCCAGTCTGTATGGTTGACCAGGTACTTAAGCACCAGTGATGAAAGTGCCTACGTCAGGGTTGGAAGGAATGCGGTCCCGGATATTTATTCCGAAAAGGATACCTTCGAACCGGGAAAGGCCAGCGTCCTGAAATCCGGTGAGGATATTGCCATCATCGCCACCGGCGAAACGGTCTATCATGCACTGAAAGCAGCGGAGAAGCTGGAGGCGGATGGCGTCCGAACCACTGTGATCGACATGTTCACCATCAAGCCCCTTGACGAATCAACTGTCATTGATGCTGCAAAAAATACCCGATGCATCCTTACCGTGGAAGAACACAGCATTTACGGAGGCCTGGGGGCGGCTATCTCAGAGATCACATCACAGCACCATCCCGTCCGGATGAAGATCCTCGGGATCCCGGATGAAAATGCGGTGCATGGAAATTCACCGGAGATCTTTGCGCACTATGGTCTTGATATGGAAGGCATCTACCGCCATGCTACATCCCTGCTGGCCCCGGCAGAGGGAGCCCTGAATTACTGAGGTTTCAGTTCCTGTTTTCTGTTTAAATGATAGGTTTTCCCTGCTTCGGTTGCCAGATCCACCAGTACCGTTTGCGGGAGACCGGGAGAGGGCAGCTCAACGGTTGCGTGGTTCAGCGGATCTTTGATCCGGGGCTGCCGGTAATAAGGGTTTGAATTCTTCTCTCCCGGTTCCACGGGTTGCAGGACAGTCTCC
>DSEO01000280.1 GCA_011056635.1 Bacteroides sp.
CCCCTCCCCTCCACCCTGCTGGTGCTCATCTACAAGAATATCGATTTCAAGGGTCCCGATCTGAGGAAAAAAGTCTTCAAGGCCCTGACAACCCACGCAGTGGTCATGGAATCCAAAAAGCTTTATGACAACCAGGTCCCGGGCTGGATCACCGCGTTTGCCGCCAGCCGCAAATACGGCATCGAGCCCAAAGCCGCCGCGCTGCTGGCAGAATACCTGGGAAGCGACCTCGCAAAGGTCGCCAATGAACTGGAGAAGCTGATGATCACACTGGGTGACAAGGTGAAGAAGATCACCCCGGAGCATGTGGAGGAGCATATCGGGATCAGCAAGGACTACAACCAGTTCGAACTGCAGAATGCACTGGGGCGCAAGGATGCGGTGAAAGCCAACCGGATCATCCGGTACTTTTCCGGGAACCAGCGGGACCACCACATCACCCAGACCATCTCCTCGCTCTATTTTTTCTTCTCCAAGCTGCTGATGTACCACTACATCACGGACAAATCCAGGCAAAACGTGGCATCCACCCTGAAGATCCATCCCTATTTCCTCCAGGAATACGAATCGGCCGCACGCCGGTACTCCGCGGCAAAGCTGGTGGATATTATTGCGCTGCTTCGTGTGTATGACATGCGTTCCAAGGGTTACGGGAGCGATACCACCCCGGCAGAAGAGCTGCTGAAGGAACTGATCTTCAAAATCCTGCACCGATGATCACGCTCATCATCGTGATAGTCACCTCGCTTTTTTCCATCGCCGCCTTCCGGTACCGGTCCCTTTTATACCGGTTTGACCTCTCCCCCTACCGCCTTGTACGGCAGAAGGAATACTACCGGATCTTCACCCACGCCTTCCTGCACACCGATTACATGCACCTGATCATCAACATGCTGGTATTCTATTCTTTCGGAACGGCGATCGAGCGGATCTTCGGGGAGCTCCAGGAGGACGGGATCATCTTCTCGGCCGCTTTCTATTACATCCTCCTGTACCTGGTCAGCATCGTGCTCTCCTCCCTCAGCACGGTTGTCCGCTACCGCAGCGAGGAACGCTACAGTGCGGTGGGCGCATCGGGGGCGGTCTCCGCCATCCTGTTCACCTACATCTTCTTTGCTCCCCTGCAGAAGATCTATTTCTACGCGGTCCTGCCCATCCCGGGGATCGTTTTCGGGGTCCTTTACCTGCTCTACTCCAGCTACATGAGCCGGCGCAACAAAGATCACATCAACCATGCCGCCCACTTCTGGGGCGCGGTGGTGGGATTCCTCTTCCCGCTGATCCTCGAGCCCGGCATGTTCCGCGTATTCCTGGACAACCTGTTACATTTCAACGGATAAATGGAAGTGAGAAAAGCCATATTCCTGGACAGGGACGGGGTGCTGTGCGACAACAGCAAACACTATTATATCACCACACCGGAAGCATTCACCCTGAACCCGGGGGTGATTGAAGCGCTGTCCGTTTTCCGCGACAGGGGCTACATGCTCATCGTGATCACCAACCAGGGAGGCATCAGCACGGGCCGGAACACCATGGAGAACGTGGAACGGGTGCACCGTCACATGCGGGAACTGCTGCAAAGGGAAGGGATCACCCTGGATGAGATCTATTACTGTCCCCACCACGCTGACAATGAGAACTGCCTCTGCCGCAAGCCCCTCCCCCTGATGCTGGAGAAAGCCATGGCCCGTTTCGGGATCGACCCGGAAGCCTCGTATTTTATCGGGGATTCTGAGCGGGACATGGAAGCCGGAGAAGCGGCCGGCATCCCTTCCATCCGGGTCCCCTCCAACGGCAACCTGACGGAGGTGCTGGAGCAGATCGGGTAGTCCCTAATCCGTGACCACCATCCTGTGCACCAGCCTTTGATTTCCGGTGACCAGTTCGCAGAAGTAGACCCCGGACACACCCCCCGCAGGTTTCCACTCCACCTCGTACCTCCCTTCCCCGTGGAATCCCGATACCATTTCCTCCACCTCGCTGCCAGCCGCATTGAAGGCCCTGAGCGTGACAAAGGAGGGTGCCGGAATGCGGTACCGGATCGTGGTATACCCGCTGAACGGGTTCGGATAACTTCCGAGCAGTTCCTCTTCCGCAGCTACGTCCGGTGACATGACGGTGATATCCGGAAGAAGGGTGACGATCACCCCGGGCAGGGTGATCTTCCTGGTTCCGGTGGTATGGCGGTCGGTGATAAAGGTCGTATCCCTCCGCTCAGCCCTGTCCAGCCCCGGGAAATATTCCCCGTCCCCCGCCTGCTGCGGCAGGGTATTGAAAAAAATATTATCCGAGAAAAACGTGGTCGCGCTGCGCCTGCCGCTCTGTTCGTTGGCATCCACGATGACATTGGAGGTAACTTCCAGGTTCTGTTCATCCCCTTCCAGCGAAAGCCACCTGGCCCTCCCGTCGATCATCACCAGGGTATTGTCCCTGAATTTCACATTTTTTGAATGGTAGAAATAATTGGCGTATTCCACCCCGCCGCTGGTGGAATACCCGATGTCGTAAATGATATTCCCGGAAACCTCCGCATTTTCCACGCTGAACTCCATCCCCGCCGCATCGGCAAAGACAATGCCCCTGTTGGAATTGTA
>DSEO01000070.1 GCA_011056635.1 Bacteroides sp.
CTTTCAGGGAGTTCATCCACCCGTTGATCGCCTTCCTGCTGCTCGGTATTTTCCTTTTCACATGGTACTGGGGGATCCTGGATGATTCGGGGAGGCTGGCCCCGATGCTCAGGGAGAACCTGTCATTTGCCAATGCCTATGAACCCTCCCATTTCAGTGTATTCATCTATTACGGGTATTTCCTGCTGCTGGTCATCATTGCCAGTATCCATATGGCCCGGCGGTTCCCCACCCGGAAGACATCCGTCCAGAATATCTACCAGGTGATGTTCTATTTTTTTGTGGCCGGGTCACTCTTCGCCATGTTCATTGCCAGGTTTGCCCCCGCGGGACTGCTTTACATCGCTTTCCCTGTCTCATTCCTGATGGCGGATTATTTCCACAGGAGGAAGAACCCGTGGATCCACGAGCTGGCCATGTGGATCCTGGTGGGACTGGCGGTGTTTGTGCAGCTGGCTGTGGGGTGAGGATAAGGTACAAAATCTCAGTTGATGGTGTGATCCCTGCCGGGGAGTCCCTCGGATGGGATGGGAAGCATGCGGTAGCCGTGGTCGGAGAGGTATTCCAGGGTGCGGGGCAGGGCGAAGAAGAGGTTCTCGCTGGCTTTCTCCGAGTCGTGGAACACGATGATGGAGCCCGGTTTCACATTGTTTGTCACGTTTTGCAGCACCCGTTCGCCGGTCAGACCGGTATTGTAATCGATGCTCAGCACATCCCACATGATGATGTCGTATTCTTCCAGTACCGCTTTGACCTGACCCGGGAAGATCCTTCCGTAGGGAGGCCTGAAGAGTTTTGAATCGATCAGGTTGCCCGCCAGGTTGATGTCGTCCATGTAGCGGCCTACGGTGGACCGGAATCCTTTCAGGTGACTGTAGCTGTGGTTGCCCACGGTATGGCCCCGGGACAGGATCTGCCTGTAGATCTCCGGGTATTTGTCCACGTTCCGGCCCAGGCAGAAAAAGGTGGCCAGGGCATCCGCCTCGCCAAGCCGGTCCAGTACCCAGGGAGTGATCACGGGGGTGGGGCCGTCATCAAAGGTGAGGTACACATTGCGGTGGTCCCCGTAAAAATCCCATGTCATCCGGCGGAGGGCACGGGTCAGCAACGATGGTGGCCTGACGATAAGCATAGCGCTCTTTAATTAACGGAACAGGCGCTCATAATCTTGCCCGTACATGGTAAGTTTTTCTTCCAGCTGCCGCGCTTTGTCGGTTTCCCCGAAGCCGAGACAGATGCTCCGCAGGGCGTTGATGTCCCGCACGGCAGAAATGAAGTCGGGTCCCGTCTTGCTGAAACGGAACTTGTTCCCCCTGGCAAGCAGCCTGTAGTAGTCCAGCTCCCCGGTCAGGATCTCCTCGAACCGTTCCACCATGGCCAGGGCAGTCTCGTTCTCGCCGATGCTGAAATAGCCCTGGATCATCGGGGTGATGCCCGCATTGTAAGGGATCACTTCCTCCGGCATCCGCTGCATGCATTCGTCCAGGACCGCCTTCGCACTGTCCAGTTTCCCTTCATCCTGCAGCGCCCCGGCCAGCACGGCAAAGGCGTAGCGGTAATGGATGGTCATCCGCAGGTTGTTTTCATCCATATAGATCTCGTTCTCGCCGACCCCTCCCCAGTCGAATTCTTCCATCAGTTTCTTGTACATCGCATTGGTCCGCACCTTCCCCAGATAGCTCATGTTGCCGGATCGCACCGGGGCAACCCGCAGGGCAAGTCCCTCCCGCACCATGTAATCATCCAGGTTCAGATAGTTGTCCGAGGAAACCGTGGTGGAATAGTAGATGGGGCGTTCCCATTCATGGTTCCCCAGCAGGTCCATCACCGTGAGCAGGTTCTTGTAGAGCACGTTTTCGGACAGGGCAAACCGGACCTGGTCCACGTAATACTCCCGGATATCCTCCGGGACCACCCAGTCGGGGATGGTCGCCGAGTCGGCCGGGATCACGAATTTCTTCGACGGGATGAAATACTGCCCGTCCCTGAACCTGGGATCATCCGAAGCCAGGAAGTCAATCGCTTCCTTCAGCGGGGCGTAATCGTTATCGATGTTCCGGATCAGCTCCTCCATATCCCGGGTTTCCCCTGCCAGCGCCTCCTCGTCCACCCGGATCCGGTCGATGATGTCCTTCGTGTTGAACGTACGCATATAATTATAGAACTTCACCGGGTCCATCTGGTCCCTGAGGGCCAGGATGGCATTGTAATCCTTCTGGTGGTTGACCGGCAGCAGGGATGCCTCCAGGATCCGCAGGGTGTTGTTGTAGATCTCCATCACCCTTTCTTCGTATTTTTCCCTGTTCACCTCGTACTTCTCCCTGATCAGCGCCCCGGCCGATTCCACCAGGTAGGCGTAATCGCGCGTCCCCTGGATGTACTGCTCCTTGGTCATACTGATGGGCAGCGCATAGGAATCGTAGAAGGTCTGCTGCATCTGCTCGATGTACCAGTCCGCCGTAAGGTAGCTCAGGTTCACGATCCGCACGTCGGTCCGGTACCCTTCCACCTCCTGGATGTACCAGAGGGGGAATGTGTCGTTGTC
>DSEO01000071.1 GCA_011056635.1 Bacteroides sp.
CAGCAGAGCGGGGTCCCGTTCAACCTGAAGATCGCCCACCTGGGGCGCGACGGACAGATCCTGCAGCTGGCCCGCGACACCGCGGAAAATATCATCACGGAGGACCCGGACCTGTCCATGGAAAAGAACTGGCTCTTTGCCAAACATGTGAAAAAAGTGCACCCCGACCAAATCGACTGGGGGAATATCAGTTGAACCCCATGAAAAACGCGCATCTGAACAGTCACCCCAAGCCCTCAGCCACAGGAAAAAAGTCCCCCGATCCGGGATCACTGCCTGTATTTTTTATCGTGGGACGGGGCAGGTCCGGCTCAACTTTGCTGCGCACGCTTTTGGATGCCCATCCGCATGTGATGATCCCGCTGGAATCCCGGTTTGTCCAGTTTCTCTACTATCGTTACGCATCTGTAAAAGAATGGACGGAGGAAACAGCCGGGCGGGCAATCCGCGATCTGGAACATGCCTTCGATCCTCCCGAACTGGATCTGGAAAACCTGCAAGAACAGATCCGGGCACATGAGCAGGACCTGTCATTCCCATTGCTCTGCAGGCTCATTTATCTGAACACCCGCACCGCATTTCCCAAAAAGGAGATCCGCATCATCGGGGATAAAAATCCCAGGTACACTTTCTTCATCCCCAGGCTGCTTGAAATATTCCCGGATGCCAGGTTCATCCACCTGGTGCGTGACTACAGGGACAACGTTGCAGCCATCAGGCGTGCCGCCGGTATCATTCATGAATCGGGCCACACCTGCGTGTCCCTGGGACGGTGGAAATTGTACAACCGGGTGATCCTGGGATACCGGAAAAAATTTCCGGATCAATTTTGCACGGTCCGGTTCGAAGACCTGGTCACCCGTCCGGAAAAAGAGCTGAAAAGCGTATGCGGCTTCCTGGGACTTGCATTCGCGCCGCAGATGCTGAACTACAGGCAGCACATTCATCAGTATTACGGAGACGAAGGCTTTCAATCGCTGCACCGGAGCCTGGAGCTGAATTTCGATCATTCAAAAATAGGGGAATGGAAGACATCCCTCAGCCGGGAAAAAGCCATCCGGTGCGAGGTCCTGGCCGGACATTTTCCGGAGCAGTTCGGATACAGGCCGGCATTCGATGCAACCCCATTCAGAAAGTTCCTGATGAAACTGTTCTTTGGGCCCGTATCCCTGCTGGGTCAGGTCAGGTATGCCCTGAAGATCCCATTCTATCAGTCACGCCGGCTGATGCAGATGACCTACTGGCTTTTGTTAAAAATGAAACGATGAACCGCAGAAAGATCCTGATGACCGCCGGACCGCTGATCGCATTTGTAGTGTTGCTTCTGATGCTGTTCCCGGTGTGGATCAGCAACATCAGACCCGGCGTGAGCATCCCCCGCTCCCATCTGGATTCCCTTTTCAGACTGGAGGAGATCGCCCTTCAGAAAGGGGAGTATCCCGTGGGGGCCCTGATCGCATATAAGGACTCCATCATCGGGGCGGGATATAATACTTTCAGGGATCTGAATCATCCCATGGGACATGCGGAGATCAATGCGATCATCGCGGTTTTCAAATCCATGAATTACATGGACTTCAGGGCCCTGGACAGGGACAGCCTGGCCATAATCAGCTCATATGAACCCTGCCAGATGTGCAGGGGAGTAATCAATCACCTGGATATCAGAAAAGTCCGTTATGTCAGGTCCAAGCCGACCGGGATCCGGCTGAAATACCTGTCCCGGGATCTCAGTTATCACCTGAAATTACGAAGGATCAGCACACCCGATGATCAGTAGAGGTCCTTCTCCCCGGAAAGTTTTTGCCCGATCCTGTGAATCAGTGCTGCTGCCGGAGACCGGCGGACCACATCTTTTTCACATGCACGGCACAGCATATCCGCCTCCGGTTGCAGCAGCGCACGCTGAAGCTCCCTGAATTCCCTCCCGGTATAAAGATCCGCATAGGTTCCGGTGAGCAGGTTCCCCAGGACATGCTTCAGCGACCAGTCCATGTGACACAGGGCCACTTCTCCATTGGGCAGCAAGATGTTATGGTGAAAATCCTGGCACTCCCGCAACACACGGCCCCGGTTGACCGGCCTGTATGCATGTCCTGTCACCGCCCGTCCGGCACGGTTGTTCAACCCGAAAATGCCCACCTTTGCCCGGTACTGCCGGAGGATCTCCTGCACCTCGGGATGAATTTCCGTGCCGGATGAGGAGGAATGAAATTTCCAGGTGAGGTTCAACGGGCTTTCTTCAAGCAGGCGGACCAGGTTGTCCAGATATTGCCTGTCCACGCGAATCCCGGTCAGATGCCGGTCATCGGGAAGGTGGACCACGAATTTGATAAAGGGTACCGGTCTGAGCCGGTCAATATCCTCCGGCTTCATCCCGATCAGGGTGGTGTTGACCCTGATCCTGTGGCCGAGCCTGTGCGCATGAAGTACCATCGGGGTGCACTCCCGGTTCAGCCATGGCTCGGAAAATCCGGAGAAGGAAATGGCAATGTTTCGGGGGACCGTACCCAGGCACCTGGTGAAGGTATCCATGGACATCACG
>DSEO01000341.1 GCA_011056635.1 Bacteroides sp.
GCAGGGGGAACCCGGGGCGCACAATTACCCGGCGGGTCTTTACGGGCTCACGCTGGTTGTCAGTCCAGCAGGTTCAGGCAGGGTCGAAGGAGAAGGCAGCCGTATCGCAGGGGGACTGATACCCTTATCGGCCGCTGCCAACTACGGGTATCAATTTGTGAAATGGACCGGTGAAGGAGGCGGGACCATCAGTACCGATCCTGATTTCAATTACACGATGCCTTCGGAAAATGTGACCCTCACCGCGAATTTTAAAGTTGATGCGGATGCGGTGGCCTTTCGCACGATCACCGATGTCGACGGTAACGAATACCGGACCATCATCATCGGGTACCAGGAATGGATGGCCGAAAATCTTCGTACCACAAAGTATAGAGATGGCAGCACCATTGCCGGCATATCGGTCCAGCCCCACGTGGATGTGTACGGTATCAATTCAGGAGCAGAGATGGCAGCTGTTTACGGCAGGCTGTACGACTGGTATGCCGTGGATCATGCAAGTGGATTGTGTCCCGATGGCTGGCATGTGCCTTCCCACGACGAGTGGATACAACTCACCGATTTCCTGATCAACAATTATGCCGGTGTCGAGTGGAATAACCTGGGGACCAAACTCCGGTCGTGCTGGCAGGTGGACTCGCCCCTGGGCGGAGACTGTGCAAGAAAGATGCATCCGAGATGGGATGGGGATGACACCTATTACGGCACGGATGATTTCGGTTTTTCTGCGCTTCCGGGCGGTTCACGGAGTACAACCGAGGGTTCCTTCGACGGCCTTGGTCAGGAAGCCAGCTGGTGGACCTCCACCGAAACTTCCACCCATGTCTGGGGCAGGGGTATCAGCAAAGACATGGGAGGCATGGGCACCATCTCGGCATACTTCAAGACACTGCGGTTTAGTGTCAGGTGTATGCGGGAGATATCCGGTTACACGCTGACCCTGAGGGTTGACCCTGCCGGTGCCGGCAGTGTCCAGGGGGCCGGCGATTACGGGGAAGGTGACATGGTGAGCCTGACTGCAACCGCCAACGAAGGGTACAGGTTCGTCAGATGGAAGGATCACCAGGAAAATGAGGTGAGCGATCAGCAGATCTTTGGTTATACCATGCCCGGCCACAATGAGATCCTTACGGCATATTTTGAGGGGTCTCCTGTCGGTATGTTTACAGATGAAAAGGGAGGGATGAATGTGTATCCCAATCCGGCCACCGGCGAGTTTTGGATAGAACTGAACCACCGGGGGAGCAACGGGCTGGTCATTGTACTGCAGAACCTTCAGGGGCAGATTGTGAAGCAGGTACCCGTCGGTGAAAGCGGGACTGCGGGCATATGCGTGGACATCCACGACCTGGCACCCGGTATTTACCTGCTGGCCATTCCCGGAGGAGATGCTGTCCCGGTGAAAAAGATAATCATCGGCTCCTGAGCAGCAGTGACAATGCATCCGGGATACCGGTCCCGGCTAGTCATCCAGCGACTGGAACACCAGTTGCCTGAATTTCCGGTTGCTGTCTTCTGAAATGCCCTGGGTTTGCTTGAAAATGATCCCGATGATCTGTTCCGAAGGATCGGCAAAGTACTGGGTGTTGAAATACCCTCCCCAGTTGAACGTGCCCGCGGTTCCCATTCCCCCGGTGGCCTGGCCTTCAGGTGTGAGGATCTCAAAAGCCAGTCCGAAATCCCTCATCGGTTCGCCCGGAAGGTCCCAGAGCTCGCCAATGTGGTTGGTCAGGACCAGGTCCACCGTGGTCCGGCTCAGGATCCTCACCCCGTTGTATTCCCCGCCGTTCAGGTACATCTGTAGGAAAGTGGCGTAGTCTTTCGCCGTACTCGATAGCCCCGCTCCCCCCGAAAAGAACGTTCTGGCCCCTTTTACCGGGTAATCGGGATCGTAGAATGTGACCGGGAATCTTTTCCACTTCCCGTTCACCGCGTGCTGGACAGGTACCAGCCGTCCGGCCTTTTGATCGGGGAGGTAGAACCAGGTATCGACCATTCCCAGCGGGTCGAAGATCCGGGCCCGCAAAAACTCATCAAAGGGTATCCCGGAAACCACCTCGATGAAATATCCCAGGACATCCAGTCCCTCGCTATAGGTACGGCCCTCGCCCGGGTGGTGGTGAAGCGGGAGCTTCGCGAGTCTCTTCACGCTTTCTTCGATGGTGATGTTTTCGGTGGTGAACAGGTCCGTCACCCCGGCCTTCTGGTAAAGCATCTTCATCCGTTCATCCCCGTCGATCATGCCGTAGCCAAGTCCGGAAGTATGCGTGAGCAGGTGCCGGATAGTGATCTCCCTGTGGGCCGGCTCCCCGGTCCAGGTGGTATCGCTGTACCGGAAGGTTTTCAGCACCTGCGGATTCCTGAATTCGGGGATGAACTTCGAGACGGGGTCGTCCAGCCGGAACAGTCCCTCTTCCCAGAGCATCATGACCGCCGTTGCCGTGATGGCCTTCGACTGGGAGGCGATCCTGAAAATATCGTCCCTTTTCATTTTCCTTCCCGTTTCACTGTCGGCCATCCCGTATGCGTTCCAGAAAACGA
>DSEO01000232.1 GCA_011056635.1 Bacteroides sp.
ACCTACCTGCCCAACGGACACAATTACCAGGACCAGCGCCTGCGGATCTATCTTCCCGGGAACGGAGGATTGCTGAGTGCAGTGGCAATGATGTGCGCCGGATTTGACGAGCAGACCGGCGACTCACCCGGATTCCCAGATGACGGCACCTGGCAGGTGAAATGGGAAAACCTGGACGGGCTGCCCTGAACGGCATCATCAATGAATATAAGTACCCTTACAGGTAAAACATCGAAAAATGAAACGCATCAAGAAGTTACTTGCCATCCCGGCCATCCTTTTGCCGGTCATGCTCCTGCTGATTTCCTGCAGCCAGTCAGAAAAAGTGAAAGTAAGTATCAGTGAACTGAACAATTATCCGGTGGTCAGGATCGGGCATCCTTACGGTTCGGATATTACCTTCCGGCCTGTATCTGAACAGACCGGCAGCATCGGGGTTGAAGTGGACGGTGAAGTGATCTGGATCGCAGGCAAACCGGAACGCACGGTCCCGGAGGACGGAGTGGCAGAATACACCTGGGAACAGAGTGGGATGAAGGTTATGCTGCAGGTGACCGAAAAGCAGGATGAAATAGATTTCAGCCTGAAACTGGAAATATCCGGCGACCAGAAAATGCCGGTAAAATGGTTCCTGAATGCCGCAGCATCTGACGATGAATATTTTACAGGAGTATTTGAACGGGTGGTGGACGGTCCCCAGAACGAATCATGGCGAAAAGGGATCGAAACCGCCATGAACCTGCGCGGCGAGCGGGTGGAGATGCAGGTGAAACCCACTGTGTCGGCCTATGCCCCGTTCTACCTCTCTTCCGCCAATTACGGCCTGTTTGTCAAAGGCACCTGGCCCGGACTGTTTGACTTCTGCAGTGAAGATCGCAATACCGTGCAGGTGGTCTTCGAGGGACCGGAGATGCATTTCAGGATCTACCTGGCCCCTGCACCCATGCAGATCGTGCAGCGTCACGCACTGGACGCAGGCCCTCCTTTCGTTCCCCCGAAATGGGCATTCGGGCCCTGGCGCTGGCGGGATGACCACAACAACCGTGCGTCCTATTTCGACGGTTCCCCGGTGCATGCCCCCTATAACTCCGAGATCGTGGAGGACATCCTGATGATGCATGCCTATGACATCCCCTGCACGGCTTACTGGATCGATCGTCCGTGGGGACCGGGGGGATTCGGGTTTGATGATTATGAGATCGATTACGAGCGCCTTCCGGGATTTGAGCACATGCTCTCATGGCTGAACGGGAAAGACATCGAGCTGATGCTGTGGATCTGTCCCTGGGTCTACGGCGATATGGCAGATGTGGCCAAAGAAAAAGGCTATGGTCTGGTCAGCAGGAATATGCGTCCCTGGCCCGGGAGAGACCGGGAGGAAATGGTGGTGATGGACTTCACCAATCCGGAGGCCCGCCGGTGGTGGGGCGAGAACGGTCCGGCGAAACTTGCCCGTATGGGTGTAAAGGGTTTTAAGCTGGACCGGGGAGACGGGGAAAGACTGGTGGATTCCCTGCACCTGACCACCCACTCCGGGATCTCTTACCGTGAGAATTACAACGATTATTCCAGGCAGTTCGTCAAGGCCACCTACGATGCCGTCCAGCCGTTACTGGGAGAGGATTTTGTACTTTTCCCCCGCGCACAGTACACCGGAAGTGCCAGGTATGGTGCCATGTGGGCCGGTGATACCGATAATTCGGCAGAGGGATTGCGCTCTGCCTTGATCGCCATGCAACGCTGTGCGGTCATGGGATACCCCAACTGGGGATCGGATGCCGGGGGATATCCCCAGCGGATGGACCGGGAAGTGACCATGCGCTGGCTGGGATTTGCCTGCTTCTCGCCGGTCATGGAGGTGGGCCCGACCAACAACCGCGGATTCTGGGGAATGAACTATGAACCTTCCTACGATCATGAACTGCTGGCCGTCTGGCGTTTTTACAGCAAGCTGAGGATGAGCCTGGTGGATTATCTCCATGCCCTGTCCGAAAACGCCTGGGAAACCGGTACGCCCGTAGCCCGGCCCCTGTTCCTGGAATACCCGGATCAGGAAGCAAGCTGGAACAACTGGACCACCTACAAGCTCGGCGACGATCTGCTGGTCTCCGTGATCTGGGAAACGGGGAAAACCAGGCAGGAGGTATATCTTCCAGCGGGAGAACAATGGATTGATCTGTGGAACGGACAGGAATACGGCGGGGGACAAACCATCGAGGTGGATGCGCCGCTTTACATGACGCCTGTATTCCTTCGGAAAGGAAGCGACCTGGCACTCCCCGGTCTCAGTCAGCTGTATCAAGAGTCCGTTGCCCTGGCCTCCGTGAAGTACCGGATGAGCGAGCTGGAGGCGGCGGCTGACTGGTAGCAGCGAGACTATTTCACCCTTTTTCGGATCTCGGAAGGAGATGCGCCCAGCTTATTCTTCACGATGCGGCTGAAATAGTAAATGGAGTGAAATCCCATTTCGTAGCTGATCTCCTTGATGCTTTTATCGGTGTGGAGCAGCATTTCTTTTGCCCTGAGGATCTTCAAA
>DSEO01000115.1 GCA_011056635.1 Bacteroides sp.
ATGGAGGATGTGGACCTAGCCGGAGAGGATTACTGGAACGGTGCGGATGGAAGCGGGGGTTTCCGGTCGGGGAGCGCCTGGTTTCCCAACGATTTCAACGTGGATTTCGGGACCTGGAGCGGCTGGGCCTGTTCCTCCGTGAGGGACCGGACCACACCGGGCTGGTTCAACCAGTACAGTGCCATTACCGGTGCAGGATTCGATACGCTGTCATCCGGAGGAAGAAATTACGCCGTTGCCTGGATCCCGGTCGATTGGGTGACCATGGAACTGAAACCGGTATCCATCCGCTTCTCCGGCGGAACACCTCGCCTGGTGAAAGGGTTTTACCTGACCAACAGTACCTATGCCGCCCTGGCCATGGAGCAGGGGGATGATTTTTCCAAAAAATTCGGGGGTGAGGACGGAAATGATCCTGACTGGTTCAGGGCCTCGGTGTGGGGCATGAAAGACGGTTACCCCACCGACACCGTTCATCTTTACCTGGCGGACTTCAGGGACGGGGACAACCAGAATGATTACATCATCCGCAGCTGGCAGTGGGTGGAGATGAGCCAGCTTGGTGAGGTGGACAGCCTTCTGTTCACACTTGCCTCTTCTGATACGGGGATGTACGGCATGAACACGCCGGCCTATTTCTGCCTGGACCATCTCTGTCTGAGCAAAGATCCCGATAGCCTGTCCGGCGATCCGTATATCTCGGAAGTGGTGGAATACACGCCTGCGCCGGGACAGTTTATCAATGCTCCTCCGTGGGGAACTCCGGGCTCGGCCGCATCGGTGGCCGGGGGAGTGAACGGATCGCTGAGCCTGGGCGCATTCGGGGGAAGCGTGGTGTTCAGGTTTGAGGGTTCCGTGGAGAACCATCCCGATCATCCCTACGGAGTGGATTTCACCATCTTCGGGAACCCTCTGTCCCACTGGTCTGAACCGGGTATCGTTTCGGTCATGCGGGATGAGAACGGGAACGGGTTGCCCGATGACACCTGGTATGAGCTGGCGGGAAGTGATTATTTTTTCTCCGGCACTGACAGGGAATATCAGATCACATATACCAATCCGGGCAGCGATGTGGCCGATGATGTGCCTTGGAGCGACAACCGCGACAATGACGGCGTGATCCCTGCCAACGCTGTTCATTTACAGCCTTATTACCCCGATCCCGACTCCTTCCCGGCGATCGATCCCGCATCATATACCCTGGAGGGAACCCGGATCAGGGGCAATCTGGCCCTTTCGCCCGAAGGGATCATGAATTCATACAGAAGGGCCTTCGGCTATGCGGACAACCAGCCGAGGGGTATAGCTCCCCATACTGTTCCGGATAATCCCTATACCTCTGAGGTGGAAAATGCGGGGGGGGATGCTTTCGACATTTCCTGGGCGGTGGATGAACAGGGAAGGTATGTGGACCTGGACCGGATTGATTTCGTGCGGGTGCATACGGCCGTCCTTTCCGACGGAGAGTGGCTGGGGGAGCTCTCCACCGAAATCACCGGGGCTGCAATCGTGGGCCCGGATCCTTCTGTCTCGGGACCGCTGGATTGTATTGTGATCGGGGAGCTTCCCGACACACTCAGAACTTCGACCTGCCAGATTGAGGCATTCGTGTTCCACCGGGGAAGGCTAAGGCCGGATGCGGAGATCGTATGGACGGGCAGCATCCCGGGTGCATCCGTGGATGGCAGCAACATGCTCACCGTTACCGGATCCGGTGAGCTGACCCTGACCGCATCGCTGGCCGGGAAGCCGGAGATCACCGCAGCGGTCACCACATGGGCGGAGCCGGGAGGGAGTCTCTCTGCAGAAGGGGATGACCGGGTATCCGGTATCATCCTTCCCCCGCGCATCTGGCCGAATCCTGCCACCGATTTTATCCGCATCGAAGGGGCGGGGGACGGATCCGTATCCCTGTTCAGCCTGACGGGAGAAAGATTGCTGGTCGTGGATCCCTGCAGGGAAGGGGAGATCATTCCAACAGCCACGCTCCCGGCTGGGTTTTACCTGGTGCGGGTCCATTCGGGGAGTATTATGAAAACCATTCCGCTGGTGATTCAGTAGATGCTGCACAGGTTCTTCCATATCGCCGTTTTCATTGCCTGCGTGCAGGTTGTATCCGGACAGGGGATCCGGGATTCGGTTTTCCGGATCAGCCAGGTGGAGATCACCGCGGGTCCCGTTTTCAGGAAGGAGACGGCCGGAATGAAAGAGACCAGGGTCGATTCGGCCGTGCTGGCGGAGAAGATCAATCTTTCCCTTTCAGACCTGTTATCGGAGAACACGACCGTCTTTATCAAGGATCACGGCAGGGGGGCGCTGGCCACGGCGTCCTTCCGGGGGACCGCCGCATCGCATACCCGGGTGGACTGGAACGGGATCAGCATCAATGCCCCCATGACCGGGATGGTGGATTTTTCACTCATCCCGGTCTACCTGGTGGACGAAGTGACCCTGAAGCACGGCAACGCTTCCATCGGCGGGGGGAGCGGGGGACTGGGAGGTGCGGTTCACATCGGTAACAC
>DSEO01000165.1 GCA_011056635.1 Bacteroides sp.
ATTCACGAACCAGATGGGGAGCGGGACCACCCTGATCAAGGTCATGCTGATCACCGCCGCCGTGTCGGTCCTCGTGAAGACCCGGATGGATTTTATCGTCAGCCTCAGCCTGTTCTTCCTCTCTATTTTCGTGGCCATGTGGCTGAACCTGAACGACCTCACGGAGCTGAGGGCGACAGAGATCACGGGGACGGACCGGTTCGCGGGCACATTCGCCAATGCCAACACCGCTGCCATGTTCGGCATGACCATCATCTGGAGCGGCTTTACCCTGCTCATGATCACCAGAAGGTCGTTCATCACTGCGCTGGTCGTCACGCTGGGTATCGCCCTGGCCATCGTGCTGATCATTTATTCGGGCTCCAAGAAAGGGTACCTGGGCCTGGCCCTGTTCGGTCTGCTCGCCGCATGGCTGGTGATCAAAAAGCAGGGGAGGTCCTTCATGGGCAGGATCGCCGTATACCTCACCGTGGCAGCCGTCCTGTCCGGTGTGATGTACGTGCTTTACACCTCTCCTTTTTTCTACCGGGTGGAGACCATGTTCGATGAGCAGTACTCCACCGATTCGCGCATGTACCTTTTCAACAGGGCGCTGTTCGTCTGGGGCAGTTCCGCGAAGAATTTCCTGATGGGGGTGGGACTGGGAAACTTCAAGTTCTACAACATTTTGCATGTGTATTCCCACTCCACCATTGCCGAAACGCTGGTGTGCACGGGGGTGATCGGGTTCCTGCTTTATTTCGGCAGCCTGGGATCCGTCATCGTCCTTTACGGAAAGGCGGCCGCTGTGCTTCCGGCGGGACAACGGACCCAGGTCTGGCTGGTGTTCATCCTGATGCTGCTCATCCTCTTTTTCAACGTGGCTGCGGTGCTGTACGCCAGCAGGATCCTGTGGCCGCTGCTGGGGATCATCAGCTCCCAGGGAGTCACCCTGCTGGAGGACGCTAAACCACATCGCGGGGAACCGCTTCCTTACCGGTTGAATTTCAGTACAGGAAAACTTGCTGTGTGACATGAAAATCCTTTGCGTGATCGACAGCCTGGGACAGGGGGGCGCCCAGCGCCAGCTGGTCGAACTGGCCACCGGTTTTAAAGAGAAAGGTCACCATGTATCCTTCCTCACCTACCACCACATCCCCTTTTTCAATGATGTGGTTGAAAAAGCGGGGATCCGGATCACCTGCATCGAGGAAAAGAACTATTTACGGCGGCTGTTCAGGATGCGGCGGTTTATCCGGAAAGGAGGCTACGATGCGGTGCTGTCGTTCCTGGAAAGGGCCAGCTTCATCTGCGAGTTTGCGGGACTGCCCCGCAGAAAATGGCGGCTGGTGGTGGGTGAGCGGAATGCCGGTGCAGAGGTCAAGCGGAAGCCCGTCATGCGCTTTTTCCTGCTGTTCCACCTGTTCGCCGATTACGTGGTGGCCAATTCCGCCGCCAACATCCGGATCATCCGTTCCCTCAACCCAATGCTGCGCGCGGACAGGTGCAGGGTGATCTACAACATCGTGGATTTCGACCGCTGGAAACCGGCTGCGAACGGAACCCCGCGCAACGGATCCCCGCTCCGGATCCTGGTGGCGGCCCGGGTGGACCACCAGAAGAACCTGAAGGGACTGACCGATGCCCTGGCACTGATGGAAAAAGAGGAACTGGAGCGGATCCGGATCGACTGGTACGGGAGAATGCCGGAAGAGGAAAAGCTGGACCCCTCCACCCGGGAGGCACTGGCGGCGATCCGGGCCAACGGGCTCGGGAAGGTGGTCCGCTTTCACCCGCCCGCGCCGGATATTGAAAAGCAGGTCAGTCAGGCCGATGCGGTGGGACTGTTCAGCCTGTACGAGGGATTTCCCAACTCGATCATCGAAGGGATGGCCATGGGGAAACCCGCCTTCTGTTCGGCGGTCTCCGATGTGCCCGAACTGCTTTCCCACGAACCGGGGCTCCTATTCGACCCGGAAAATCCCCGGTCCATCGCCCGGGCCCTGCGCCACCTGGTGGGAATGGATCCTGACCGGCTGGTACAAATCGGCCGGGAGAACGGGCAGATCGCCCGGCAATGGTTCCACAGGGAAAACATCATCAACGAATACCTTGAATTACTGGGAGCATGAAAGAGACAGAACTGAGAACTACCGCAGCAAGCGGAAAAACCGGGGATAACCGGCAGAAAAAACCGTCCGGGAAACTCCTGGTCGTGGGGACCGTCCCCCCGCCCACCGGCGGCGTGACCGTGCATGTATCCAGGCTGCTCAGGCACCTGGAGGCCAGGGAGATCCCATATACCTTCTGCGGCATCTCAGAAGGACCCATGAAAATCCTCCGGCAGGTCACCCAACACAAAGTGATCCACCTGCACGCTTCCAATTCCTATTTCAGGTGCGCGTTTGCGCTGGTCTGCTTCCTGCTGGGGAAAAAACTGATCCAGACGATCCACGGGGACCTGGGCCGGTTCAGCCGGTTGAGGAACCTTTGCGACCGGATCTCGGTCCGCCTCTCCCACACC
>DSEO01000166.1 GCA_011056635.1 Bacteroides sp.
ATTCACGAACCAGATGGGGAGCGGGACCACCCTGATCAAGGTCATGCTGATCACCGCCGCCGTGTCGGTCCTCGTGAAGACCCGGATGGATTTTATCGTCAGCCTCAGCCTGTTCTTCCTCTCCATTTTCGTGGCTATGTGGCTGAACCTGAACGACCTCACGGCGCTGAGGGCGACAGAGATCACGGGGACGGACCGGTTCGCGGGCACATTCGCCAATGCCAACACCGCTGCCATGTTCGGCATGACCATCATCTGGAGCGGTTTTACCCTGCTCATGATCACCAGAAGGTCGTTCATCACTGCGCTGGTGGTCACGCTGGGTATCGCCCTGGCCATCGTGCTGATCATTTATTCGGGCTCCAAGAAAGGGTACCTGGGCCTGGCCCTGTTCGGCCTGCTCGCCGCATGGCTGGTGATCAAAAAGCCGGGGAGGTCCTTCATGGGAAAGATCGCCGTATACCTCACCGTGGCAGCCGTCCTGTCCGGGGTGATGTACGTGCTCTACACCTCGCCCTTTTTCTACCGGGTGGAGACCATGTTCGACGAACAGTATTCTACCGATTCGCGCATGTACCTTTTCAACAGGTCGCTGTTCGTCTGGGGCAGTTCCGCGAAGAATTTCCTGATGGGGGTGGGACTGGGGAACTTCAAGTTCTACAACATTCTGCATGTATATTCCCACTCCACCATTGCCGAAACGCTGGTGTGCACGGGGGTGATCGGGTTCCTGCTTTATTTCGGCAGCCTGGGATCCGTCATCGTCCTTTACGGGAAGGCGGCCGCTGTGCTTCCGGCGGGACAACGGACCCAGGTCTGGCTGGTGTTCATCCTGATGCTGCTCATCCTCTTTTTCAACGTGGCTGCGGTGCTTTACGCCAGCAGGATCCTGTGGCCGCTGCTGGGGATCATCAGCTCCCAGGGAATCACCCTGCTGGAGGACGCTAAACCACATCGCGGGGAACCGCTTCCTTACCGGTTGAATTTCAGTACGGGACATCTTGCTGTGTGACATGAAAATACTCTGCGTAATCGACAGCCTGGGACAGGGAGGCGCCCAGCGGCAGCTGGTCGAACTGGCCACCGGTTTCAAAGAGAAAGGTCACCATGTATCCTTCCTGACCTACCACCACATCCCCTTTTTCAATGATGTGGTGGAAAAAGCGGGGATCCTGATCACCTGCATCGAGGAGAAGAACTACCTCCGGCGGCTGTTCAGGATGCGGCGGTTTATCCGGAGGGGAGGCTACGATGCGGTGCTTTCGTTCCTGGAAAGGGCCAGCTTCATCTGCGAGTTTGCGGGTCTCCCGCGGCGCAGGTGGCGGCTGGTGGTGGGCGAGCGGAATGCCGGTGCAGAGGTCAAGCGGAAGCCCGTCATGCGCTTTTTCCTGCTGTTCCACCTGTTCGCCGATTACGTGGTGGCCAATTCCGCCGCCAACATCCGGATCATCCGGTCCCTCAATCCCCTGCTTCGCGCGGACAGGTGCAGGGTGATCTACAACATCGTGGATTTCGACCGCTGGAAGCCAGATCTGAACGGGACCCCGCGCAACGGATCCCCGCTCCGGATCCTGGTGGCGGCCCGGGTGGACCACCAGAAGAACCTGAAGGGACTGACCGATGCCCTGGCACTGATGGATCCAGAGGAACTGGAGCGGATCCGGATCGACTGGTACGGGAGAATGCCGGAAGAGGAAAAGCTGGATCCCTCCACCCGGGAGGCACTTGCGGCGATCCGGGCCAACGGGCTCGGGAAGGTGGTCCGCTTCTATCCTCCAGCGCCGGATATCGAAAAGCAGGTCAGCCAGGCCGATGCGGTGGGACTGTTCAGTCTGTACGAGGGATTTCCCAATTCGATCATCGAAGGGATGGCCATGGGGAAACCCGCCTTCTGTTCGGCTGTCTCCGATGTACCCGAACTGCTTTCCCACGAACCGGAGCTCCTCTTCGACCCGGAAGACCCCCGGTCCATCGCCCGGGCCCTGCGGCACCTGGTGGGAATGGATCCTGACCGGCTGGCCCTGATCGGCCGGGAGAACGGGCGGATCGCCCGGAAATGGTTCCACAGGGAAAACATCATCAACGAATACCTTGAATTACTTGGAGCATGAAAGAGCCAGAACTGAGAACTACCGCAGCAAGCGGAAAAACCGGGGATAACCGGCAGAAAAAACCGTCCGGGAAACTCCTGATCGTGGGGACAGTCCCCCCGCCCACCGGAGGCGTGACCGTGCATGTATCCAGGCTGCTCCGGCACCTGGAGGCCAGGGAGATCCCATATACCTTCTGCGGCATCTCAGAAGGACCAATGAAAATCCTCCGGCAGGTCACCCAACACAAAGTGATCCACCTGCATGCATCCAATTCCTATTTCAGGTGTGCGTTTGCGCTGGTCTGCTTCCTGCTGGGGAAAAAACTGATCCAGACGATCCACGGGGACCTGGGCCGGTTCAGCCGGTTGAGGAACCTTTGCGACCGGATCTCGGTCCGCCTCTCCCACACC
>DSEO01000016.1 GCA_011056635.1 Bacteroides sp.
AAAAAATATTCTATTATTGTTTCTTCACCAGACAGCCTGCATCACCGCAGGAAAATTTCAAACATGTTGCGATCATGAACAACCTGCAATCGGAAATCATTGCGCGGATCATTCCGGTGATCATGTGGATCACGGCTCTCGGATTAGTCGGGATCTGGACCAGGGATATCGTTGCCGGGAAATTCTCCGGCCAGGGATCATTCTTTAAATGGCGCGAGGGCGAAAATATGCTATGGCCACATATCTGTGCAGAGTACCTGACATCTTTGGGCCTGATCGCAGGAGGAACCGGGCTCTGGGTAGGTGGACCGTGGGGTCTTCCTGTTTCGCTCCTTTCTCTGGGGGCCCTGGTCTATTCAGCCATCAACAGTTCGGGCTGGGTGTTTGCCGAAAAAGAGCGGCTGCCATACGGGATACCCATGTGGATCAGCCTGGCCGGCGCTGTTTTCTCCCTGATTGTGCTGATAGCGGTCAGTGGTCCGTCCTGAACGGAGAAGCGGGCAGTCCCTCCTTGTTGTACAGGTTCGCAAAGCGCGGATTGTCCGCCCAGGCATACCGCACGTAGACCGGGTCGGGGATGTCTTCATGCCACACTGCCACTTTATCCTGATCTACGATTTCAGCATGGCCCCAGACGAAGTTCTTATCGGGACCCGCAATGGCAAAATGTCCCGGGGGTTCCCCGTTTCCGGAGACCAGTCCGCTCCCCGCATGGTCGAAGGTGAGGATGATTTTGTCACCTTCAATGCGGTATGACTGGTAGATGGGACCGGAATATACAAGATCCTCCTCCCCGTAGGCAATTTTCCGGGCCCACAGTGCCAGGCGGTCCCCCACCGGTTTCTTATTGTCCGGATGGATGTCGTTCCATTCCCCCAGGTCGATTGTAACCGCCATCCCGGTTGCGGGCAGGTCCATCGCTTCCATCTGGGCTTCCCGCAGCATCGCCCAGTCACTTTCCTCGGGGGAGTAATTCACCTCCATGAAATTGGGAAGCTGCGCATACAGGAAGGGCAGGTCTCCCTGTCCCCACAAGCTGCGCCAGTCCCTGATCTGTGCGCGCTGAAGCAACCTGTACTCTTCCGGTCTTCCGGCATTGCTTTCTCCCTGGTACCATACAAAACCCTTTACAGCATAGTCCGTAAAGGGCGCGATCATCGCATTGTACAATGCAGCCGGCTGGTTCTGGGCGGATATTCCCATCGCAGAAAACCTGCGTTCGGGATACACCTCCCCCACCCTGTACTGCCAGTAGCCTTTCAGATCAATGGTCTCTCCGGCGGCTGAAAGGTAATAGGGTTTGTCGGGCACAAATCCTCCCTTTCCGGCCTGGTTGGTCACCCGGATCACAAACAGGTTCTTATCGGATTTCAATACACCCACAGGTACCTCATACCTTCGCTGGGGATACTGGTAAGTGGTTCGTCCCACCTGTTCTCCGTTGATATAGAGCTGGTCCGCATCCACGATCCTTCCCAGGGCAACCTTCGCAGGGATCCCGGTCATGGATGCCGGAACCTCGAATTCCCTCCGGTACCATACCACGCCGTTCAGGTCCCTGATCCCCTGGTCCTCCCAGTATCCGGGAATATTGATCCGGTGCCAGTTTTCCGGAACATAGGCAGGATCGTACCACGCCACCGGTCCGGCTAATCCCTCGTCCTGACCCGTTTCCCGTCTTCCTTCACGCATCGCCGACCATGCGGCACGGTTCACGCGGCTGACATATGCCGTATCGCTGTTCATTTCAATGGCACGCTGCATCACCGGGAATTCCTTCAAACCCTCCGCGCTGGTCCAGGCCTCGATGGGGGTGCCCCCCACACTCGCATTGATGATCCCGATGGGAACACCATAGGTTTCGTGAAGGTTCCTGGCAAAGAAATAGGCCACCACCGAAAACCGCATGATATCATCCGGGTTGGCCGATTTCCAGCTCCCGCCCGCCAGGTCTTCCTGCGGTCCCTCCAGGCTCGTGGCGGAGGGGACCAGGAACTGCCTGATCTCCGGATCACCGGCCTGCGCGATCTCTTCCGCATACCGTTCACTGTGCAGCGCCATGTAGTGGACCATGTTGGACTGGCCCGCACAGAGCCAGACATCGCCCACCAGAATGTTTTCAAGCTTTATGCCGGTACCGGAAATTCCGGCGTTTTCATTGGCGGAAGGTGTGCCGGAACCGCGAGCAGAAATCTCCATGATGTAGGGCCCTCCTGCTTCCATGGGCGGCAGATGAACCATCCATTTCCCGTCCCTGCCCGCTTCCGCCTGATATAGGTTCCCTTTAAAACTGACCTCCACCTGTTCTCCCGCTTCGGCCCAGCCCCAGATCTTCAGTTCAGTATTTCTCTGAAGGACCATGCTGTCCCTCAACATGGCCGGGAGCTTTAGCTGTGCAGACAGGGTGCCGGAAATGAATATGAAAAGAATGGAAAAAATTGAAGTGATCAGTGATTTTTTCATGGGTATCTCATCAAATAAGAGGATTAAA
>DSEO01000018.1 GCA_011056635.1 Bacteroides sp.
ACCATGCCGAAATACAGGGTGACCGCTTCGATCATGTTCAGCGAAGAAACCGATGCCCGGTTTTCCGAACGGGAGTCGCTCCTGGGCGGATACCACCTGCAGCCCGGTTCGCAGAATATCGACAACCAGATCTTCGTACTTTCCTCCTGGCCCCTGATCAACAGGACCCTTGACGGACTGGATTTCGAAACCGACTATTACATCAGGGGAAGGATCATGCGGGAATCATGCTACCCGGACAATCCCATCCGGGTGGTGTTCGACACCACCCAGTGGGTGCCCTACAACCTGGAATTCACGGTGAGCTACGAAAGCCTGAGCACATTCCGTGTCCGGGTGGAGGAAAATGACCTGGTCGCCCTTGACACCGTTGTCACTTTCGGGAAAACCATTCCCATCGGGGAGGGCACCTTTTCCGTGGTGCCCATGCCCAATTATTATGAGGTGACCGGACGGGGACAGGATATCCATTTCAGGACCACCCACCGCGAGGACCTGATCGAAGTGTACATGAACCGGCTGGTGGTGGAGCCGGTCTTCCGTGACGGCACCATCGTCATGGTAAGTCTGCAGGGGACAAACAGGCAAAAGGACATCGATTTCCTGAACCGGCTGATCACCGAATTCATCAGCAGCAACCTGGAGCAAAAGAATTACGAAGCATCCAGGATCATCGATTTCATCGATGCACAGCTGGTGAATGTATCCGACTCGCTGCTGATCACGGAGGAAAGGCTGCAGAATTTCCGGGCCAGGAACCAGATCATGGACATCTCCGCCCAGGGACAGCAGCTCATTCAGCAGGCTGTGCGGCTGGAGGACGAGCGGGCCAGGCTGCAGCTGGAAGCGAACTACTACGAGTACCTGGCCGAGTACCTGAAAAACGAATCCTCCATGGAAGCCCCCGTGGCACCTGCATCCATGGGGATCACAGACCCGCTGCTCACCACCCTGATGCAGGAACTGTCAGACCTCCAGCTGGAATATTTCAGCGGTCACACCGCACAGCGGAGCCTTCGCCAGTCCCAGCTCGCCCAGCAGCTGAAAAATACCAAGCAGAGCCTGCAGGAGGTTTTGAAAGGGGTGATCACCGCCAACCGGATGGCCATGCAGGAAAATGAGTCCCAGCTGAAGAACCTGAATGCCCAGGCGAGGAGACTGCCCGTCACGGAACGGCAGCTGCTGGGGATCGAGCGGAAATTCAACCTGAACGAGGCGCTCTACACCTTCCTGCTGCAGCGCAGGGCCGAAGCCCAGATCCAGAAAGCGTCCAGTCAGCCCGACAACAAAATCGTCAGCAGCGCCCGTGCCAGCCGCCATCCCGTCTCCCCCAACAAACCGCTGGTCTATGCCCTGGCACTGCTGCTCGGCCTGATGATCCCCTCCGGGTTCCTGATCCTGTCCGGTGCCGTCAGCGACCGGATCACCACCGAGGAGGAGCTGAAATTGCTCACCGACCTGCCGGTCATCGGCCACATCCCCCACAGCAACCTGAAATTCCAGACAGCGGTACTGAGCGATCCCCAGTCGGTGCAGGCCGAAGCCTTCCGGAGCCTCCGCACCCGGATCCAGTTCTTCACGAAAGAGGCGCCCAGTCCGGTGATCCTGGTAACCAGCTCCATCCCGGGTGAAGGGAAGACCTTCGTGGCGGTGAATCTGGCCTCCGCATACAGCCTGACCGGGAAGCGGACCGTCCTTCTGGGCTTTGACCTGCGCCGGCCCAGCCTGTCACCCGATTTCAACCTGGACAATAGCAGGGGGATCTCCACCTACCTGATCGGGAAGGATCCCCTGGAGGACATCATCCAGGGATCGGGATTCCGGAACCTGGACATCATCCCTTCCGGTCCCATCCCTCCCAATCCAGCCGAACTGGCCGCATCGGAAAAAAGCAGGGCACTGTTCGATGAACTGCGGATGATCTATGATTTCATCATTGTGGATACTTCCCCCTTCGGGGTGGTATCGGACGGATTCAACCAGGCGGTGATGGCGGATGCCAATATTTTCGTGGTCAGGTTCAACAAGTCCATGAAACGGCCGATGCTGGAAACGCTCTCGGAAACCAGGCAGATGGGGATCCGCGGAATGAGCATCCTGGTCAACGATTACAGGTCCGGCAGGGGCCCCTACAGGTACGCCCACAATTACAGGTACGAAAGTTTCAACAGGAAAAACGCAAAGACGCAGCAACGCCAGGAAAAAACCAACGGATTTGAAAATATCAAAGTTAAGACAGGCCGTCAGAAGGCCGGGGTCGAAAGTTCTTATTGAGAACTTCGCTTCCCTGGGCGTGCTCCAGGTCCTGAACTACCTTCTTCCGCTGGTCGTCCTCCCCTATCTGACACGGGTCATCGGACTGGAAATGTACGGGGTGCTGGCCATTGCCGCCGCGGTCATCCTCTATTTCCAGACCACGGTGGATTTCGGGTTTGATTTTACCGGGACGCGCGATATCGCGAAGAACCAGGAGGACAGAGAAGCGCTCTC
>DSEO01000282.1 GCA_011056635.1 Bacteroides sp.
CAGCAAATACTCCAGCTCGACCAGCTTCCTGTTGTACTCCAGGAGCACATCCAGATAATCGATCCGGATGGTGGTGGACTGGTCGAAATACTGGACATACTGCAGGTAACCGATGTTCCCTGCCTCATATTGCCTGAGGGCGCTTTTGACGATCATGTCCGCTTCCCGCAGGCGGTTATCCCGGTAATAATCCAGTTGTCGCCAGTAATGCTCCAGTTCGTTCCTTACCGTGACAATATCCGTACTGACTTCCTTTTCCAACCGGAGGTACTGCTGGTAGTCCATTTCAGCAGCGATTTCAGCACTCCGGTTCTTCCCCCGCTCTGCCCGGATATCAATGGGAATTCTCAACCCGAGTTCAAAGGAGCTGAAATTTCCGATTTGATTGAAAGCAGTGTATCTGTACCTGAAAAAAGGATCGGGCCAAAGGGAGAATCTTACCGCCCGGTTCACGACGCGGGAGGTTTCCCAGGTGCTTCGGGAGACGGCCAGGTCCGGGTTGCCCGAAAGGTCCGGATTGCCACCAGCGGAATCGGCAGGGGACAGATCTTCTTGCAATGAACGTGCCGTTATTGTGGTATCGGCAATTCGCACCGGACCTTCCGCGAACATCGACATTTCCAGCAACTTTTGCCTGTTATCCAGCAATGTTTTTGCTCTTTCCCTTTCCATGGTGATCTGCCTGTATTTGGCGCTGGTGGATACCTGTTCCAGAAAGGAAATGTCTCCCGTGTTGTATCTGGTTTTCCCGGCACGGTCCAGGCCGGAAAAGATCTGTTCCAGCTGTTGCATCAGTCCCAGTTTCTGCCTGGCATAAAGCACTTCGATATACGCCGTTTTCACATTCCGGGTAATCGCGGACCTCACCAGATTCAGCCGGTCCTCCTCCCGCCGGATGCGATAAGCGGCCAGTTTGTCCATGGCCACATATTCCAGCGGATTCTGCATGGACTGCTCCACAGACCACCGGTGCAGACCGGCACCTTCATTTTCCTTTTCGAAGGACAGCTCTGTATCCGGCAGGTCCCATGCTGCAGTCTTCAGCCACTGTTGCTGCAACACTCCCAGATCTGCAGCTTTTACCGCAGGATGGTTTTCCAGCGCAGCCTGTACAGCCTCTTCCATGGTATAGATACGGACCGCCACCTGGGCATTTCGCACCGTCCGGCCCTCATCCTGAAAAGGTCTGCCGCCCGGGGCTGGGATCTGTCCCCGCACCGAAGGAGCTAACGTCCCCAAACTTAAGAGAACCAGTATGATCCATGATCTGTTGTTTTTTCTCTCCATGTTTCCCGTTTTTGATACAACCTTTGCCAGGGAAGGAACCCTGATCTTTTTCTCGCTGAAGGTGTAGATGATGGGTAAAAGGACCAGCGTAAGCAATGTTGCTGTGATCAGTCCCCCTACCACCACCGTTGCAAGCGGGCGCTGGACTTCCGCACCCGGGGAAGTGGAAAGGGCCATGGGCAGGAACCCGAGGGCATCCGTCAGTGCGGTCAGGATGACCGGCCGCAGCCGAAGATCGGTACCGTGATAGATCCGGCGATACACGTTGCTCATGCCTTCCCCTTTGAGTTCATTGAAAAAGCTCATCAGCACCACCCCGTTAAGTACGGCGATCCCGAACAGGGCGATGAATCCCACAGCCGCAGAGATGCTGAAAGGCATTCCCCGCAGCCATAGAGAGAACACCCCTCCGATGGCTGCCAGGGGAACGGCTGAAAATACCAGGATGGCCTGTTTCAGTGAACCGAAAAGCATGTAGAGCAGGATGAATATGAATCCGAGAACAAGGGGGACCACCCACCGCAGGCGCTTTTTCGCACTCTGAAGGTTTTCGTATTCACCCTCATAGGTCAGGTAATATCCCCTGGGAAGGTCCAGTTTTTCTTCAAGCTGTTTTTGTACCTCTTCCACAAAAGATTCTGTATCCCGATCGCCGATATTCACATCCACCTCCAGTTTTCTGCGCACGCCCTCACGGGATATGGCAGCGGGCCCGTCCTGCATGGTAATGGTGGCTACCTCGCTCAGCTTCACCTGCCGTCCGTTGGGACGTTTGAGATACAGTTCGCCCACCGCATCCGGATCTTTGCGGTATTTCTCATCCAGCCGCACCACCTGGGAGAATTGCCGCTCACCTTCATAGATCGTCCCGGCCACAGCCCCGGAATACCCTGCCTGGATTGCACGGTTCACCTGGTCGATATCAAGTCCGTAACGGGCCAGGATGTCCCGGTCATAACGAATAACGATCTGGGGCAGACCGATGACCTTCTGCACATTCAGATCGCCCGCACCGGGTATCCGCCGAATGATCTCACCGGCTTCATTCCCTATCCGGAAAAGGGTATCCAGATGATCCCCATAGATGTTCACGAGCAAATCGGCCGACGAACCTGTGAGCAGGTGGTTAAAAAGCATCTCCACAGGCTGGGAGAAGAAGAAATTCACACCCGGTACGGC
>DSEO01000345.1 GCA_011056635.1 Bacteroides sp.
GAAACACCCGGGGCCAGGTGGATCCGGAATTCTCCCGGCAGACTATCCGCTTCATTTTCATTGTTCCATCCCAGGAACACCCCGTTGCTGTGCTGATCGCCCCACTTCATGGGGATCCTTCTCTCTTTCCAGAGCGCCAGCCGGTCCGCCCCCAGGGAATCCACCCCGTATGAGCCGGTGGTCAGATCGATGTCCTCCTCGAAACCACATACCACCGTCGCCGCCGATTCATGGAACTGGTTGAGGCAGACCAGGCCGGGAAGCCACTCCCGGCCGGACCGGTAATCCCTGAACAGGTCCGTATACCCGCTGCCAGGTTCCACGGTTTCCCGGACAAAGGCGGTCAGGTACACCAGGGCAACCTTTTCCTGGTCCGCCACCGGGATAATGGCCCGGCGGTTCAGCAGCAGGTAATTGGGATAGCCGATGTCGTACAGTCCCCACTTCCTGTTGAACTGACCGTGATTGGCCCCATGCACGTAGAGTCCCGATACAAAATGATACGCCGAACCGGTGAATTCGATCCTCCGCATCTGCCGCATCCCGTGGAAAGAGCGCATGTCCCCGTCCATGGAACCATGGATGGTGAAATAGTTCAAATCCCTCAAGGGAGTGGGTATCCCCGCCGGGTGATACTGTCCGTCCACCGGTGCAATGGCAGCCACACCCCGGATGCCGAAACCGAAATCAAACCGCTCCATGGCATTGTCGGGATAAAAAGGGAGCCGGTTGAAACAGGCGGCGACACTGACCGCCTCGCCGCCGCGGGAATGACCGATCAGCACAACCCGGTCCATATCCACCCTCCGGAAGAACCGCGAGGAATCGGTCCGGTTCCACCCGTCCCATACTTCCAGGTGCTTCAGCAGCAGCCAGCCCCGGCAGTCGTTCTCTCCCTGGAGGGGATGGTTGAAATCGGACCAGGACCCGTTGAGGAAGTTCTCATCCACGGATACAGCGATGATCCCGTGGGAGGCGAAATGCCTTCCCAGGTAACCGTAACCCGGATCGGAAAAGTCCCTGTCCAGGTGGTTGCCGTGCACCATGAGCACCAGCGGAAAAGGCCCCTCTCCTTCCGGGAACCAGACCCGCCCGTTCAGCGGCAGGGAGTCGGGCCCCACCTTCCAGTACAGGGTGCGCAACCGGCCCGCCAGCTTGTCCCAGTCATCAAGGAAACTGCTGCCGTCCACCGTGGGAGTGATGATGGCCACCTCCTCCCCGAATTCCGGTCTCCGCCTGTCCTTCCCCCATCCGTAGCTGAGCGAGTCGATAAGGAACGGTCCCGGGAAGGAAGGATCCTCCGCCTCCAGCTGCTCCGGCAACACCTCCGCTTCCATGGCCACCGCCCGGACCTCTTCGGGCATCTTTCCCGGGTAGATCATATACCAGGCTCCGAAGGACAACAGTCCCGCGCCGGTCACCAGGAACACAACGGTCAGGATCCGGTTGACCCTCCGCAACGAAGCCCATCGTCCGCCGGTCAGGTTGTAGAGCCCTCCCCCGATGAAAGCACCCGACAGCACCAGGAATAGGGCAATGAATACCAGTGCCTTCTGCGGAAATCCGAATATGAAAAAGACGAAGAAGACCGCTCCGAAAAAAATCCAGCCGTAGCGGGCGGGGATGACACCCAGGATGCTCAGGCCGAGACGGATGCCCAGTCCGATCAGCAGCGGGAAACCCAGGGCCATCACCACGGCACCCAGGTAAACCAGCGGATGCATGATCCCGATGAAGTCCGTCAGCATACCCAGCAGGATCACTCCGGTGATGATGAGGATACCCAGGGCAGCCCAACGCCAGTGGCCGGACGATAGCACGCAGATATCCAGTATCCTGCGGCGCCACCCGGCAAACAGATACCTGATGCGGCCCACCAGGTTATTCAGGAAGATGCGGATCCGGTTCATGCAATGTGGCAAACAAGTTAGTAATTCGGACCAAAAAAACCTATCTGTTCGCTACGGAACGCGTATTTTTACCCTGTCATGACGGGTACTGATAAAAAATACCTCAGGTCGCTCATTGATGAAGGTGAGCACCAGGAACTTGATTTCAAGTTCGAGATCAGCGACGCCCGCAAGATCGCCCGTACCCTGTCCGCCTTCTCCAATACAGACGGGGGAAGGCTCCTGATCGGCGTCAAGGACAACGGGCGCATCACGGGGATCAGGTCCGAAGAGGAGTATTACATGGTCGAATCGGCGGCGCACCTCTACTGCAGACCCGAGGTGCGGTTTGACAGCAGGAACCATGCCATTGAAGGTAAAAACGTACTGGAGGTCTACATCCCCCCGACCATCCGCAAACCGGTCTATGCGAAGGATGAACGCAACCGCTGGATGGCCTACATCCGGGTGGCCGACCAGAACATGCTGGCCAGTGTGATCCAGCTGGAGGTATGGAAAAACGAAAACCGGCCCCGGGGAAAAATGCTGAAATTCACGCGC
>DSEO01000220.1 GCA_011056635.1 Bacteroides sp.
CCGTTGTGTTCCCAGACCATGTTGAACCCGTCCATTTCATACAGCACGGTCAGGGTGTCCGGCATTTCCAGCGCCCGGTCCCCGTGGGCAAAGATCCCCCCGATGGAGGCCACCGAGCGTGGCGCCGTCTGTACATCCATGGCCCACAGTCCCATGTCGATCAGGTGCACCCCCCAGTCTGTCATCAGTCCCCCCCCGTAATCCCTGAACATCCTCCATGACCCGTGGAAACGGTTCCTGTTGAACGAACGGTCCGGTGCGGGCCCGAGCCAGCGGTCATAATCCACCCCGGGCGGCGGTGCGGAGTCGGGTACCGGCATGTTGCCCGCCCCGTAATTGAAGTTGGCCCAGTACTTGACCTGACGGATGGTTCCCAGCTTCCCGGAACGGACAAATTCGATGGCGCTTTGCCAGTGGGCGCCGCTGCGCTGCTGCTGCCCGACCTGCACCAGGCGCTTGTATTTCCTGGCTGCATCCAGCATCACGTTGATCTCGCCAATGGAATTGGCCAGGGGCTTTTCCACATAGACATGTTTACCCGCCTGGCAGGCGTCTATCAGGGGGAGACAGTGCCAGTGGTCGGGGGTTCCGATGATCACCGCATCAATATCTTTGTCATCCAGGACCTTCCGGTAATCCTTTTCCAGCAGTGGACGGCCGGATCCCGCTTCGGTCAATGCATTTGCCTTTTCGGCCAGCACCGTGTCATCCACATCACACAGGGTCTTGCACACCACACCGGGCTGTTTCAGCAAATCTTCCAAATCGCCCCATCCCATGTTCCGGACCCCGATCAGGGCCAGGGTGATCCTGTCATTGGCACCCCGGACCCTGCTGCCGGCCAGCAGCGATCCGGGCAGGGATTGCGCGATTCCGATGCCTCCAATGGCGGCAGCGGAGGTTCTGATAAATGTTCTTCGGGTTGGCATGGGGGAAAGAGTTAGAGGAGTTAGTTGAGTTAGTTGAGTTAGGAAATATCTAAAATTCAAGGGTTTTGAGGTGTTGGATGCTGGTTCGGGCACATGCCAGCTCGTTCTCCGGATCATCGTGCTCCACGATGAGGTGTTTGAACCCGGCCACATCCCGGTAAGAAAACAGGTGCTGAAAATCCAGGATCCCGGAGCCCACACAGGCGAAGCTACTCAGATCGGGTGAATCATAGGAATCCTTCACATGGACCAGTTCGAAACGCCCCGGGTATTTTTCAAAATAGGTGGTGATGTCGGCACCTCCCTTATGGGCCCAGTAAAGGTCGATCTCCATGGTGACCAGCTCGGGATCCGTTTCTGCCAGGATATAATCATAGATCACCCGGTCGTCCAGTTTCCCGAACTCCTGGTGGTGGTTGTGCAGGGCTAACCGCAACCCGTTGTCCCTGCATATTTCTCCGATCCGGTTGCTTTCATCCACCGCAAACTTCACGTCATCCCATGTGAGGTTCTCGGCACTGTTCATCCACGGCCAGTAACAGACCAGGTATTTTTTCCCCATGGCCAGGCATTCGTCCACCGCTTCTCTCAGGCCATCACCCTGCAACGGGGCCATGCTGGTACCCCCCGCCAGGGGGATCAGTCCGATGCCAAGCATGTATTCCTTCAGCGCTGCGGGATCCTCCCCCCAGGTACCTCCGAACTCCAGGTACTTGTAATCCATTTCTGCAAGCAGTGCCATGGTCCCCCTGTGATCCTCCCTGATCATGTGCTGTACCACGTTGGTGATCAGTCCGAAATCATGCAACGGATCGTGACTGTCCCTGCATCCCTGAAGCAGGCACGGAAACAATGAGAGCCCTGTGGTCCCGGCCACGGTAGCGGTGATAAATTCTCTTCTTTTCATCAAGGGTTCATTTGGTTCTTAACAGTTGGAAGAATCCCGGAGGATCCGGAAAATGAAACACATGATGAAAGTTAGTCAAAAATGAAGAACCCGGGATTGATCATTTATCCGATTGTTCTCATAATTTCTCCGATTGTTATGCTTTATTCCATGAACCCCGAAATATTTGTAATTTTAAAATGAACTTCATCATTACCCAAACATGAATCCATGCATATGCAAACAAACATAATCATGACCGCTGTCATGCTGACAGCCATGGCCTGCGGATGCAACAGGGCCAACACCCTGACCAGGCAGGAAAAAAATGAAGGTTGGGTGCTCCTGTTCGACGGGAAGACCACGGAAGGATGGAGGAATTTCAACGGGGACACCCTTACCGGCTGGGTGGTGGAGGACGGATGCCTGGTGGGCCTGGGGCTGGGAGGGGACATTGGCGGGGATATTGTTTCGGAGGGCGCGTACGAAAACTTCATCCTGAAGTGGGAATGGAAACTGGGTCCGCACGGCAACAGCGGGGTCATGTACCATGTGGTGGAAGGTGAGCAGTACGAAGCGCCCTATGAAACCGGGCCCGAATACCA
>DSEO01000019.1 GCA_011056635.1 Bacteroides sp.
GGAGGTGGGTGACAGGATATGGGACTGGATGGGGTTCAAAGATGCATTCAACCTGGAGCGCAACTGGTTTGCGGATTCATACCTGGCCATCGACCAGGGACCCATCCTGCTGATGATCGAGAATTACCGCAGCCGGCTCCTTTGGGATTTATTCATGTCCAACCCGGAGATCCGGCCCATGATGGATGCCATCGGGTTTTACGATTCTCCCAACAGCCTTGACCACCAGGGAGTTGAAAATGCATTCACCCTGTTTCCGAACCCGGCATCCTCACATTGCACCCTTCGGTTCAAAGTGGACAAAACATCTGTCATTCAGCTTGATATCTATGATCTGAATGGAAAAAGGGTGCAGGAGATCATCCACCGGGAAATTTTTCATCCCGGCACCTACCCGGTCAGCATCCATACGGGCCACCTGGCTCCCGGAGTGTACATCATCAGGCTGGAGCCGTTTGACGATCCAATTCAAACAAAGAAACTTTTCATTCATTGATTATAAACCATTTAAAAGAAAGGAGGTGCTATCGCAGAACAGATTCAGTCAAATGCAGAAATTAATTGAATATTCACTTAAAATGTACATGATGAAAACAATCTTTACAATTTTTTTATTTGTCGTATTTGCAGCGGGACTGAGCGCCCAGTATGCCCTTCCGGTGGACTTTGAAAATGCCCAGGAAGATACTGCATGGACCCAGTTTGCCAATGCAGGAGATGCTGAAGAGAACATGGCCCTGGCGGAAAACCCTGCCAAGGACGGGATCAACACCTCGGATAACTGCATCAAGTTCATTGTGCTTGATAACGCGGATCCCTGGGCAGGTGCCTGGTCCGATGCATACGGTCCGTTTGAGATCACCGATGACAACCACATCATGCAGATGATGGTCCACAAGGACAAGATCTCTCCCAGCGGACTGAAGATCGAAGGAGGTGACGGCGACCCTGCACAGATCGAACTGAAGGTAGAAAATACCGTGACCGGAGAGTGGGAGCTGCTGACCTTCGATTTTTCCGATGTAATCGGTGTCACCTATACCCGGTTGGTCTTCTTCCCGGATTTTCCTGATGCCAGGACCGAAGGAGGAACCGTGTATATCGACAACATCGACTGGGCCGGGGCATCCTCGGTGGGACCGGACCGCACAAAGCTGGTGTCTGTGTATCCGAATCCTGCATCTGAGCTGCTCACGGTGCAGTATCCCGGGATACAGAGGATTGCCATTTCGAACATCGTGGGACAGCGGGTGAAGACCCTGGAATTCCAGGCCACCGGTCACAAAGTGTTCGATGTTTCCGATCTGAAGACCGGGCTCTATTTCATGACCCTTGAAACGGCTGGTGGAAGTATCAGCACCAAGTTCATCAAGGAATAACCATTACAGTTCAAGAAGCTGGAAATCCCGGCCGCCTGCGGTTGGGATTTCTTGTTTTTTGTCACTATCTTAAAATGTTCCGACTTCAGCACGATAGTCAGCATATGGGCCTTTTACACGGATATTTTTTTACAAACCAAATATTTACAAAATGGAAAACTTTCAGGAAACCCTTCAGAAAATTTATGACCTCGTGGTCCAGTATGGATTGAAATTCATCACGGCCATTCTGGTTCTCATCGTCGGACTGCTGGTGATCAGATGGATCACCCGGTGGTTGGTCCGTCTGATGGAAAAAAGAAATGTGAATGCTTCCCTGGTCCCCTTCCTGAAAACCCTGACCGGTGTGCTGCTCAAAATCCTGCTGGTGATCAGCGTCATGGGAATGGTGGGGATCCAGATGACCTCCTTCATCGCGGTGCTGGGTGCAGCAGGACTTGCAGTGGGACTGGCCCTGCAGGGAACACTTCAGAACTTTGCGGGCGGGGTGATGATCCTGCTGTTCAAACCTTACGAGGTGGGACATTTTATCGAGGCACAGGGATTCATGGGAACGGTGCAGGAGATCCAGATCTTCCACACAGTGCTTCTCTCCCCGGATAACAGGAAGATCACCATCCCCAATTCACCCCTGGCCACAGGTTCCATTACCAATTTTTCAGCCATGCCCACCCGGCGGATCGACTTTTCTTTTGGCATCGGTTACGGGGATGACATTGACAAAGCCAAAGATATCCTGCTCAGGATGGCGCAGTCGGATGACCGCGTGCTGAAAGAGGATAATCCTCCGCAGGTAATGGTGGAAGAGCTGGCGGACAGTTCTGTGAACCTGAAACTGAGGGTATGGGTCAACTCATCAGACTACTGGTCGCTCTTCTTCGATACCACCGAAAACGTGAAAAAGCAGTTCGACGCGGCAGGGATCTCCATCCCCTTCCCGCAGAGCGATGTCCACCTGTACCAGCACGCTTAGCCCCGGCTCCGCTGTGGCAGCGATGACCGCATCTGCTTCA
>DSEO01000029.1 GCA_011056635.1 Bacteroides sp.
AGTCAGTATTAAGATAGCTTCTGTTTTCTCCCGAACAGGTAAATACCCGCAACGATCGCAGCGAGGATCATAACATAATCCTGATATACGCCGAAGCTAATGGCTGCACTTGTCCCGATAACCGCCCAGATGACAGGGATGATCAACAGGTACTTTGATAGTTTATCGGTTGTCAGCATCAGGAATCCGAAAGTCATGATTGTGGTGGGACAGGGCAGTCCCGGTGAAATAGTCCTGGAGACGGAGCCCTCCAGCAGATAACTGATAATGGGGTAGATGATCAATCCAAACAGGATGAAAAAATATCCGATGTATTCTCTGACACTGCCACCGAATGAAAATTCGAGCCTTCCCCTAAGCATCTCCACGAAGAAGAAGATGCCCTGGATGATGAAGAGGCTTCCGAAGACATATGCAGCCTTATTGATGGATGTAAAGAATGTGATGTGGTAAATGATCCCGGTCCACAGCCATAGAATCCCCAGCAGGATGCTGATCAGGTTTTTTCTGACACTATTCCTGCTGTGGATCAAAACCAATCCGATGATCCCAAGCGCAATGATAATCAGTTGTACGGGGAATACCGATGTGTTGTACTTTTCAAAAATTTCGAAAAATTGTTCCGTTGTGAATGGTGTTTTCATCGTGCAAATTTAATTAGGTTCACCTATTCCGCAGCAGCATGAGGGGGACTCCACGGGCTTGATTTCTAATAATGCGGAGGAACCTGACCGGTGGATTCCCTGCCGTGTATCATCGCAGTGATGTGCATGCCGATATGCGGGAGGATTGCTGCCAGCGGGTTCATTGTCAGTATATATGCCAGGCTCAGCACCCCGTTTCCCAGCATCACCCATAATACTTTTTTGTTGCGGAACTCGGGATAGCCCAGATGATACGCCGCAGTCACAATGAGGCTAGCCACAAGTGCCATCAACCCGAAGGCGATTTTTCCTGGCCATCCACTTGATAATAACGGATCGGCGAATGCCTCCCGGACAGCCAGTACCGGGAGCACGGATAGCAGCAACGCATCGATCAATCCGTAAGCAAACCCCGGCCAGAGTATATCCAGGACAAGTGCAACTCCCCTGTTTCTTTCTGAGGATGGCTGGGACAGCACATTCCTGATGACAAAAAATGATGCTATTACAGCACCCAGCAGTCCCCAGTACGCGTTATGTGCGATCAGCTGTCCCACATCAATCTCACTGTATAAGATGAATACAGCAAATAAAGCACCGGCCAGCGGAATATAGATGATCAGGTAGATATTTCTGGGTAGCTTAAGCCAACCTGCAAAGATGGCCGAGACACCGAAGCCGGCCAGGGCAGCGATGATGATCCACATGAGGCATGGTAACATCATTTTACTCCTTTGGTGAAAACTGTTCCTAAAAATAGGGAATGGCATTTGGAAAATCAATCTATCCGGATAATTTCTGCAGCGCTTCAGCATATGCCAGAGATTTTTTTTAACTTTTGGACCGAACAGGTTTCATATCCCAAAAACCCTTTGGATGAAAAAATGCATGGTGACTTTCCTGTCAGTGCCGGCCCTGGCATTGATCGCTTTGCCGCTGCTTTCCCAGGACAGTTATTTAAGGACAGATTCCATCCTGACCCTTGATTTTACCTCGCCCTCCGATTCCGTATATGTCCAGCGGACGGTGCATGCGATGTTTGACTCGGCGGAGGTCGTTGAAACATCCACCGTCTGCAGGTGGGATCCCGTCGCGGCCACCTGGGTGAACCGGGAGAAGGAAACCCGCAAACTGGACGGGGCCGGGAACGCGGTGCTCACGGAATCATTCCGCTGGGATGTTGATCAGTCCGGTTGGATGATAGAAAGCAGGGAAGAGGCTAATTATGATGGAAGCGGGAGACAGACCGGGAAGGCTGCGTATGCATGGAGTGACGCCGAACAGGGCCTGGTGGGGACCAGCAGGTATGTGTATGAGTTTGATACGGCGGGAAATCTGGCACTGGTGACCCGCTACAGCTGGGATCTTCCGGGGGGTGGATGGGTCAATGAGAGCCTGAAAGAGACCCAGTACGACACCCTGGGCAACCCGGAATACCTGGCGGAGTATGCCTGGAACGCAGCAGCAGAGGTTTGGGATACCACAAACCGGGTCCGCTATGCATATGAGCTGGATGCGCTGGACAGGATCACCACCCGCATTCAATATGACTGGACCGGGACGTGGGTGCCTGCAGTGAAGAATGTGTATACCTGGGATCCGGGGGACCACCAGGTGCTGAAGATCGACTATGTGTGGAATGATCCGGACGGCTGGCAGGAGGACAAAAGACAGGAGACTGTGTATGAT
>DSEO01000087.1 GCA_011056635.1 Bacteroides sp.
AAAAACTCCCGCAGCATGGTAAAAGGCCGCGGATCATAGGTGAGCAGCGGCTTGCCGGGATCTTCCGTCAGCCGTTTCACCAGGGGTCCCGTTCCGAACGGCACCCGGTCGGAGGGCCTGGGAGAGGGGATCACCCGGGTGGTGTTGCACTCCCTGAAATTGCCCCGCCGGGCCACTTTCTGGATGAAATAAAAATCCTCGCCCCCTTTCCGCCTGTTCATGCCTCCTTCCCTGCAGTACACATCCGCATTCACCGCGAAGCACGAGCCCACGGTATGGAACGCATGCGGGTAGCCGGTGGACCTGACCGCCCGGAGGTAGTAACGCTGGTGCAGCTCGTACTGCATGATCGCCCTGTAAACTTCTTCGCCGAAACCGGGACCGGAAAGGGGGTGTTCGAAATAGACCGCGCATCCGTCGGGACGTTCCTGCCGGAAGAGTTTGGTCAGCGCCTGCAGGTAATTGGTTTCCACCAGGGAATCCGCATCCATGGAGGCGATCAGGCCTTCCGGCCTTTCCAGGGAGCTGAACCGGCGGACCGCCTCGTCCATCAGGATCTTCCGGGCCATTCCCACACCCGCTTCCTTCCGGGAGAAGGTGTGGTCCATGTGAACATGGAAGGCGATATCAGGATGCGGATGATCGGCGATCCATTCAAGGGTTTCCCGGTAAGTTCTTTTGTTCTGTGCAATAACCCACGGCGGGGAATCAGCCGCGGCATTGACCAGCACAATCACCTCCGCCCGGATCCCGGAAGTATCGCACTGAAACAACGAATCCAGGCATCTTTCGAGCCCGGATTCGTTGTATGCCGGAATGGTTACGATGATTTCCAGACCGGGATGCGGCCTGTGGGCAATGAGCTCATTTCGCAGACCGGCCCGGAGCAGGTATGCATCGGCGAAGCCCATTATTCAATATCATAGTTCACACCGTATTTTTTGTTCAGTCCCGCTACCACATCACTGGTGATGTCATAGGGTTTGGCGCCGTAGATGAGGTTGCCGCCGAATGAGTATGAATAGACGTAATCGTAACCGCGCTTTTTGCTGATCTCGGCCACATGCCGCTCGATCATATCCAGCATCTGCCGGTTCTTTACCAGTCCCTCTTCCTGCAGTTGCTGGGTGTACGTGTTCTGCAGCGACATCAGGTTCTGTTCTTCGGTGGCCAGCTGCTGCTGAAGCTGTTCCGCCTCACTCCTGGTCACCAGTCCCCGCTGGATCTTGTACTGGGCATCTTCCACGCTTTTGTAGAAACTCTGTGTTTTACCCGCAAAATCGCTCTCCAGCTCAGATTGCCGCTGTCCCAGTTCCTGCTGGTACTTGTAGTACAGGTCCCACCGTGCCATCACAGAATCCATGTTGAAATAGGCGATCTGCACGTTGACCGTATCGGCCCTTTCTTCCGTCGCTTCGGATCCGGAAACACTTTGACCCCTGTTATTTCCCGTAAAATGCAATATGTACAGTACGATGATCGCGGCTGCAAGAACGGCACTCGTTACAATGTTTGCGGTTTTCATATGACGTGTTGATTATTTGTTGGTTATCGGGCAACAAATATAACAGAAAAAGTTTACAACTTCAGGGGATTTTTCCCGGAAGATCACGCTGATCTTTTTTATTCTGCCACATTAACAAATTGATCAACGTTCCGTTTCATTCCCCCCTTCGATGTCAGACAGGGGTTTCTTTCTTTTCAATTTCTTGAACGGAGGGGGGGATTTTTTTAAATCTACTCCCTTACTGCGCTTTGATCTGGCTCTCCTGGCTGCTGCTCTGAGCTTTTGCGTAAGTCATAGCCGGATCCCTGCCGGGTGCGGATCACAAGCGGGATCACCGGTGGGCAAGGTAGATGCCGGCCACATGGGCGATGACCTCTTCCACGGGGGTGAATTCCATACCGGTGGCTTCCTGAAGTTTCCGGCTGGAGAACCTGTGTTCGCTGAAAGCAGAATTTACATGCTCCCTGGTGATACGGCGGGTTCCCGTGAACAACCCCGCAAAGGCATCCAGCCTGCAGAGGAATTTCAGGAAAGCGGGGGAGACCGGCTTCATGTTACGGGGCTTTCCCAGAGCGCCGGCGATCATTTCAAAGATCTGGCGGAAGGAATAGTCACCCGCACTGACAATGTACCTTTCCCCGATGATCGGGGAGTTCATCAGCCGGACCATGGCCGTGACCACATCCCGCACATCCACGTACCCCGTGATTCCCGGGGTGGCAAACCTGAGCCCCCGGTCCACTCTTGGGAACATGACAGAACTTCCCCGGTCCCAGAATCCCGGTCCCAGGATAATGGCGGGATTGACGATCACCGCATTGAG
>DSEO01000285.1 GCA_011056635.1 Bacteroides sp.
GTGATCCCGGAAGGATCGGTATATGACGACATGGCGCTGATGATGGACTGGTTCCCCACTTTCGCGGAGATTTCGGGTGCGGAATTGCCGGGGGACAGGGATTATGACGGGGAGAGCATCCTGCAGGTGCTGCGGGGGACCGGCAAACGGACGGGGAAGGAGTTCCTCTATTATGACGGGGCGGAGCTGCAGTGTTACCGGTACGGTGACTGGAAGCTCAAGCTTCCCTTCGAAGGATACCCGGGCAGCAACTGGAAGCAGGCGGTGGCTCCCCACGACACACTGCTGATCAACCTGAAGTCCGATCCCGGGGAGCGGCACAACCTGGCCCGGGAAATGCCGGAGATGGTGGACAGCATGGTCGTCCGGATGGAAGCTTACAGGCAATCCAAAGGGGCGCTGCCCCCTTCGCTTGTGATCGGCGATCCGGAAGATCATTCCCATTACGACTATCTGAGGGAGAAGTACGGGGAAGGTTACTGGCGGGTCAATCAAAAAATGGAAGCAGTCCGGGTACGGGGGCCAGCGGTCTCGGGGGTTTCGGATTGAGCGGGATGCCGTTGAGCACTTTCTCATACAGGAGCAGGAAGTTGCGGGCCATCTGCAGGGAGGAGAATTTCTCACACACATATTCATGGCACCTGCGCCGGTCGTAGGTTTCCACGTGCTCCAGGGCGGTGACCAGTTCCGGTATCCTGTTTGAAAGGAATCCGAATTCAGGGGTGACGATCTCGGGCAGCGCACCGTAAGGGGTCCCGAAGACCGGACAACCGAAGTAGAGGCTTTCCACAACCGAGAGCCCCATGGGTTCGTGCCACCTGACCGGGAAAAGCAGGGCCTTCGACCCGTTGATCAGCCGGTTCTTCTTCGCTCCGCCCACCATTCCCTCAAACCGTACCCGCGGGTCCAGGGTCACCCGCACCCCCATCTTCAGGTTCACCCTTTGTCCGCCGATCACCCGCAGGGGAATCCCCACCTCCCTGGCAATCCGGATGCATCCTTTCAGGTTCTTCACCTTCCAGGCGGCTTTCCCCAGGAAGTGGACATATTTCCTTTCCTGATCAAACCGCGGCTTCCCGTATTCTTCCAGTCCCAGTCCGTTATACACGAACACCTCGCTTCCGAACCGCCTTGCATGGTCCCTGGAAATGAAGGTGGTATTGATGTCAAAGTCCCGCTGCAGGGTGGAGTTCCCGTGCAGGGTGATCATATACGGTTTCGGTAACGGTTCCCAGACCGGAATGTGGGAGTGCACCAGGTCCGCCGAATCCGGGATCTGTCCGCCCAGCGGCCGGTCCGGATCAAAGGCGCGTACTTCGGCGAAATCACATGCCGATCCCTTCCCCGCGAGGAAAGTGACTTGGTGCCCCATCTTCACCAGTTCTTTCCCCAGGTACCACACATCCCTTCCCGTGCCCCCGTATTTTACCACGGGGATCTTCCGGTTGTAGACGAGCAGGATGTGCAGCTTTTTCATTTCCCCTGTTTTTTACCGATCCGGGAGATTACCGAAAGGAAAAGCGGGATGTCGTTGGTCCCCACCGTGGCCATCCGTTCCATGATCCTGTGGAACAGGGGCGAACCTTCGGGGATGCCTGTCTCCGCAAGCAGTTTCGTCACCCGCGACTTCAGTTCCCCGTACCCCTCGCCCGATTTGGAAAGTTCCCTCCCGGGCCGGGTCAGCCGGTTCAGGGGAAAAAGCTCATAGGCGGTGACCATCACGCCCTGTGCCAGGTTCAGGGAAGGATAGGCGGCGGCCATGGGAATGGTGAAGGCCATGTCGGAGCGGAGGACCAGCTGGTTGGGGAGACCGCTCTCTTCGGTGCCGAATAAAATGCCCACCTTCCGTAAGCCTGCCTTTCGTTCTTCCAGGAATGTACGCAGGTCCCTGCTGGAATGGTAATCGTGCTTGGCGCTCCGCATTTTAGCGGTGGTGCATACCAGCAGGTCCAGGTCGGCCACAGCCTCCTCCGGATCGTCGTAAACGGCCGCATTTTCCAGGATCTCACGGGAGCCGTGGGCCATCATCAGGGCTTCTTCAGCCAGGTGGTCGCAGGGCCGGATCAGCCTGAGATGCCGGAATCCCATGGTCTTGAGGGCCCTTGCGGCTGCACCCACATTGCCCGGTTCCCCCGGCCGGTAGAGTATGAATACGATTTCCAAGAATGGAAAGAATTGCAGCTGTGAACTTGATATGAACGATACAAGATACGCAAAAACGGGGACTACATCTGGTCCAGGTGACGGATGATGCGCATGCCGCGCGATTTGAA
>DSEO01000158.1 GCA_011056635.1 Bacteroides sp.
GCCGCATGCTCAGAAAAAGAATACTTCATGAACAGCGGCACCTATTACGCCGATATGGCCGGTAACCTGGGGAACGGGGAAGGCGACAGGTATACCGATTACGGGGAGAATCCCTTTGTCGATGCGGCCGAAGACCCGGTCTCCACCTTCGGGATCGATGCCGACGGAGCATCCTACGCCAACATGCGGGGGTATCTGAGCGACGGATACCGGATCCCCGCGGAGGCGATCAGGGTGGAAGAGTTCATCAATTATTTCAATTTCGATTACGCCCCGCCCGCCCGCGGTGAGAACGTGGCCCTGAACAGCGAAACTTCCGTCTGTCCCTGGAACGAAGAGCATTTCCTGCTGCGCGTCGGGATCCGGGGAATGGACATGGATGACCGTCCCCCGGCCAATTTCGTGTTCCTGATCGATGTGTCGGGATCCATGGACAGCGAGGACAAGATCGATGTGCTGAAATCGGGCTTCAAGCGACTGGCAGAACAGTTGTCTGCGGCTGACCGGGTGGCCATTGTTACCTATTCGGGGAGTGTGAAAGTGGTCCTGGATGCAACGCCGGGTTCTGAAACGGACAAGATCAAGAATGCGATCGATAAACTGAGGGCGGGCGGAAGCACTGCCGGGGGCGCGGCCATGGAGATGGCTTATGATATTGCCGAAGAAAATTACATGGAAGGCGGGAACAACCGGATCGTGCTGGGAACGGACGGGGATTTCAATGTGGGCGTGACCTCCACAGATGCGCTGATCGAAATGGTGCAGGATCACCGGGAACTGGGGATCTACCTGACCATTTGCGGGGTGGGCCACGGGAATTTGAACGAGTCCATGATGGAGCAGGTGGCCAACAAGGGGGACGGAAATTACGAGTATATTGACAACGGCGACCAGATCTACAAGGTGTTTGTACAGGAGTATGCAAAATTCTTCACCATCGCAAAAGATGCCAAGATCCAGGTCACTTTTGATCCGGCCACGGTGGATTCCTACCGGCTGATCGGGTACGAGAACCGGGTGCTGGAGGATGCCGAGTTCGAGGACGATACGGTGGATGCGGGAGAGATCGGCGCCACCCAGACCATCACCGCCCTGTACGAAGTGATCCCGTCGTCGGAGGGCCAGGGCAGTTTCGGGTCCCTGGAGTTCAGGTACAAGAAGCCGGGTGAGGATATGAGCAGGCTGCTGACCCTGCAGCTGGATAACAGCAGGAGTGCCTTCACCGCATCCTCCGAAAATATGCGGTTCGCCGCTGCGGTAACCGGACTGGGCCTGCTGTTGAAGGAGTCGGAATACCGGGGGGACCTCTCCTTCCAGGATGTGCGGATGTGGGGTGACAATGCCCGCGGTTTCGATCCTTACGGCTTCCGGGAGGAATTCATCTCCCTGGTGGACGCTCTGCAGAAGCTGGATTGATGATTCTTCGGGGCAGCGGCTGCTGAAATAACTGATTCACAATACCCCAATGCGGTATTTCACCCCGATGGTCAGGTCCGGTGTCAGACCTGACCTGGCGGGCCTGACCCTTCTTTTCGCATTTCACCCCGATGATCAGGTCCGGTATCAGACCTGACCTGGCGGGCCTGACCCTTCTTTTCGCATTTCACCCCGATGATCAGGTCCGATATCAGACCTGACCTGCCTGCGTGAATTTCGATCCTTATGTTTGAAAAGAGCGGGATCTGCTTTTCTGTTCGGGGAAAGTTTAGTAGCATTGGGAACAATTCCAATGAACCGGCGATATGAAAAGCTTTACCGAGATCAGACCCGAAGAGATCACCGATAATGTGTTCAAACTTTTGGACCAGGACTGGATGCTGGTTACCGCCGGCAACCCCGGCGATTACAACACCATGACTGCCAGCTGGGGCCACATGGGGATCCTGTGGAACCTCCCCGTGGCCATCGCCTATATCCGTCCCCAGCGCCACACCTTCGGTTTCGCCAACCGTTACGACGACTATACCCTTTCTTTTTTCACAGAAGCATACCGGGATGCACTCAATTTCTGCGGGTCCCGTTCCGGGCGGGATACAGAAAAGGCGCGGGAGACCGGCCTCACCCCGGTGGAAACCCGCCGGGGCAATGTGACCTTCCGGGAGGCAAGGCTGGTGCTGGAGTGCCGCAAGATCTACCAGGACGATCTGAAAAAGGAAAACTTCCTGGTCCCCGAAGTGGCCCGGAAAAACTACCCCCGCGACGATTTCCACCGCTTTTTCATGGGCCACATCCTGCATGTCTGGCTCAAATAGTAACGCACC
>DSEO01000186.1 GCA_011056635.1 Bacteroides sp.
CCCACAAAGACCGTTTTCTCTCATTTGAATTTGCCTCACTTGATTTTGTGGCACCGAAAAAGCTGAAATACAGGTATATGCTGGAAGGATTCGAGGAGGGCTGGAATGAGGTGGATGCGGGTCAGCGGATCATCAGTTACACCAATGTCCCCAGCGGGACATATACCCTGAAGATCCTGGGGACCAACAGTGACGGCATCTGGTCCAGGACACCCACCATGATTGCCATCGAGGTGAGGCCTCCTTTCTGGCAGACATTCTGGTTCAAGCTGGTGATCGTCGCGGCAATTATGCTGATCTTCCTCAGCATTCTTCGGGTTCGCACACAAATGCTGACGAACCAGAAAAGGGTCCTGGAGCAAGAAGTGGAAGAACGCACCAGGGACCTGAAAGAAGCCAACAGCATGCTGGAGCAGAAACAGGAGGAGATCGTCAAACAGAGCGAGAAAATAGCCCGCCAGCGGGACAACCTCAGTGAGCAGAACAAGGTGCTGGAAGAGCAGAAAAACGAGATCCAGCTCATGGCCGAGCGGCTCCATGAGTCAGACCAGATGAAACTCAAGTTCTTTACCAATATTTCACATGAATTCAGGACGCCCCTGACCCTGATCATGGGACCCACTGAAAAGCTGATGCGGCAGAATGACTTTGGTGATTCTCCGAAGATCAAAAGAGAGCTGGAACTCATTTACAGGAACGAGCGCAGGTTGTTCAAACTGATCAACCAGCTTCTGGAGGTCCGGAGGGTGGAAACCGGGAATTTGAAGCTGGAAGTGGCCCGGGATGATCTGATCGCTTACCTGCAGGGCATATATGAGCTGTTCCTGCCCTACGCCGAAAAAAAGGAAATCGATTTTCAGTTCATGACCGACCTGTCCGGTCTGGAGATCTACTTCGATGCGGATAAGGTCGAAAAAATCTTTTACAACCTGCTGTCCAATGCCTTTAAGCATACACCCAAACGCGGAAAGGTTGTGCTGGAAACCGGGATCTCGGTTCACAAGGGACAGGAAATGGTCAGGATCACCGTGAGTGACACCGGGCCGGGGATCCCGGAAGAACATCTGACCCATATTTTCGACCGGTTTTTTCAGATCACCAACAAGCACCGGTCCGGGAAGATCAGTTCCGGGATCGGCCTGTCACTTTCGCGTGACCTGGTCGAAAGACATTACGGTGAGATCCAGGTTCAGAGCGACGGGCAGAGCGGAACCACTTTTCATGTATTCATTCCACTGTCGGAGGCATGTTACCAGCCCGGAGAGATCATGGAGCCGGCAGAAGGCGAGTATTCCATGGAATATATCAATTCCATGATCGAGATATATGATTATTTTGTGGACGATCCCCACGGCGCACCCCTGGTGGGAGAGGACCTCTTCAGGATCCTGGTGGTTGAGGATAACCTGGATATGCAGAAATACCTCTATAATGAATTGAGTGAAAGTTACAATGTGCTCCTGGCTCAGGACGGTGAAGAAGGTATCGAAATTTCCAGGCAGAACCTGCCCGACCTGATCCTCAGTGACATCATGATGCCTGGAATGGACGGACTCGAATTCTGCAAGCATCTTAAAAGTGAAGAGCTTACCAGTCATATCCCCATCATATTGGTCACTGCAAAATCGGGCAAGGAGAACGAGATCGTGGGATTCGAGCTGGGAATTGATGACTACATCACCAAACCATTTGATGCGGATGTGTTGAAGCTCAAGATCAGGAACATCCTGGAAAGCAGAAAACAAATTGCACTTAAATTCTTCAGTGCCAGCAATTACATTCCCGATAACATCAAGATCAACCAGATAGACCAGGGCTTCCTGGAGAAATTTGTGAAGCTGGTTGAGGACAATATCGATGATTCGGAGCTTTCGGGGGATATGATTGCCTGCGAGCTGGGAATGAGTAAGGGGAACCTGTACAAGAAACTCAAGACGCTGACCGGGATGACGGTCAATATATTCGTCAGGTCCATCCGGCTGAAAGTGGCTGCCAGGATGCTCAGGCAGGGACGCTACAATATATCGGAAGTTGCTTACGCGGTGGGATTCAATAATCCCAAGTACTTCTCCACCTGTTTCAGCGAAATGTTCTCCATGGCCCCCAAAGAGTATATGAGATCGGCGGGATAAACCGGGAAACAGGGACGGCCGACAATCTGCTGTACTTATTTCTCAAGTGAGTATACCCGGTCTTCTCTGCATCCGCGTATATTTATCTGACCATTGGCAGGATATGTCGGCAAACAG
>DSEO01000250.1 GCA_011056635.1 Bacteroides sp.
ACCGGGACACGGATACCCTGTCCATGGCGCGTACCACCGGCTATACCTGCACGGGTGCGGCCGGATTGCTTATCCACGGAATGATCACCGAAAAGGGCGTGATCCCGCCCGAAAGGACAGCGGTTAGTGAAGAGAATTTCAGATACCTGATGCAGCACCTCAGGGCCCGCGGTGTGAACTACAGGGTCAAAGTGGAGGATCTGTAACAAAGATTTTTATATTTTTGCCGGATGTACCATTTCCGCAATCATACAGCCCATGAGAATTTTCAAGCATCCCCGTTCCGCTGCATTTGCATGCGTGGTGATACTGGCAGTTTTTTCATCCTGCAATAACCGGACAGCTACTAACATGACTTTTACCGGCTACCCCGAAATGAAGATCGGATTTTCCACGCAGAATTTCATGCAGGCCATGCCCCTTACCGTGGAAAGCCTGGAGGAGCTCATATCCTATGCTGCCGGGGAGGGATACCAGTTCATAGAGTTGCGGGATCCGCGGGCCGGATTGTCCCGCCGGGAATGTGAAAGGCTGGCGGCATATGCGGACAGCCTGGGGATCGAGGTGATCTACGAGATCCATGTGAACCTGCTCCACCCGGATTTCCCGGAGGTGTTTGAGCGGGGATTGCATAACACCGTACTGTTCGGGAATCCCGGCATTCTGAGGGCTCCGCTGACGGGCTCCGAGTTCGAGGGAAAACCTGACAAAACCGGCTGGACCATCGAGGAACTGACCGCGGCGGCTTTACTGGCCGTTCAATGTGCGAAGCTGGCAGCAGACACGGGGATCAGTTTTGCGGTGGAGAATACCATGGAACCTTTCTTCGGGTCCAGTCCTGAATATTTCGGGCTCAGCGACTTTTTCAAACATGCGGAAAACGTGGGACTCCAGTTCGACCTGAGCAATGCTTTTGTCGCCGGTTCCAGGAAAGCAGCCGATCCGGGGGAAGTGGCCGGTTTCCTGGACGGACTTGGGGAGCGGTGGGTGACCACCCATGTGAAGACCGCCTTGGGCGGGGTGGCGCAGCCCGTGGTGGGTGAGAACCCCCTACCGGTGAAACAGGTCACCGGTCTGATGGGCCGCAACAAGGTTCACTATTTTGCCCTTGAACTGGTGGCTGCGGAGGCAAAGGAGGGGTGCTTTGCCAATCATGAAGCCAGTATCAAATACCTGGTGGAACTGGGGATCCTTGAGAAAAAATAGCCGCCCCCGCCCGGCTTCCGAATCCGCTTGTCAGGCTTCCGGTTCCGGTTACCTGGTTTTTACGATTTTCCGGGTTATGACCGACCCCGGTGTTTCCAGTTTCAGGATATAAAAGCCTTCGTCCGCGTTTTCCGGGGTCCAGGTGAATTCGTGGTACCCGGCTTCGACGGTCCGCTCAACAACCAGGTCCATGAACCGTCCGTTCATATCGTACACAGTGAGGCGGACCGGCTGCATGGTGCCGGAATAAAAAACAATCCTCGTTTCGCGGGTGAACGGATTGGGCCCGGCCCTGAACAGGATATCCCGTGCTTCTTCGGTGTCCTGTTCCTCCACCTGCACGCCGTGTGCATTGGCTTCTCCGGGGGTTCCGAAGGGAGCGTCTGACAGCCTCCATGATCCGGGAAGTGCGTTGTCCAGCCACGGATCCAGCAATTCGATCGAATACCCGCTTCCCGGTCCCACCATGGGCCAGGGATCGGTGATCCCGTAATTCACGTAATCCACCATCTCAGCCTGACTGTTGAACAGCCTGACCACCTCGCCCATGCTGCTGAACCCGAAATCGAATCCGCCCTGGAAACGGGAAACCTCCGGATACACCGTCTCAAATGCAATCCTGTTGCGGCAGATCACATGATATCCGTTCGGTTCCAGCAGGGTTCCCCAACGGATGGGATAGGCATGCAGGTGATCCGAATCCTTCAGCACCCAGCCGGAAATATCCACGTACTGGTCGCTGCGGTTGTGCAACTCGACCCAGTCCCCCGGATCCGACAAAGAATCCTGCACATAGCAGATCTCGTTGATGACGACGGGATTTCCAGCGTAATCCGGATCGGCCTCGAAATGGGCCGTCACATGCATCTGCGCCACAGGATGGAAGCTGATGTTTGCCGAGGAGGATGAAACATCCCCTGTCCATCCCGTGAATCGGTAACCCAGGCTGGACACTGCGGTGACCTCCACGGGCACATCATGGAAATAGATCCCGGTCCAGGGAAA
>DSEO01000148.1 GCA_011056635.1 Bacteroides sp.
GGTTTGGTGATGTAATCATCTCCGCCTGCCTCAAATCCGGCGATCTGGGAAAAATCCTCTCCCCTGGCTGTAAGGAACGCCACCAGGGTATGCTGAAGCTCTTTGATGCTCCTGATTTCTTCGCAGGCAGCAATACCGTCCATCTCCGGCATCATGACATCCAGCAGCACCAGGTGGGGATGAATCTCTCTGGCCAGCCGGACCGCATCTTTTCCGTTGGATGCCGTATAGATCCTGAACCCTTCATTTTTCAGGTTATAGCCAAGAAACTCCAGGATGTCCTTTTCGTCATCCACAAGCAAAATCCTGTAATCGCTCCAGTTCATGTCAGTTGACCTTCAAAGTCACTCGGAACCCAATTTACATCAATAAATTGAAACATTCCGCATAATTACCAGGAAGTGGCATCTTGTCCATTAAAAACAGGTTAAGTTTTTGTTATGCTACTGTAATTTCTGTTTTACCCGGTGCGGTTCATAATCCATGCAGGACCTTCTCATGTTTTCAGTTTTTTTCATACATTGTTGCCACTTAATCACAACACCGACAATGAAATCCGTTGTTCTCCTCTCATTGTTTTTAGCGGCGATGTTTCACTCGGCAGCGCAGACAGGCGATCAGCAGGTGGAGACCGGTGAAGAACTTACCGGGACTCAGGAAGGGACGGCGGATCATGGAGAGGTGTCTGCCAGGATCCACACACATTTCAACTGGAGCCTGAACCGGCAGGATCCATCCACCACGTTTGAAGTGAAAAGGGCCTATTTCGGATACAGCAGGCAACTTGACCAACACTTTTCGGGAGAGGTAAAACTTGATATCGGGAGTCCGGATGATGTTTCGGAATACAGCCTTATCAGGCGGTACACCTATTTTAAGAACGCATACATCGCGTACAGCAATGGTAAATTCAAATCCTGGTTCGGGCTTTTTGACATGTTGCAGTTCAAGCTACAGGAAAAATTCTGGGATTACCGGTACATTTACAGGTCATACATGGATCAGTACAGGTTCGGTCCCAGCGCCGACCTGGGGCTTGGCATACAGTACCGGCTTTCCGGGTCCCTGACGGCCGATGTGATCATCAGCAACGGGGAGGGTTATCAGAACCTGCAGTTTGACGACGTCTACAAAGTGGGTACAGGGATAACATTTGAGCTGGTTGAGGACCTGACCATCCGGGGTTACTATACGGTCCATACCAGTGTTGATCCGCAGATGTGCCTGTCGGGTTTTGTGGGTTACAGGCTGGAAAAATTTCGGTTTGCGGGTGAATGCGTGCTTCAGAAGAACTACAGGTTCAATAAGGACCACAACCGCTACGGTTATTCCTTGTATGCCACCTATACCCTGTCCGACCGGTGGGAGTTTTTTGCCCGGTATGACCAGGTATACTCGAACATCCTGCCCGAAGATCAAAATCCCTGGAACCTGGCGGACGACGGCAGTGCCATTGTAAGCGGCGTTCAGTTTAAACCCGTTGAGCCGGTCCGTATCTCGTTCAATTACCAGGACTGGGTTGAATATGCGCAGAATGGTGACATCCAGCCTTTTGTATATCTTAACTTCGAGCTTAACTTCTAGTCACTCCAGAATGCTGACTCACCGTATATTCATCAGTTTTGCCCTGCTGATCATGGTAGTCACCGGTCTCAGTTCGTGCAGGCAAAGTCCCTTCAACATGGACCTGGTGGAAACGATCAGTGACCAGGGAGGGGGCACGGGGACAACCACATGGTCCGCAGACAAAGATTACCTGCTTGAGGGCTTCGTATTCGTGAATGACGGACAGATCCTCACCATCGAAGCGGGCACGGTGATCAGGGGGAGGACGGGTCAGGGGAGCATGGCCAGTGCCCTGATCGTGGCACGTGGCGGAAGGATCATCGCAGAGGGAAAATCAGACAATCCCATCATCTTCACTGCCGATGGGGACGACCTGGAGGGAAGCGTACCCGTGGAAGCAAGGGGACTATGGGGGGGGGTGATCATCCTGGGCAATGCAACCATCAACACGGAAACGGGTGAAGACCTGATCGAAGGAATTCCCATCAGCGAACCCAGGGGGATCTACGGGGGGAACGATGACGATGACAATTCGGGTATTCTCCGGTATGTCTCCGTCCGTCACGGCGGCACCAATATCGGGGAAGGAAACGAGATCAATGGTCTGACCCTGGGAGGTGTGGGCCGGCAGACCATCATTGAA
>DSEO01000149.1 GCA_011056635.1 Bacteroides sp.
GTGACGCAAACCTCCATTTCATACCTGTCGGGAACCCTGCTCCGCCTCTTCCTTTCAGGTCGGAATCAAGTACCTCCTGGCATATGGCATCCGGGTCCATCTGCATGATCTTCTCAATGATGTCCCGGCATTCCACCTTTTCGAAAATGAGATCGACACGTCTTATAAATTTTTCCTTCATTTTTTCTGGGTTTGATACGTATTACTTTTTGATGTATTCACGCAGGATCTCGGTTACTTTTTCGGGAGTCAGTTCCGTATAGGGTGTATCGTTGATCAGCATAGCCGGTGCCTTATGGCACCATCCGATGCAGTTGGTCTCCAGAAGACTGAATTTTCTGTCCGAGGAAGTTTCACCCACCCTGATCTTCAACGTCTCTTCGATGGTGGTAAGTACATCGTTCTTCCCTTTCATGGCACAGGAAATGGTCTTACAGATCCGGATCACATATTTTCCCCGAACTTCCGTATCCAGGAATGAATAGAATGTGGCAGTCCCGAATACATCGGCCGCTGAAATGTCCAGTTCCCTGGCCACATCCACCATATCCTGCCTTGACAGATACCGGTTTCGTACAACGAGGTCCTGCAGAATGGGGAGCAGGCTATCTCTCGTTCTGCCATGTTTATTGGCAAGTTCCCTGACTAATTCGTTCTCGATGATGGTCTCCATGGATTTTAAAAAATTTTCTGTATGTGTATGATATTTATTTAGTTAAGTCTTTTTTTGTTATTCATTTCACAAATTGAACCGGTAAAATTATACATTTGATGTGAATCATATAACAACAATAATCATATTTTACCAGGGTGTCCTGAATACATAATCGTTCTAAATAAAAACAGCCCGTAAATACCTGTATCCAGTGCCGCATGAAAAAATAACTAATGATTTAGTTGTATAACTAAGAAATTAGTTCTATATTTGCAAAGAGACACTGAAAAACAATTGCTGATGATACCGCTGACAAAAGCAGAAGAACAGGTGATGCAAATCCTCTGGAAAGAAAAAAAAGGATTTGTAAAAGATCTTCTGGAGCATTTTCAGGAACCAAAACCCGCCTATAATACCGTATCCACAATTGTCCGGATCCTGGAAAAAAAAGGGTTCGTTGCACACCGCTCTTTCGGGAAATCACACCAGTATTACCCGGCCATCAGCCTGGATCAATACCGCAGCGAACGTTTCTCCAGTTTGATGAAAAATTATTTCAACAACTCCATGAAACAGGTACTCTCCCATTTCGGGAATAGCGGATCGATGGATCTGGAAGAGGCCGACGAGATCATCCGCATGATGGAAGAACTGAAAGAAAAGTCAGGATACAATGAATAACCTGTTTACATATCTGCTGGAGCTGAACATGGCCATGGTAATCTTTTATGCCGGTTACAAGCTTTTCTTTGAAAAGGACAGGAATTTCCTCGTGCGCAGGCTCTATCTGCTTGCCACCATCATTGTCCCGGTATGGCTGATCCTGTTGCCCGACACAGCAAGAAGCATCACGGACAGGATGATCCCGGTGGCGATCCACCTGGATCAGATCACGGTGACGGCTTACGGTCAGACATACGGTGCGGGCGGTTCGCTTTCGCCCTGGGCCTGGCTGCTGATCCTTTATCTGTCGGTCACCTCACTGGGAATGACTCGGCTGTTTATCCAGCTGGCCAGGATCATGCATGCTGTGCGACGTTCCGAACGACTGGAACTGGACGGGATCAATCTCTATGCAAACCCCGGCCTGCACGCCAGTTCATTTTTCGGGTATATTTTCGTGGATCCCGCCCGGGCCGGCCAGGAATCCTTCAACCATATACTGGACCATGAACAGATCCACAGGCGTGAATGGCACTCGGCGGACCGGATCCTGGCAGAATTGTTCTTAATCGTTAACTGGTTCAATCCCGTAGCCTGGTTGCTCCGGCGCTCGGTCATCGAAAACCTGGAGTACCATACCGACTCCGAGATGGTGAAACAGGGGACCGACCCGCGACATTATCAGTTGTCCATATTAAACCAATACATAGGAAGCGCTTCTCTTTTCAATCAATTCAACAGTCAAATTAAAAACCGAATTAACATGCTAAACAGAAATTACAAACTGGGAAGCGCATGGAAGCTTGCCATGATCTTCCCGATGGTATTCATCACGCTGTTCTTCTTTTCATGTACCGACAAGGAAAATATGATCCCGGCCGGGGATGAAA
>DSEO01000361.1 GCA_011056635.1 Bacteroides sp.
ACACAGGAAGTTTTCCAATCTTTTCAGATAGGTGGAAATGCCGGTGACATCTTCGATCTTACGGATTCACTTTCAAGGATGGTCAAGAATTACCTGATTATTACAGTCTTAAAAAAGGAGCTGGATCCGGAGTCACAAAAGTATATCGGAAACACAAATTCTGCGGAAGCAACCAGGTATTACATTCAAGGAAAGGAGGCTTTTTTCAGGAGGGATTATATCCCTGCAGCAGAAATGTTCCGGCAGTCAGTGCAGATCGATTCAAACTTCGCCCATGCAGCTGGTTATCTGGCTCTTTCGTACATGAACCGTGGGATTAATGAGGAGGCACGGAAATGGACCCTGATTGCGTTTGAGAAAAAGGAGGAGGTGAGCAGAAGGACACAATACATGATCGAATGGTTGTACGCTAATTTTTTTCAAGGCCCTTCTGAAGCATTGATCCCTCTGAGGCAATTAATGAAAATGGATGACCAGACACCTTTCGTTCATTATCTTATGGGCCTTAGTTACACGGTGATGCACCAGTATGAAAGAGCCATCCCGTATTTTGAAAGGTCACTTGAGATATATGAGAGGTGGGATATAAAACCCGCCTGGGTTTATATTTATACAGGCCTTGGCGATGCATATCATCAAACGGGGCAATATCGCATGGAGCGAAAACTATACAGGAATGCTGAGAAGGACTTCCCCGGTGATCCAATAATTCTCCGCATGCAGGCTGTGCTGGCGTTAAGCCAGGGAAAAACCAATGCTGCGGATGAATACATTGGCAGATATATATCCATCCTGGAAGGAAATGCTTATTCTGAAGCTGCTATCACTTCAGGTTTGGGAAGTATATATCGGGATGCGGGACTTTTTGATAAGGCGGAAGAATTCTACCGCCGGGCACTTTCCCTGGAGCCGGACAGGGCAGTCAGATTGAATAATCTCGCATGGTTCCTGATTCATTATGACAGAGATATTGATGAAGGTCTGGAACTCATAAAAAAGGCGCTTGAAATAAGACCCGGCGACTATCTTTACCTGGACACAAAAGGGTGGGGATTGTACAAACAGGGAAAGTACCGGGAAGCACTTGAGTTCCTTGAAAAAAGCTGGGAATCAAAGCCCATGTATGATTACGACATATACCTTCACCTTGAGGAGGCACGGAAGGCAGTGTCAGATCAGTCTTGAGAACTACACCGCCTCGATGGTTGACGGCGGTTTGGAGGTGATGTTATAGGTGACACTCACCACACCGGGTATCTGCCTGATGATCTCCGCTGCAAGACCGGTCAGCATTTCGAATGGTAGTTGTGTAGGTGTGGCGGTCCGGGCATCCAAACTGTCCCAGCAGCGGATCTCGATTTGCTGACCGAATTCCCGCCTGCCATCCACCATGCCCGTAACCCGGTCCTCATGAAGGATCGCCATGTATTGAAAAGCTCCCGTATCTTTGAGTTTGTTTTCCACGATGGTTGTTGCCCTTCGGACTGTCTCAAGTCGCTCCTCCGTCACCTCCCCGATGATACGCGCAGCCAGTGCGGGTCCGGGGAATGGAATGCGGTCAAACAGTTCGGGAGGCAATCCCAGGGCACTTCCCACCTTTCGTACCCCGTCCTTCCGAAGCTGGATCAGGGGTTCGATGATTCGGTAGCCGAATTCTTTCTGCGGGTCGATCCCCAACTGTTCGAAAACATTGTGCTGCCGTTTGACCCCGGCCACTGTCTCATCCACATCCGTCAGAATGGTCCCCTGCAGCAGGTGTTTGGCCCGGCTTTCCCTGACAAGTCTTCTGAATACATCTTTATAGAAGGTCTGGGTGATCGCTTCACGTTTCTCTTCGGGATCCTTGATCCCTCTCAGGGCGTAGAGAAATTCCTTACTGGCATCAATGATCTCAACCGGCACCTCCAGTTTCCGGAACAGTTCCCGTACCCTATCGGGTTCCGATTCCCGCATCAGGCCGTTCTGGATGAAGTAGGTTTTCAGTTTATCTCCCAGTGCCCGGTGTCCCAGCATGGTCACTACCGAGGAATCAACTCCCCCTGACAGGGCATTGATGGCGGTTCCGTCCCCCACGGCGGACCGGATCATTTCAACTTTTTCATGGATGAACTTTTCGGTGTTCAATTCACCGGCTTTGATTTCTTTGATCATTGGATTTAGAATATAATTAATTGTTTTTAAGTAAGTTGCAACGAATAA
>DSEO01000063.1 GCA_011056635.1 Bacteroides sp.
ATCTTTCATACGCTTAAAAATTTAAGAATGAATATCAAGCGGCACCAACCCGCATCAATCGTTCAATTTCCCCGGCATCCATGGGGATCTGCGACATCAGGTCCTCCGCCCCCGTCTCAGTAATCAATATAACATTTTCAAGCCTGATACCCAAAACTTCCTCCGGGAGATAAATGGCCGGTTCACAGCTCAGCACCATTCCCGGCTGAAGCGGAACGTTCCTGTCGAACGGGTCATGCACATCCAGGCCGATGGAATGGGAGGTTCCGTGCATGTAAAATTTTTTCCACAGGGATCCCGGCGGATCCTGCCGTCCTGCCTCCTCCTGGGTATAGAGCCCCAGCCTGATATGCTCCTCCTGCCAGAGCTCCCCCACCCGCTGATGCAGTTCATCCAGCAATACGCCCGGCTTCATCATATCCCTGGCTTTCCCGAAAATTCTGTGTACCGCATCGTAAAGCGCAAGCTGGCGTTCTGAGAACCTGCCGCTGACCGGCACCGTCCGGCTGCAATCGGCCGCGTAGCAATTAACCTCCGCCCCGAAATCCATCAGGAGCAGGGCACCCGCTGCACATGTACCCCCGTTTTCATTGTAATGAAGGATCAGCGCATGCTCCCCGCATGCGAGAATGGGATCGAATGCATGTCCTTCTGCCCCGGCCCTGATGAATGCCGCAATGATCTCAGCTTCCGCTTCATATTCCTTCATGCCCGGCCTGATCACAGACAGGGCACTCGTAAACGCTTCCGCGGTAATGGCGCAGGCTTTTCTGATCTCCGCCACCTCTTCCGGCTCCTTGATCATGCGAAGCGGCGTGAGCAGGGGAGATAAACGGGCACTGTTCAGATGGGGATAGCGGGAGATGACCTTGTGGTATACCCGGGCATCCGGTGAGCTCATCTGTGCCCGCTGAACAGTATCATCCGGGAGATTGAAATAGATAAGGCCGGCCGGGGGGACCAGCTCCGCGATGAGTTGGTCCATTTCATCCATACGCCTGATGTGGCTGATCCCTGACAGTGCGGAAACCTCACCGGCCGCAAGCTTCGGGCCGGACCAAACCCGATCTTTCTCCGTCTGGTCCCGCATCAATAAAATCTCCCTGTATTCCTCCCGGGGATGGTCCGGAGAGATAAACAACACAAAGCCCTCCTGGCCGATACCCGTCAGATAAAAGAAATCCGACTGCTGGCGGTAAGGATAGTATTGATCCCTGCTTCTCGGCACCCTTTCGCCCGAACAGACCACTGCAACGGATCCGGGTTCCAGACTCCTTTTCAGTTTAGAACGATTCTTTATAAACAGATTTGCCGGTAAGGGGCTTGATTTCATAATTCTTTTGACCGTAGATTCCGGTGGGAAAGTCCGTGAACCTGTTATAGGATATCTATTTTACCCCCGGTTGAAGGACCAGATTTATATATATTTGTTCAGTACGCCCGCTACAAATTAAACAACTTAATTTAATTGTACCTAAATGTCCGGAATTTTCACCTCTTCCATAGGGAAGAAATTCATGATGTCGCTCGCAGGGATCTTCCTGATACTTTTCCTGCTGGTCCACCTGGGTATCAACCTGCTGGTCGTCCTGTTCGATGATCCCATGGTATACAACAAAGCTGCCCATTTCATGGGAAACAACATTCTGATCAAGATCTTCGAGATTGTGCTGATCGGCGGACTCCTGCTGCATGTGATCTATGCGCTGATCCTGCAGGTTCAGAACTGGATCGCCCGTCCGAACCGCTACAGAAAGGCCAATTATTCCAACACCTCATTCTTTTCCAAATTCATGATCCACACGGCAGCGATCATCCTCGCTTTCCTGGCGCTTCATTTCTCGGATTTCTATTTCAGGGCCAAGTTCGGTCACGGAGCCGAGATCATACAAGATGGAGTGGTGTATCATGACTTTGCCGCCGAGGTGATCGACAAATTCAAAATGCTTCCTTTTGTCATCGTCTACATTGCTGCATTCATGTTCCTGGGTTTTCACCTGATCCACGGTTTTCAGTCAGCTTTTAAAACCCTGGGCATGGACAACAGGAAATATACCCCGGCAATCCAGGTGCTTTCTGTGATCTATACAGTCGTGGTGGTTGCCGGCTTTTCGGCCATACCCCTGCTGATCTACTTCATGTAAAAAA
>DSEO01000065.1 GCA_011056635.1 Bacteroides sp.
AATGCCGATCCGGTCCGGAAAAAGGAACTTTTGGAGTGGCTCAGCCAGACTGATTTCAGGCGTGAAGAAAAAATTGAATCGGTCATTGCTGTCTTCGATGCCCTGAGAGTGAAAGACCTGACTGAAAAAAGGATTGGTGATTTCTACAGTGCCGCGCTGGTCAATCTGAAAAATCTTCAACGGGAAGAGGACAGGAAAGCAGAACTTTACAGTTTTGCTTCCCGGTTAATGAACCGCAAAAAATAACCGCTTACCAGGAGAAGGGAAATATGCTCTCCTCCGTGATCCCCAGTTCAATCATCAACTCGTTTTGGTCATAGCGCTGAAGCAGGTATTTCATCTCTTCGATCTGGAAAAGTATTTCACTGATTTCTCGCTGGATGGAGTTTTTATGCCTGGGCTTCATGGAGTTGTAATAATTGTATTCGTGGGCCAGGTTTCTGTAATACGCTGTGAGGATCCGGTTTGCCTTTTCTGCCTCACCGCACATGTAATATGCTTCAATGATCCCCGGGTGATGGATGACCCCGCCCTGTGAACCGGGTACTGTGATCCCTGTGATAAACTGGTCAAAGGGGAGAACGCTGGACGGCGCCAGTTCCATGCAGCGGTCGAGCACCTCCACGGCCTTGTCCCGCGCTCCTTCCTCCAGCAACTGCAGGGCAAGCCTGGTATAGATGCTCCTGAACCGGATCACCGAAAGGGTCCTGATGGTATAATAATCCAGCTGAACATCATCCTGGTCCATTCTTCCCCACTGGAACGTATTCATCAGCCTGTCATAAAGAATGTCGGAATCGATACTTCCCATTTCGATGATGCTTTTGTAGGGAGCATGTACGGGCACCACCCTGTAGGCAAGCCCTTCGATCCGGTAAAATTCCTCCAGTCCGAGGGATCCTTCAAATCCGCCCGAAGTATAGTAAATGGGACGTTTCCACTGATTGGAGCCAAGAATGTCCAGTTGTGCCAGGGTTCCTTTCATGATCTGGTCATTGGGAGTAAGCTGAAGGCGGATTTCAGCGGCAATTTCCTGTGCTTCATCAGGCTGTACCGTCCCCGTGCGGATCACAGCAGCAGAATCCACCGGAAGCAACAATTTATGTGTGGGGAGATAATCCACCTGTTCCCTGGTCCTCAGGGGGATTTTTGTCCTTGGATCATCGCTGCGGATAAAATTGAGCAGGTATTCGAAGGTTGCCCATCTGTCGTTCTCCCTCACGTACAATGAATTATTGATTCCCAGATCGTATTTTTCCCGGGGAAGCGTGAACGGCAATGGTTCGGAATCATAGTTCTGCCATCTCATCTGATCGATGTACCAGTGCATGTTGAGCAGCATCATATTGACGATCCGCACATCTTCCCTGACACCTTCCACATCCTGCACGTACCACAGCGGGAATGTATCATTATCCCCAACGGTATAAAGGATCGCATCCTCATCGCACGAATTGAGATAATTGCGTGCGATATCCCTTGCGGTATACTTCCCGGAGCGGTCATGGTCATCCCAGTTCTCAACCGCCATCAGCAAGGGCACTGAAAGGAATGTGATGGTGACCGCCAGTATGGCTGAAAGCTTTTGCCCGATCCTGGACTGGAGGATCCGGAAGAATCCGGCCACCCCGATCCCGACCCAGATGCTGAAAGCGTAAAAGGAGCCCGCATAAGCATAGTCCCGCTCCCTGGGCTGGTATGGCGTCTGGTTCAGATAGATCACGATGGCTGCCCCTGTCAGGATGAAAAGGCTCATCACCACCCAGAAATCCCGGGCATGTTTGTCCAGGTGGAAAAATAATCCCAGCAGTCCCAGGAGCAGCGGAAGGAAAAAGTATGTATTCCTGGCAGGATGGTTCCGCATCCGTTCGGGCAGGTTTGTCTGCGGTCCGAGCCTTAAGGCATCAATGGGCCTTATGCCGCTGAGCCAGTTCCCATGGAGCACATTCCCATGGCCCTGGATATCGTTCTGGCGTCCCGCGAAATTCCACATAAAATATCTGAAATACATATGTCCCAGCTGGTGCCTGATGAGGAATTGCAGGTTATCGAGGTAAGTGGGATTTTGCGGATCCCTGATGGTGCCGAATTCCACATAGGCCTGTTGGTGGTCCGATTCCCTGCTGTAGATCCGGGGCAGCAGTACCT
>DSEO01000275.1 GCA_011056635.1 Bacteroides sp.
GGGACACTGGTGCATGGAATGCTTCGCCCGTCCCGCCGAATACCCCGATATCGCCGGACAGAACCCGTTCATGGCCCAGGTGGTGCTGTCCCGAACGAATACCTGACCGAAAGGGTTACTACGTGTATGGTAAGGGGCAACCGGGGTCACCAAAAATACTTCCCCGGTTTACAGAACTGATAATTTGAGAACTTCCGGAGATCTGTCCCTGCCTGTGATCTCCAGGATGTATACCCCTTGCGGATAAAAAGTAAGATCAAGCGTTATCCGGTCCTCAAGGCCCACCGGTTTCGTTTTCAGAAGCCGGCCGTCGGCGGTGAACAGGCGTACCGACTGCACGCCATCCAGGTTCTCCAAATGGACAAATGTGTCGCAGGGATTCGGGAAGACCCTGATTTGATGAGACAGACCTTCCCCGGCACCGCTCTGAACGGGGGGACCGGCATATGCGATCTTCATCGCAATATCTGAAATGAAATCCGGACAGGTAAACTGCAGGGTCCCGTCCACCGTCTCCGCTTCCAGTCCCTCTTCGAGCCAGACTCCCATCCAGGTGTCATAAAAAGTGACCGAATACCGGCCATCCTCCAGACCCGGGAAAGAAACGCCCACACCGGAAAAGCTCCGGGTGGAGTGTTCGTCCACGTGACAGATCCAGCAAATGCTCAGTGAATCACCCCGCATTCCGTAAACCTCCCCTTCCACCATTCCGGAAAGGGATATCCGCTGCTCTGCCGGGGCGCTGTACAGGGAGGTGAAATTGTGTGACGCTATGTCCAGGTCTTCCGCAAAAAGGCCCAGAAACTGCAACTGTTCCATCATGGTATGATTGAATGTACTGAAGTTTTCGGGCCGGCTGGCGATCTGTCCCCCCCACCAGTGCAGCGGGGTCGCGCAGGCGCCCGACATCAGACCTGCCCAGATGCCGTTGTGCAGAAAACTTTCGGAGATCCCTTCCTCGTACACAGCTTTGCCGAACTCGCCCACCAGGCAGGGTTTGTCCCAGGCACGGGTCAGCCTGTCCGACCAGTACGCGATCCTGTCGGGATTCTCAATGAGGCGGTCGGCCGGGTAGGGGTACTCATGCACCTGCGGGCACTGTGTCACTTCCCACCCCTGGCTGAAATCATAGCCGCCGCTTCCCGAAACGGAGGTGGGGTGACCGAACGGGTCGTTCTCCGTGAAATAGCGGTTGATCCTGTTGTGCCAGCCCTCCGGGTCGTTTTCCATGGCCAGGGGATCGTAGATGGCATTGGTGCCGTTGATCTCCGCCACCGTATGCCACATGCCGACAGAGGTGGAATAGCCCCAGCGGGCGATGATGTAGCGGTAGTATTTCTCCTGGTATGCCCAGCTGGCGGAATCACTGAAAAAACCGGTTGCCGTGGTCAGCTGGTTGAACGGATTGGACTGCCAGTCATAGAATCCGCTCCAGGGATGGGGATCGTCCCTGAGCAGGTCATGGATCCAGATGCCCAGCAGCAGCTTGATGCCCTGCGATTCCGCATCGGCTACGAGGCGGTCGAATTTTTCCGCATCTTCCATGCTGTAACAGGCGTAGGAATCCCGGATCAGCAGGATGTCCCAGCTGGTGAAGAGCCAGTTGATAAAATTCACCCCGTGGTCTTTCAGCCGGGCCAGCAGTCCCGGCTGTTCATAGTACCGGGCGTCATAGACCCGCCAGGGAACGGCCATTCCCACGCCGTAAAAAGGGGATCCGTCATCATCGGCCAGGTAATGCGGATCTTCCGGGGATGGGCCTATCCATCCCTTTGAACCGGATTCAACCACCGAGAAACTCCCGGATCTTTCTTCTGTGCCGTCCCGGTCAGTCACCGTGATGGTGTAGGACCACTGCCCGGTTTCAGCCCCGGCGAACCTCAGCTTCCAGCCGCTTCCGTCCCAGAAAGCATTGATCCGCATGGAATCCCCCGAAGGGGAAACGAACACACCGAAGATGTCCGCTTCATCAGGATCAAAGGGATTTTCGTAGGTTTTCCCGTTGTCGATGGTGAATTCCAGCTTTTCGTACTGTCCCGCCGGGCTCCCGTCATGGGTCACATGCAAAAAGGGAAGGTTCTCGAACCGGACCTGCGCGGGCAGTTTGTTCCCTTCCGGGACATCAGGACCAAACGGGGGCCA
>DSEO01000133.1 GCA_011056635.1 Bacteroides sp.
ATCGTATACCTCGAGAACGACTATATCAAGATCGGGGTTATGCCGCAGCTGGGGGGAAGGATATATGAAGCTTATGACAAATCGAACGGTTACAAATTCTTTTACCGGAACGATGTGATCAAACCTTCGATGATCGGAATGCTGGGTTTCTGGATTTCGGGAGGGAATGCATGGGGATTTCCCCATCACCACGGGGCGAATACCGTGGCACCCATGGATTACACGATCGAGAAAAATCCGGACGGGAGCGCCACGGTCTGGATGGCCTATACAGAAAATATCCACCGGATGCGCGTATACCTCGGGTTCACCGTGTACCCGAACTCTTCCATTGTGGAGATGACGGCGCGTCCCTGCAATCCAACACCCAACGTCAACTCCTTCCTCTTCTGGGCGAATCCTTCCGTACACTGCGATACCAACTACCAGGTCATTTTTCCGCCCTCGGTGGAATACGTAACCCAGCACCACAAAAATGAAATGACCACCTGGCCCATAGCCGACAGGCGCTACAACCGTGTCGATTACACCGGGAAGGATATCAGCATGTGGAAAAATACCATTGTCCCTTCCTCCTTCTTCTCCTGGGATCCTCAGGAAGATTTCTTCGGTGGATATGACCATGGGCTTCAGGCGGGTACGGCATGGCTGGGGAACCACCATATATGTCCGGGGATGAAATACTGGGCCGACGGCAACAATGCTTCCGGGAGGATTATCAATGACGGTCTCACAGATTCAAGCGGACGCTATATTGAGCTGATGGCAGGGGCATACACAGATAACCAGCCCGATTACAGCTGGCTGCAGCCTTATGAAAGCAAGGACATCACCATGAAGTGGTTCCCGATCCGGGGTCTCGGGGGACTCATCCAGGCGAACGAAAACGGTGCGCTGAATTTCATTGCCGGGGAGAACGGGGAGGTTTCCATCAGGCTGAATGCAACCCGCCTGTTTCGGAATGCAAGGATACGGGTGACCAACAACGGACACGAGGTCTTCACAGAAAAGATCGATATCAGTCCGCTCGAACCCTACTTGAAGGATCTAACCATTGAAGGGATCCTGGCGAAGGAAGACCTGAAATTTACATTCCTGGATGCATCGGATAACCTGTTAATGGAATACCGGCCCCTGCCTCCTCCGGGAAATCCAATGCCCGAACCCATCACAACACCCCCGGCTCCGGAAGATGTCGGATCCGTGGAAGAACTGTTCTACCACGGCCTGCGGCTTGACCAGTTCCACAATGCTTCCATAGACCCCTACCCTTACTACTTCGAGGCGCTCAGGCGCGATCCGGGAGACTACAGGGTGAATACCCAGCTCGGTATTCTCAGCCTGGGTGACAAGAAATATGATGAAGCCGAAAAATACCTGCAGGCCGCGGTCGACAGGATTACCATGCGCTATACAAGACCCAAAGACAGCGATGCGCTTTACTACCTGGGCGTTGTCCAGCGAAGACTGAACAAAAACAAGGAGGCCTACGATCACCTGTATGACGCCACCTGGAATGTTGGCTGGAACACTCCGGCCTACCACCAGCTTGCCGAAATGGATTGCGGGAACGGGGACTTCGAACGGGCCCTCGGTCATATCGACCGGGCAATCAGCACGGACATCAAAAATCTGAAAGCCCTGAACCTCAAGGTGGCGGTCCTGAGAAAGCTTGGCAGGCTGGACGAAGCGGAGGTACTGGCAGGGGAAATCATGGCAAAAGACCTGCTCGATTACCAGTCAAGGAATGAGATGGCCCTTGTCCTTTCCGCAAGGAACAAGAAAGGCAAAGCCGGTTCCGTTCTTGAAGAACTTAACAGGATCATGGCGGACCGGGAGCATTCCTTCCTGGAACTGGCTGCTGTCTATTCCAATTGCGGTTTATATGAGGAGGCGGTCGGTGTGCTGGAGCGCATCGCGGAGAAGGGAAATACATTCCCCATGATCTATTATTATCTGGGCTATTTCTGGTCGAAGCTGGACAACCGGGATAAAGCGACGGAGTATTTCGAAACTGCACAGTCCATGCCGCATACCTACTGTTTCCCTTTCAGGGACGAATCACTTGCAGCCCTGACCGAAGCCATCAGCTACCGCCCCGGTGATGCCATGGCTTACTATTACCTGGGC
>DSEO01000077.1 GCA_011056635.1 Bacteroides sp.
GGTGGGGACTGTCTTCAATCCCGAAACGGCAAGGAATGAGATGACCAGTTTCTGGGATGTGCTCTTCTCCGAGATGGCCGTGAATAAATTCATGCACACGGTCACTTCCAGTTTCCTGCTGGCGTCCGTATTCGTGATCGGAGTCAGCGCCTGGTTCCTGTACAGGCGCAGGGAGGTGGTCTTTGCCAGGAAAAGCACCATCATTGCTTCGGTGTTCGGGGTGATCGCAGCGGTGGCCACCATTTTCACAGGTGATACCTCGGCCAGGATCGTGGCCAGGAACCAGCCCATGAAATTTGCCGCCATGGAGGCGCTGTACGAGGGACAGACCCATGCGCCCCTGGTGGCCATCGGCGCCATGCGGACCGATACCACAGGCGCACCCAACCCGAGGGAAGATTTCATCTTTAAGATCGAGATACCCAATGCGCTTTCATACATGGTATTCCTTACCCCCAGCGGTTTTGTGCCGGGGATCAGCGACCTGGTTTACGGGAATGAGGAACAGGGTCTCATCTCCTATGAGGAGAAGATCCGGCGGGGTTCCGTCGCACTGCAGACCCTGAGGGAAATGAAACGTGCGGAAGACCGGGGTGACCGGGCCACTTTCGAGGCCATGAAGGAAAAGTTCAATGATCCCGGGTGGGTGGAGGATTACTACCGGCATTTCGGGTACGGGTATTATGCGGGACGCGAGCTCAGGGAACTGATCCCCAATGTGAAGATAAGCTTCTACAGTTTCCATATCATGGTGATCCTGGGGATCCATTTCCTGATCCTTTCCGCGATAGCCCTCTGGCTCAGCCTGAAGAACCGGTGGGGCCGCCAAAAATGGCTGCTCTGGGTGGCCATGCTCACCATCCCCCTTCCCTGGATCTCCAGTCAGGCCGGATGGGTGCTGTCGGAGATGGGCCGGCAGCCCTGGGTGGTATACGAGCTAATGCCCACACTTTCCGCGGTGACCAGGCTCAATCCGGGGGCTGTCCAGCTCACCTTCTGGATCTTCCTGGGCACATTTACCGCCCTGTTCATTGCAGAGATCAAGATCATGATATCACAAATCAAAAAAGGACCTGGAGGAAAATAATCATGTTTGAAAACCTGTCACACCTGGCACTGCAACAATACTGGTATGTCATTGTCTCCCTTCTGGGCTCCCTCCTGGTTTTCCTGTTCTTTGTGCAGGGGGGACAAACCTTTATCTTCCGGATCGGCAAAAACGACCTGGAGCGGACCATGATCGTCAATTCACTGGGCCGGAAATGGGAGTTCACATTTACCACCCTGGTCACATTCGGGGGTGCTTTTTTTGCATCCTTCCCGCTGTTTTATGCCACCAGTTTCGGCGGGGCTTACTGGGTCTGGATGCTGATCCTTTTTGCCTTTGTGATCCAGGCGGTCTCCTATGAATTCAGGAGCAAGACCAGCAATTTCCTGGGAAGAAAAACCTATGAATCCTTTTTGCTCATCAACGGACTGGTGGGTACCTTCCTGGTGGGGGTGGCCGTTGCCACCTTCTTTTCGGGTTCCCGGTTTTCGCTGGACCAGATGAACAGTGTGAACTGGGGAACCGGGGCGAGGGGACTGGAAGCTGCGTTGAGCCTGTTTAACCTTTCACTGGGACTGGCCGTTTTTTTCCTGGCCCGGGTGCTGGGTCTGCTGTATTTCATGAATACCATCGACAATGCGCAGATCCTTCAGCGATCCAGGAAACATTTGCTTTACAATGCCGTTCCTTTTCTTTTCTTCTTCCTGGTGTTTGCCGTCTGGCTCATGCTCAGGGACGGATATGCGGTTCATCCCGGCACCGGGGAAGTATTCATGGAACCCCGCAAGTATTTGCACAACCTGCTGGAGATGACCCCGGTACTGATCATGTTCCTGGCAGGGGTGGCGGGGGTGACCGGGGGGATCCTCCTGTCGCTGCTCAGGGAAAGCAGCCGCGGCATCTGGCTTACCGGTCCGGGTACGGTCCTGGTTGTATTCTCCCTGTTCATGCTGGCGGGCATGAACCATACCGCATTCTATCCTTCGGCCACGGACCTGCAGAGTTCACTGACCATCCAAAATGCCTCTTCCAGTCACTATACCCTGGTGGCCATGAGTTATGTGTCGCTGTTCA
>DSEO01000346.1 GCA_011056635.1 Bacteroides sp.
CCTTCGTTGGTATCGTCGTTGAGGTTGATAAACAGGGGTTCCCAGCCTTCGGGAAGGGTTTTGTTGTCAATGGCATACCCATGGTTCTGGGAAGTAATGTAGGCTTTGTCCGTTCCCACCTCCAGGACCGGCTGGTTGTGGCTGCGGTGCCCGTATTTCAGTTTGTAGGTGTCCGCCCCGGCGGCCAGGGCCATCAGCTGGTTTCCGAGACAAATGCCGAAAATGGGTGTATCCGACCCAAAACAGCGGGACAGGCTCCGGATGGTGGAGGTGCACCGTTTGGGATCCCCCGGACCGTTTGAAATAAAAAGGCCGTCATATTCCTCCTTGCTGATATCGTGGTCCCAGGGCACCCGGATCACGGTGGTATCCCGCTGCAGCAGGTACCGGATGATGTTGTACTTGACCCCGCAGTCCAGCAGCAGGATGCGGTAGCGGCCAGTCCCGTAAACTTTCCTTTCGCCGGTGCTGACCTTCGCCACCAGGTTTTCCAGGTTGGGGTCGTAAAAATCGGGTTCCCGGTCACCGAAAACGACCTTACCAAGCATTGAGCCTTTCTCGCGTAACAACTTTGTGATCATCCTTGTATCCACGTCGAAGATACCGGGGATCCGGTTTTGTTTCAGCCAGTCTCCCAGGCTTCGCCCGGCATTCCAGTGGGAATACTCCCAGGAATAGTCAGAAACGACAAGGGCTGAGATATGCAGTTTGTCCGATTCAAAAAACTTGAACAGTTCGTTTTCGGAATCCTCCCTGGGTACCCCGTAATTTCCCACGATGGGATAAGTAAGGACCAGGATCTGTCCTTTGTAGGAAGGATCCGTCAGGCTTTCGGGATAACCGGTCATGGCCGTATTGAAGACTACCTCACCCGCCGTGCTCTCCTCATATCCGAAAGATTTGCCGGAGAACGAGGTGCCATCTTCGAGGATCAGTTTTATGGCTTTGAATTCCATGGGTGCATGGGTCTTTCAGGATTCCAGTTTGATCAGGTTATTGATGATAAGTTCCGCCTGTTCGGGTGAGATCCTTTTGCCAATGATCTTCTTGTCCCTGTCCAGGATCATGATCTGCGGGTAGGCAAGCAGGTTGTACAATCTGCGGAACTCGTTGCTGTAAGGACTCCAGCAGTTGATCCAGTCATGCATTCCGTAGTTGTTGATAAAGTCAACCCACTTCTCTTTTCCTTCGATGGAGTTGATCGCATGCACCGCGATGACCTCCACATCTTTCTCTTTCAACCTTGCATACACCTCATGCAGGGCGGGGGTAATGGTTTTACAGTGACCGCAGTCTGCTTCCCAGAAGTAGAGAATGGTGAAGCGGGCATCGACATCATGTATGAAAAAATCTTCCCCGATATGCGGATCCCGTTTGATGGCAGTATCCTGGGCGGCCATCTGGAAATGTTCCGGAGGGATCCGGCGCATGACCAGATTGGGGGCTTTCTGGCCGATCAGCGTGGGCTTGCTCTTTTCCAGGTTATCTTTCAGTTTGCTGATAAAATCGGGACTGCTCCAGGTGGCATCAGGGATATAATAATTTTCGGCGATATGGAAATAAACAACTTCCATGCCCATGTACTTGCTCTCGGCGAAATGATTGAAAAGGGTGATCAGCAGGTACCGGTACAGGTCTTCATTTTGGCGGGAGCCCTCCAGCAGGAAATCCACGGCAGCGATCAGTGAATCGGTATGCTGGGTGGTAGCCCGGCTGATGTAACTCTTGATCTTGTTCTCGTATATCGGTGTATGCAGCAGGCGGATATCAAATGGATCGAAATGGTCCAGGTAATGGGTTTTGTAATAAAAATACCTGACCGAATCGTCGTGCCTGCGGGATCCGTTCAGCAGATGGTCCGGGGGAACGGGTTCCCGGGTGGCTCCGATGAAATCACGCACGAAAAGCCCGGTATGTTCCGATTCAATCCGGTCCATGTACTCCTCCATTTCCAGATTGATCTTTTTCTGTTCTTCCCGGATCTGTTCCTTTTCAGATTCTCCGGATGCTTTTTCCAGGAGGGCCTGTTGCGTTTCCAGTTCACCTCTTTTCAGCTGCAGATAATCCTTGTATTCCTGGAAGATCCGGTTATCTTCCGAACCTTCGAAGCGGAC
>DSEO01000349.1 GCA_011056635.1 Bacteroides sp.
CCGGACAACAATTATTACAATTACCTCTCCACCCCCCTGGTATGCGAGGACCGTACCCAAATTGTCAAAGGCATGATCTTAAAGGAAATGGAGCAGGCCAACCGGGGTGGAAGGGACCCGATCTATATCGCCTGGGATGAGTACAACGTGTGGTACCGCGCCAGGACGAGTGCGGACATGATGGGGAACAGGGCGCTCGAGGAGCATTACAACCTGGAGGATGCACTGGTGATCGCCGGGTTCCTGAATGTGTTCGTAAGGAACGCGGACGTGGTGAAGATCGCCAACATGGCACAGCTGGTCAACGTGATCGCCCCCATCTTCACCAGCGAGGATGAAATGTTCCGGCAGACCATCTACTTCCCGCTCCAGCTTTTTTCGGAGCACATGCACGGGACCTCCCTGGATCTTCATGTGGATTGCGAAACCTACGACACCGAACGCTTCTTTATCGGGCTGGCTGAGAGTATTACACAGCAGGAGGATGTACCCTACCTGGATGCCTCGGCCACGTACAACGACGGGGAGGTGGTCCTGTGCGTGGTGAACAGGCACAGGGACAGGCCCGTCACCACCGAGATCATCAGCCAGGAAGGTTCGTTTACAGGCAATTTCCGGGTTTACGAAGTGAACGGTCCGGATATCAAGACGATGAACGATTTCGGAAGCGAGCCGGTGAAAACGGTGAAAAAGGAAGACATCCGGGCGCGGGGCGAAAAGATCACCTACACCTTCCCGCCCCACTCGTTCACGCTGCTGAAAGGGACCATTGAATAAGGGAAGTCGCCCGGTATCACGGTTGCATAATTAACCTGCCCACGCAGGTCACATCCGGCATTTCGGATTGAATTCCATTATTTGACTCATATGCAGGAAGATCGTAACTTGCATATGCACAATCCCTGATTATTCATGGCCGGCAAACCAAATAAGCTATCCCGGTTCTGGCACGAACTGAAAAGGCGGAATGTCATCAGGGTGGTTGCCATGTATGCAGGCGCTGCATATATCATCATCGAACTGGTAAGCAATGTGGCCGAACCACTTCATTTCCCGGACTGGATTGCCACCCTTGTTATCTTATTGATGATCTTCGGTTTCCCGGTTATTGCGATTCTTTCCTGGATATTTGATATTACTCCCCAGGGACTGAAGAAAACCGAACCGACAGAAGCCCCGGATGAAGCAGGTGCCGGATCCGGCAGACGGAAGCTGAAACTCAGCGATGTGATCATTGCCATGCTGGTGGTTGTCATATGCATCCTTCTCTATCCCAAGATATTTCATGTAAACAGACTGGAGAGACTGAGGTTGTCGGACGAACGGATCGCGGTGGCGGTCATGCCTTTTCAGAACATGACCAATGACACCTCCTGGAACATTTGGCAGAGTGGCCTCCAGTTCAATGTGATCACTGCCCTGTCAAATTACTCAAGTGAGTTGAAGGTCAGGGATTCCGAGTCCACCAATTATTTGATCCGGAATGAAGGGATCAGGAACTATGCATCTTTGTCCCCTGACCTGGCCGGCATGGTCTCCAAGAAACTCGATGCACATGTGTTTGTTTTCGGGAACATTGTCAAATCTGGCTCCACAATACGGCTCAGCGCTCAATTGATCGATGCGGAAACGGAAGATTCCTACCGGTCATTCCAGGTAGATGGAAATGAAAAGGATATCCTGTTTCTCATTGATTCCCTTTCCACCATGGTAAAGAATTCACTGATCATCACCAGATTGACCTATGAGTTACCGCCAGGGTTGAGGTATCATCCGCTTACCAATTCCCCGGAAGCCTACAGGTATTACCTGTACGGGGATCAGGCCAGAAGCCGGAGAGATTATGAAAGGGCGAAAGGTATGTTCTCACAGGCGCTGGCCATCGACTCAAATTTCGTGATGGCCACACACATGCTTTCTGCGACCTGCGTGAATCAGGGATTGTATGAGGAAGCCCTTCAATGGAGCGATAAAGCATACGAAAAACGGGACCAGGTGCCCCTGAAGGTGAAACTGCTCATCGAGCAGAATCACGCCAATTTTTATGAAACCCCGCTTGAAAAGATCGGTTACCTGGAACAGTACCTGGAAATAGATGATCTGTATCCCG
>DSEO01000078.1 GCA_011056635.1 Bacteroides sp.
CAGTTGTCCGCCGCCATTCACGAAACTTTCGTTTATGACGGAAAATACTCCCCCTTCCGGAAAAAGACCTACGGGAATTCAGCGGAGAACAACCCGGCAGAACAATTCGTGATCTTCAGCCAGAACCATGACCAGACCGGTAACCGCAAACATGGCGAGCGCCTGATCTCCCTCACCGATTTTGAGACAGCGAAGCTTGTTGCGGGGACCCTGTTCGTCGCACCGAATATACCCATGCTGTTCATGGGCGAAGAGTACGGCGAGCAAAATCCGTTCCTCTATTTTGTCAGTCACCTCGACAACCAGCTGAACGAACAGGTACGCAGGGGCAGGGAACAGGAATTTGAAGCCTTTCAGGGAGACGGTGTTCCGGCACCGGATCCTTCGTCGGTTGAGACATTCAGCCGGTCAAAGTTATCATGGGGCTTCACTGAAAACAGTGAACAGAAAGCGATGCTCGATTATTATCAAACATTGATCCGCTTCAGGAAAGACCACCCGGTGTTGCGGAAACCCGACAAACACCACCTGAGTATCTATGAAACGGACGGCGTTTTTATCCTTGAAAGATGGCAGGATGCCAACAGGGTCATTGCATGTATGAACTACAGCACCGAAAGTCAGGGAGTGAGTGTGCCCTCAGGAATTAAGGGCAAACTGGAAAAACGCATCGATTCATCATCTGTTCAGTGGGGCGGTCCGGGTGAAGCGAGCCCCGGCACCGTGACCGCAGGCAACAGGTTCGCAATGAAAGGAAGATCCTTTGTCATATATACTTCAGCATGACCGGAACCATGAAAACTTATCATCCCGTATCCACCTACCGGCTCCAGTTCAACGGGGATTTCACCCTGAAAGACTCGGAAAGAATTCTGGGATACCTGCACAAACTGGGGATCAGGACCATCTATGCCTCCCCCCTCTTCCGGGCCGTCAGAGGCAGCACGCACGGGTATGACGTGACCGATCCGCTCAGTTTGAACCCTGAGATCGGGACGGAACGGGAGTTTGAAAAGCTGACGGAAAAAGTCCGCCGAATGAGAATGGGCTGGCTGCAGGATATTGTGCCCAATCACATGGCCTATTCCACGGAAAATCCATGGATCCGTGATGTACTGGTTCACGGTAAAGAATCTGAATACCACAAGGTTTTTGACATTGTTTCGGAACATCCTGACAGCGAAATGCGGGAAAAACTGATGCTTCCTTTCTTCGGAAAATCCCTTGAGGGGCTTATCCGGGACGGGGAGCTGAAACTGAAATTCGGGAAACAGGGTTTCGATCTGGTTTATTACGAGCAGGAATACCCGGTATCCCGCCGGGCCTATTCCCATATCCTGGAGGCGTGCGGCATAGCGGATCGCCTGTCCGGGCCGGATGGATTGGAGGAAATAAGCGGTGAATTTGCACTGGATCCCGAATTCGCCCGGCACATGGAGCAATGTACGGAGACGATCAACCGGGATCCTGACCGGATGGGATCACTGACCGACCGGCTCTGCTACCTGCCGGCTCACTGGAAGGAGACTGAAAAACGGATCAATTACCGCAGGTTCTTCACCATCAACGGGCTCATCTGTGTGAATTCACACCTGGCGGAAGTGTTCGACCGGACCCATGGGCTCATCAGATCGTGGGTGGAAAAAGGGGTGGTGGACGGACTCAGGATTGACCACGTTGACGGGCTGTATGATCCTTCGGGCTACCTGGATCAGCTGCGGGAGATGTGTGGCGGTCAAACCTACATTGTTGCGGAAAAGATCCTGGAAAAGGAGGAAACCATCCCCGGATCATGGCCCGTGCAGGGCACCACGGGATACGATTTTCTGGCATCTGTCAACCAGCTGCTCACCAACATCTCCAACGGATCATTCTTTTACGATTATTACGGGGAGTGGACCGGCAAGAAAGAGGACCCGGAGCAGGTGTTCCTTGAGAAAAAAAGCTTCATCCTGTTGAACAGGCTGGGTGGTGAACTCGAACTGCTCACCCATCAATGCCTGTCCGCCGTTGCACCGGCAGAGTCAGCCGGCACGCCTCCGCATACAAAAGTGGAACACGAGGAGATGCGAAAGGCCGTTGCTGCATTCATGATCCACTTCCCGGTA
>DSEO01000136.1 GCA_011056635.1 Bacteroides sp.
AAATCCCGGGTGCAGCCTACAACTCAAAGAATATCAGAGGAAATTTTGTGGTAGGTAAAACACATGGTTTTATGAGGCTGGGAACTTGGTGCTGCCAGGCATCCTGTAAAAGAGGGTGCCTTTGACGAGACACCCTCCTGCACTGAATTGGCTTATTTATCCAGGATCATTCCGTTCCGGGATTGAACCGGACCGGAACAATGACGTTTACCGCAACCGGTTTCCCGCGCTGGCGTCCCGGTTTCCAGTCGGGCATACCTTCAAAAACTTCCAGCGCAGGCCGGTCAAATCCGGCATAGGAACTCCGGGCCACACGGATATCCTGTAGTTTGCCCGAGGCAGTGACCAGGAATTGTACCAGAACTTCACCCGTGATGCCCCCACTCCTTGCGTTTTCGGGGTACTCCAGATTTGAATAGATGTAATCTTTCAACGCAGCGTTCCCTCCCGGGAAGGAAGGCATGTCTTCCACGAGAAAAAATATTTCTTTCTCTGTATGCTTTTCTTCCGGGATTTTAATGGATTCCGCGCTTTTCTTTGATTCCTGCACAGGTAAATCTTCCAGGTCAAGGGTATAGACCTTCGGTTCCAGCGCCAAAGGCTTGCGGCCGATCTCTGATGCCCTTAATTTCAGGGTCTGGAATCCGACAAAAGAGATCACAATTTCCGGGTCACCTTCCACATTGAGCCGGAACGTGCCATCGGTACCGGTGACCGTTCCCATAGTGGTGCCCGCAATGACTACCGAGGCTCCGGGAGCAGGCTCATCCGTACCGGAAAAAATCACCTTGCCTTTGATTCCCTTTTCCTGCGGTGACATACCGGTGGCAAGCCCCAGTATCAGCAGTACAGCCGGGATCAGCAGTGCAATCTTAACAATTCCCTTCAGGGACGATTTTGGTTTTTTCATCATGTTGAATCTTTTAAAGGTTAAGGAATGATTAAACTGATTGCCCAGCCTGAATACAGGCACACCCAGTGTTAGGTTCAACAACTGGGCCCTGTAACGGGCAGGGTTAACACCGGCCGAAAGAACCTGCCTGTCGGCCAGATGTTCGTGATTCTCTTTAATCATCCTGGAAATAAGCCATGAGAAGGGATTGAACCATGTGAGCAGCAACGTGAACTCCATCAGCATCAGATCGATGAAATGGAGCTGCCGGATGTGTGCTCTTTCATGGAGAAGTACGGTTTCAAAATCTGCATGATCCCGGAGGGAAGCAGGGATGAATATCCTGGTAAACAGACTGAAAACCTGGTCATTATTTGCGAGTGCGGTGCCATCACCGTTCTTGGAACGTTTCCATGTACGGTTCCATTTAAGAAGGAGCCAGATGTTCCTCGCAAGCAGGAGTAGCAGTCCGGCCAGATATATCACGGCAAGCAGCTGGACCCAGTTTATGGACAGACGGGCGGTTGCATCAACACCCTGCAGGCCGGTTGGTCGCGAACCCGTTAAATCCGGAACGGAAGAAGGGGTGGAAGGATCCATGAAGACGGTGGGGTTCAGACCGGAAAACAGTTCCGGCTTCCGGAAGGTGATTAGCGGAAAGATCCATGCAGCCAAAAGTCCTGCAAGTAGGTAGAAACGTTTGAGCAGGAGGTCCGGATCGTTCCTGATCAGGAAATAGTAGGGAATAAAAATGATCCCCAGTCCTGCCGAAACCTTCAGAAGATATAGGATTGTCTCATTCATGGTTCCCGTTTTCTTTCAGTTCGCTTTCAATGTCACTGACCACCTCCCGGAGTTCCGACAGGTCCAGGTCGTTTTCCCTGGCGAAAAACGCAGCCATGTTTGAAAAAGATCCGTCAAAATATCTGGTGACAATTCCCGAAAGATAACCCTTCAGGTACTCTTTCTTCTGAAGGATGGGACGGTAGAGGTAGGTGGTCCCCACCGCTTTGTGTCGCACGATCCCTTTCTTTTCCAGCACCCTGACCACGGTGGATACGGTCGTGTAGGGAGTGTCCGGGTCACGAAGTTCCTGTATCATATCCCTGATGGTAGCCTCCCTGAGTTTCCACAGGACCAGCATGATCTCTTCTTCCGCCTTTGTGAGTCTTTTCATCATCCGGCTTGCTTTAATGATCTAACGCAAATATATAAC
>DSEO01000167.1 GCA_011056635.1 Bacteroides sp.
ATATTCACGATATTGATGTCATGGAATTTCTTCCACTCCAATTTGTTCCTGTCCATGTACCGGATCCGGTTTGCCATCAGGTTGGTCACTTCGATGGTCAGTTCATTGCTGCCCTCCCTGAGGAGGTGCCCTGCCCGGATGGTAAACGGATTGCTGCAGCAGATCCCCAGCTTTTCTCCGTTGAGCCACACGCCCGCGCTTTCATAGACCGCACCCAGCTCGAGCTGGTATTGATCCGCCGAATGTGCCGGCATTTCGAAAGTGGTTTTGTATACGGCTGTGCCGGAAAACCTGTTCCATGCAGTGTCTCCCAGTCCCGTCCATGGAGTGAGTCGCTCCATGCGTACCACCTGCGGGATCTCAGGCCCTCCTTCGATCCCTTCCAGGGTCCACGGACCCGTGACAAAGACAGGATCCCCGCTTCTTTGATAATACTTCCATGAATCTTGTAACGGTATATCTCCTTCACAGGTCCTGAGAATCAGCGATTGTCCCGATGAAAGCTGCACCCTCACCTGACATGAGCCGTCCGCCTGCTCCATATGTGCCAGACCGGCTTCCCCGGACTGGGGGTCCATGATCACCACAGCACGGGCCAATGTATTCAGGGGAAGCAGGGTATCCAGATGATCCGGAGTATGGTTGACCAGGTAATAATATTTGCCGTCCTCCATGGCCCGCCGGGAGTATTTCAAACCGTACCGGGTAATTTCTTCCGCATGGATCCCCCTGGAATCAAGTGCATTGTGGAAATCTTCCGATAAGAGGATCACCCCATTCCCCACACGGCATTCCATGAGCCCGTTTTCATTTTCTTCAAAGGCCAGCTCATCCAGCAATGCATGGAATTTTGCCTGCCGGCTTTCCAGATCGAACAGCCCGGGAACATCTCCCGGAAACTGCTCCATGACCACCACCGCGCCGTCCCGGGCCATCTGCAGTATTTTCTCCAGTGTTTCCGGCGGCATATATGCACAGCCGGGAATGACCAGGGCTTTGTAGGGCAACACCCCGGGTGCAGTAATAATTTCCCCGTTTTGAACTCCGGCATCCACAAGAAAGCGGTCTGAGATGAAATCGAATGTGTGGCCCATATGCTCCATCTTCCTGACCGGGTCATAATGGAGCCACTCACCGATATTGTGGACGGTGAGTTGCATTTCAAGTCCTTCCGGGTTGCTCCAGATATCGAATACCGGCCAGTAAACCAGCACCTCGTTATCCGGTTTCCCCTGCTGCAGCACCGACTGGCAACGGGTTACATACCGGTTCAGTTCCTCCAGGTGCGGCCAGAAGCTGTTGGAGGGCGCAAAATTCACCGATGCATAGAACAGCCAGCCCGGCCACGGAGCCTCCACCGGTGAATAGGTGGTACCGTGGTAAAAAAGATGATTGATCCCTGCAAGGAAAGCTTCCTCGGCTTCAGGTTTGCACTGTGACAGCGATACCCTGAAATGCTCTCCCAGCCAGGTGAATGTCTCATTGGATACAAGCTGCTTCCCGGTAATATGCGCAGCAGAGGTGGCCAGCTTAAGCATCATCGGATCGGGCTCGTCATTCATCCGGTCACCTGAATCCTGCCTCAATCCCGTAATCGGATAATACCTGTGGCCATATATCTCGCATTCCGGGATGTCCACAGCCGCATACAGGTCGATCAGGTTTCCCGGCGAACCATGGGCCTGGTTTTTCGTCAGGGCTGATCGCTTGTGGGCCCATTCGGCCCAGGGCAGGGTGAAATTTTCCAGCAGCAATTCCGACAGCGTCAGGCGGTAATCACACTTGACCCTGGTCACCGTTTCCTCTTCACCCTCCCCTGCCAGCTCCCGGATATGGTCCCGGAGATCGTATCCCCTACGCGCCTGGAATGTTAAGAAAAGGCCGGGAGTCCAGCTGGCATTGTAAACCTCATAGCTGTCATTGAAAAAGGACCTGATCTCCTTGGAGTTACCGAAAACTTCGCTGAATCTCCCGAAGTAGGTTTGCACCGCCTCCCCTGAAAAATGATCCAGCGAAAAACCTTCCCCTCCCGGTGCGGCCCGCTTGACCATCTGTCCTGTTTTCCCGCAGAAAGCCGCATAGATCTTC
>DSEO01000331.1 GCA_011056635.1 Bacteroides sp.
CTCCGGATCATCGGTGGGGCCCTCCACCCCGCTGTTCCAGCTGATGTTGTGGTCCTCCCCGTCCCTGTTGTCCTCGCCATTGGCCTCGTTATATTTTTGATTGTAGGAGACCAGGTCGTGCAGTGTGAATCCGTCATGGGCCGTCACGAAGTTGATGCTTGAGGAGGGGCGCTTCCCGGTATCCGCATACAGGTCGCTGCTTCCGCTGAGCCGGTAGGCCAGCTCATTCACCTGGCTCTCATCCCCCCGCCAGAATTTCCTCACAGAGTCCCGGTATTTGCCGTTCCATTCGGCCCAGAGGACCGGGAAATTCCCCACCTGGTAACCCCCTTCCCCCAGGTCCCAGGGTTCCGCTATCAGCTTGAGCTGGGAGATGGTGGGGTCCTGGTGGATCGTATCCAGGAAGGTGGACAACTTTCCCACGTCATACAGCCCCCTGGCCAGGGCGGAAGCCAGGTCGAACCGGAACCCGTCAACCTGCATCTCGGTGGCCCAGTACCGCAGGCTGTCCATCACAAGCTGCAGGGTTCTGCTGCTCAGCATATTCAGCGTATTTCCCGTACCGGTGTAATCGGTATAATACAGGGGATGCTTCGGTTCCCTGCGGTAATAATTCCGGTTGTCGATCCCCCGGAAAGCCAGGGTCGGACCCAGGTGGTTCCCCTCCCCGGTATGGTTGTAAACCACATCCAGGATCACCTCGATCCCGGCACGGTGATAGGCCTTCACCATTTCTTTGAATTCCGTGACCTGCTCCCCGGACATCCCCGATGCGCTGTATTCCGCATGGGGAGCGAAGTAACCGATGGAGTTGTACCCCCAGTAATCGGAAAGCCCTTTCTCCAGCAGGTACTTGTTATGCATGAAATGGTGGATGGGCATCAGCTCGATGGCTGTGATACCCAGATTCCTGAAGTAATCAATGATCACCGGGTTGGCAAGGCCCCTGTAGGTCCTCCGCTCATTCTCGGGCAGGCCGGGATGACTGGCGGTAAAGCCTTTCACATGCAATTCATAGATGATCGAATTGTGCATGGGTGTTTCGGGTCTCCGGACCCCTTCCCAGTCGAAGGCTGTATCGATCACAACGGATTTGTTCACCTCCGCCGAGCTGTCAAGGATATTCTTTTCAAACACATTCTTTTTTACATTCGGACCGAATGTATAATCGAACATGCTGTCCTTTACCTCGATGCGTCCCCGGATCGCCTTGGCATAGGGATCGATCAGCAGTTTCTGGGGATTGAAACGGATCCCCTTTTTGGGCATGTATCTTCCATACACCCTGTAACCGTATAACTGTCCCGGTTTGATCCCCGGCAGGAAGACATGCCAGACATAGTCGGTGACTTCCTCCATATTCACATGCTCGCATTCCCGGGAATCGGCAGGATCATTGAACAGGCATAATTTCACACCCGTGGCATTCTCACTGAAAAGCGCAAAATTCACACCTTTCCCGTCATAAGTCGCTCCCAGTGGATAGGGTTTACCCGGGAGGATGGTCCCTTTATAGTCTATCATCTCTTCTTGCTACAAACAATATATCCATACCTTTGTTAAACCGCAAATTTCATAAATTTAATCTTTACCGCAATAACTCACCATGAATACAGATGACATATCAGACCATTTATCCCGTAATTGACCGTGACAATCAGTGCCTTTTCCGCACCTGGGCCCCGCATGCCGGGGCTGTTAGCCTGGTCATTTTCCCCGGAGAAAAAGCGGTGCCGATGGAAAGGAAGGAACACGGTTACTGGGAAAAGATGCTGCATGAAATTGAACCGGGCACACGTTACAAGTACAAAATCGACGGTGGCGATCCGCTGCCCGACCCGGCTTCGCTGTCCCAGCCCGATGGTGTGCACGGGTCATCCGAGATCATCCGCCTGGATGATTTCAAATGGACCGACGGGCAATGGGATAATATTCCGCTGACCGACATGATCCTCTATGAGCTTCATACGGGGACATTCTCACAGGACGGGAATTTCGATGGGGTCTGTAAACGCCTGGATTACCTTAAGGATTTGGGAATCAATACCATCGAGATCATGCCGGTGGCGCAGTTCAGCGGA
>DSEO01000175.1 GCA_011056635.1 Bacteroides sp.
CCTGGACTTGAAATACATGATGGAATCGATGGGGTTCCCGTTGTAAATCAGGTACCCCCCCTTGTCCATGATCAGCAGCCTGTCGAACATCTTGAAAATATCCGAGGAAGGCTGGTGGATCACCACAAACACCAGTTTGCCCTTGAATGAAAGTTCTTTCAGCAGATCCAGGATGTTCTCACTGTCCCGGCTTGATAGTCCCGATGTGGGTTCATCCAGGAAGAGCACGGCAGGTTCCCGTATCAGTTCCAGTGCAATGTTCAGCCGCTTGCGCTGGCCCCCGCTGATCTTTTTGTTCAGCGGTGTACCCACCTGGATATCCCTGATCTCGAAAAGGCCCAGGTTGGAAAGGACACGGTGGACCGTCTCCATCAGCTGCACTTCGCTGTAATTGTCGAAACAGAGCTTCGCATTGTAATAAAGGTTCTGATATACGGAAAGCTCTTCGATGAGCAGGTCGTCCTGGGATACATAACCGATGATCCCTTCGATGTCGGGATCACCGCTGTATATATTGATCCCGTTGATACGCACTTCCCCCCGGGTAGGTTGGCTGGTCCCGTTGAGTACATTCAACAGGGTGGTTTTGCCGGCGCCGCTGGCACCCATGATCCCTACCAGTCTCCCCGACCGTTCAGTGAATCCCACATCATGGAGACCGATCGCTCCGCTTTTGAACCTGTAGGTCAGGTGACTGGCCTCGAATACAATTTTCGATTTCACCATATCCCCCACGAACGATGCAACCACGTCACTGTAGTATACCGGGGCGATCTGCTGGTTCCGCAACGAAGATCCGGTGGTCAGGGGATAGGTCTTGAAAGGTTCCAGCAGCTGTCCGTTCATGTAGAGTTCCGCCTGCCCCACATATTTCACAAAATAGAGGTTGGAAGATCGGATGTGAATGAAGCGGATCTGGCCGACCAGGTTCTCCCTGTAAATATGCTTGACCTGCTTACCCGAAGGGATCCCTTTCTTATTGTCCACCAAAAGGTAGTCGGGGGTGTCTTCCAGCTGGTTGTCCGACAACACGAAATTCCTGATCAGGTCATAATCTTCACCGGGGATGTTGAATGTGTCGGCCACCGTGGTGACGAACTCCATCTCCTGTTCGGTCACCTCCTCCGTCTCTGTTTTAATAAATTCCAGCAACTGGAAGAGCACGATGATCTTCTGGGGTTGCGCCAGTTCTTCATTAATGGCCGTACAGATCCTGAGGACCCTTACCGAACGCCTGGCCAGCAAACGCTGTTTCCTGGTCACTTTTTCCTCTTCCTCCTCCACATGCTTTCGGTAGAACTCATCAAAGACCTCCAGGTATTCGGCCACGAGTTCCTGGTTGAGCTGTCTTTTCAGGAAGGATTCCACCACCAGGCGGCGGTCAGTTGCGTCGCCTTCCGGCCGGGCAACGATGGCGAACAGCTGCATCAGGGCTTTCAGGATCTCTTCGCTCATACCGCGGGTGAATTAACAGGACATCCGAAGTTACTAATAAATTGGATATGTCTTCCTACGTGAATTTTAGCCTGCGGGTTTCAGGGATTCGTTCACAGCCGGCTTAGCTGGTTACGCGCAGAATCAGGCCGTGCCTTCCGCAGCATTCGTTCCTGACGGAACCCTGACCGCCGCTGTGCCTTCCGCAGTATACGGTATCGCTGCTGAACCTGCTGCTTCGCACCAGCTTAGGCAGCGATGACCGCATCTGCTTCAGGGTATTGTTCCCGGGCGGTATCTCCGGTGAGCTGCCTAAATGATTTTCGCAGAAAAGAATTTCAGCAGCGGTTAGAGATACCGCCGGTTATTGCACCCCGATGATTGTGACTTACGCAGTGATGACCGCGGCTGTGCCTGTCTGTGGCAGCAGTTCAAATGGGAATTATGATGAGTTCTTCCTGGTATATGGTAGATAGGGCTGATGTCAATTCAAAAATTCCGGGATGGATATTTTTTATCCATTTATTAACTGTTTTGATGTTGTTTTTGATATTAAATGTCTCTTAAGGGATATTTATTATCCCAAAAAGCACCTAGAAAGTATAGTAAACAGATAATAAATATCC
>DSEO01000023.1 GCA_011056635.1 Bacteroides sp.
CTGTCCCCCGAGCCCGGCTTACCGTCCCGGACGGCCATAACGCTTTTATCCCCGGGATCCACCCAACCCTCCAGGACAAGCTGGTCATACCGGAACAATTCATTCTCCTCGATGATGCGGATCAAATGCCGTGCATAATCGGGAGAGGTGGCGTAGCCCGCCTCTTTCAGTCCGTGTGCCCATCCCTTGTAGTCATCCGGATTCAGCTGAAAAAGGGAGGCATACCTGGACCTGGTGGACAGGAACTGGGAATGATCCCAGTAAGAATCATAGGCCGATGGATAGGAACGGAAACATTCCCTCCATGCATCATCATTCTTATGGATGGTCTTCCCTTTCCAGTCGTGGCACTTGATCCCGAAATGATTGTTACCCCTGACAGCCAGGCTGCTGTTCCCGTTATCGGATTCCAGGCAGCCCTGGGCCAGGGTGATACTGGCCGGGATCCCCACCCTGGCCATCTCGCGCATGGCCAGATCTGCGAATGTGCTGATATAATCGTCCCTGGACATTTTTATGTCTGCCTGTCCGAATACCACACACTGCAATACCATCCCCGCAAAGATCCAGATCGACCTTCTCATTGCATTCCTCTCCGATATTTTCCGTAAAATTAGGGAGTTAAAAGCCATTTTCGTCTGCAAGTTTTTAACAACCGGTCAGGCCTGTGTAATGGAAGAACGTCCTGCGGCCTCGCGGATTGTCCGCAGTGAATGAAAAATCTGTATTTTTGGGGGTCCAAAACCCACCCGGAATGAAACAATGCGATTTTCAGATCCGTTACACCTGCTACGATCAGCTGGATGAACTCCCCGGTCATTATGTCAGTCTGGTGAATTCAGCCATCGAAGCCGCCGGTGATGCTTATGCCCCGTACTCCAAATACCATGTAGGTGCGTCGGTCCTGTTGGAAAACGGCGAAATCATCACTGGTAACAACCAGGAAAATGCGGCTTACCCATCCGGACTGTGCGCCGAACGCGTGGCCCTCTTTTATGCCGGCTCACGGTATCCGGAAGTGGCTGTCAGGGCGATCGCTGTGGCGGCGGTGCGGGACGGTTCGGTCCAGGAAGAACCCGTGACGCCCTGCGGGGCATGCAGGCAGGTCCTGTTTGAAAAAGAACACCGGGGAGGAAAACCCATCGAGGTCATCCTCTATGGAAGCAAAAAGATCCTGGTCCTTCAGCAGTCCACCGACCTGCTGCCCCTTCCCTTCACGCTGGACGGCGCAGATTGATCAACCCGGAGGACCGGCCACTAACCAGCCCGGAACACCGGGAATATATCCATTTTCGGGTAGGGCGCCACGATTTCCAGCTGCTCGTTTTTTACAGGATGGACAAAAGAAATGGACCTGGCATGGAGACTGATCCCCCCGTTCTTGTTGGTCCGTGCCGCCCCGTATTTCCGGTCGCCCTTGATGATGCATCCAACCGCTGCCAGCTGGGCCCTGATCTGATGGTGCCGGCCTGTTTCCAGCTCGATCTCCAGGAGGTGGTACCGGTCCGATGATGCCAGTGTGCGGTAGTGCAGCACGGCAAGCCTGGAACCGGGAACCTCCTTGTCGTGGGCATAGGATTTGTTCTGTTTCGTGTTCCTGCTCAGGTAATGTTCCAGCGTGCCCGAATCCGGAACCGGGGCGCGGTCCACGATGGCATGGTAGATCTTTATCACCTCCCGGTCCTTGAACATTTTCGCCATCCGGCTCAGCGCCTTGCTGGTCTTGGTAAAGACCACCGCCCCGCTCACAGGCCGGTCCAGCCGGTGCGGGATCCCCAGGAACACCTCCCCCGGCTTCCCGTCCCTTTCTTTGATAAAATCTTTCAGGATCCGGTCCAGGGACGGATCACCCGTCTGATCTCCCTGCACGATATCCGATACCCGTTTGTTCACCACCAGCAGGTGGTTGTCCTCATATAATATCTGAATCGATGGCATGTTGTGTTATGCTTGCTTCGCAAGCGTTAGGGGTGTTAGAAGTTAGGTTAGGTTAGATGTTAGAAGTTAGGTTAGGTTAGGTTAGGTTAGGTTGGGTTAGGCTAAGTTAGGTCAAGATC
>DSEO01000025.1 GCA_011056635.1 Bacteroides sp.
CGATCCGCTGAGGTCAGTGGGGTGCTGGTTAATGAGCAGTTCCGAAGGATTCCTGATCTGGCGCAGTCCTTCCCCGGTCATTTCAAACACCCCGATCTCGGAAGTGGACCCGAAACGGTTTTTACTTGCCCGCAATATCCGGTAAAGATGGTGGGAATCACCCTCGAACTGCAGCACGGTATCCACAATGTGCTCCAGCACTTTGGGGCCGGCGATGCTTCCTTCCTTGGTGATGTGCCCGATCAGGATCACGGGGATATGGGTCTCCTTGGCCATTTTCAGGAGTCGCGCGGCACATTCTCTCACCTGGGAGATGCTTCCCGGTGCGGACTCGATCTCTTCGGTAAAAAGCGTCTGGATGGAATCGACGATCAGCAGGTCAGGTTTGATCTGCGTAACCTGGGGAATGATCGCCTGCAGGCTGGTCTCCGCCAGAACCAGGCACGCGCCTCCCTTGCTGCCAAGCCGGTTTGCCCTGAGTTTGAGCTGCTGCGGACTTTCCTCCCCGGAGATATACAGTGTCTTTTTGCCCAGGTCCAGGGCCACCTGCAGCGCGAGGGTGGATTTGCCGATCCCCGGTTCCCCGCCGATCAGGATCACCGATCCGGGTACAATGCCACCTCCCAGTACCCGGTTGAATTCTTCGTTCATCAGGTCCATCCTCTCAACCTGGTCGGGGTTCACTTCCTCAAGCGGATGCGGCACCGCGAAGCTGTTGCTTTCTCCCGGGGAGGTGCGTCCCCGCGTGATCACCTGTTCCACATAGGTGTTCCACGCTCCGCAGGAATGGCACCTGCCGATCCATTTGGGTGACTCGGCACCGCAACTCTGACAGACATATACCGATTTTGATTTGGCCATACCGGGTTTGATCAGGCATAAAGTTAATCAATCGATCCGAACCCCGTTCAGGAAAGTCGTGCGATCATTGAACTCGTGGAATACCCCTCAAGCAGCGGGACAATTTCCACCCTTCCGTTCCATGAGATCACCTCCCGGTAACCCACCACATCTCCGGCACTGTAGTCCCCTCCTTTCACAAGCACGTGCGGACGGACTTTCAGGATCAGGTTCAGCGGGGTATCTTCATGAAAAACGATGACATAATCCACAAATGCCAGTGAAGCGAGCACTTCAGCCCTTGCCTGCTGCGGATTCAGCGGTCTGCCGGTCCCCTTCAGCCGCCGGACGGAATCATCACTGTTCAGTCCCACCACCAGCACATCACCCATCTCGCCGGCTTTGGAAAGGTAGTAAACGTGACCCCGGTGAATCAGGTCGAAGCACCCGTTGGTAAATACGATCCGGTGACGCTTCCGGAAGGAAGGGGTGAAGATCCTGCCGGCTTCTTCAACCGAAATGATCCTGCGCTGTATATCTTCAAATGTTCTCATCCGAATTTGCGTGAATGGCCCGGGAAAGTCCGGGTTTGTATCCGGGCTCTTTTTTGCGCGATAACAGAATCAGGGTATAGGAGATCGAACCCAGCAAGATGGTGAAAAGTGAGTTGGATTCGTGGGTGAGGATCGCGTAGGCCCCTCCCAGCTCAAGGGGGAGACCGTACACGTATACGAGTCCCCTGGAGGTGATCCAGTGATAGGCTCCGAATCCGCCGGTTACCGGGGCAGCCATTCCCAGTCCGCCCACCACCAGCAGAAATATCCCATCAATGAAAGTGAGATGCGTGGTCTCCTTCAGTGCAAAGACAACCACCCAGGTCATCATGATATAGTTGAACCAGATGAAAAAGGAATGGAACACAAATTCCCATTTGTGTTTCATCCTGTAAAAGGTCTTCAGTCCTTCGAGAATCCCTTTGATGATGTCCCTGCTTTTCCGGACCACGATGAAATGATCCAGCCTTTTCCGGTATATGTAAAGGAGAAGCAGCACAATGGCCAGTGATCCGGCGAAAAGTAACCAGAACAGGAGAGCGCCGCCGAAAGTGCCCGCCACCTTCTGCTGAAGGGGATACACCACCTGCTCGCTGAAGAAGGTGCCGAATTTTTCCATGCGTCCGACCAGGAGGACCAGCAGGATCAGGAACAGCATGACC
>DSEO01000028.1 GCA_011056635.1 Bacteroides sp.
CATGGTCCGCGCCCTGTTCCTGGATTATCCGGATGATCCGGGTGCATGGCTCATCGAGGACCAGTATATGTTCGGCTCGGACATGCTGGTCGCTCCCCTGCTGACAAACGGAGACGGAAGGGAAGTCTACCTTCCCCCGGGATCATGGATCGACTACCAGACGGGCCGGTCATATCCTGCAGGCTGGCACCATATTGAAAAAGGCGAGCTGGACATCATCGTCCTGGTCCGTGACGGCGCTGTCATCCCCCACATCAAGCTGGCGCAGTCCACCATGGAGATGGACTGGTCCAGACTGGACCTGGTGGTTTACACCACGGGAAACCAGGCAGCCGGGGGACTGGTTTGCCTGCCGGAGGACAACGAGCTGCATGAGATCGCATTGCAGCTTTCGGGAAACAAGTACCGGTTGACGGAGGATCCCCTGGACGGAAGGGTTACCTGGAAGATCCGGACGTACGCTGACTGAGATGAACCACCGGAGGACAATTGCCGCGATCGTTTCGGTGCTGCTCTGCACAACCTTCATCCTCCCGCAGTTACGGGGACAGGTACTCACCGGATCGGAGCCTTACACGTGGAAAAATGTGCGGATTGTGGGAGGCGGATTTGTAACAGGATTCGTATTCCATCCCAACGAACCCGGTCTGCGCTACTGCCGGACCGACATGGGAGGCGGCTACCGGTGGAACCCGGAAATAGCGGAATGGGAGCCCCTGCTGGACTGGATCCCTTACAAAGACCTCAACCTGATGGGCGTGGAAAGCATCGCCCTGGACCCCGTTGATCCTGACCGGCTCTACATGGCCTGCGGCACCTATACCAATCCGTCCACACCCGATGGGGCCATCCTCTGGTCAGCCGACCGTGGGATCACCTTTCGCCGGACCGATGTTCCGTTCAAGATGGGCGGGAACGAAAATGGTCGCGGGAACGGGGAGCGGATGGCCGTCGATCCCCTCAACGGGGAGATCATTTACCTGGGGACAAGGCATAACGGGCTCTGGCGCAGCACGGACAGGGCCCTCTCCTGGTCACCCGTAGAAAGTTTTCCCGATGTACAGGAGGCATTACCGGAACCGGTTGATGGAAGGAACAGCTGGCGTCGCCGCCAGGAAGCGGGAAGCGGGATCATCTTCGTCCTGTTCGATCCTGCAGCAGGAGGAAATAGCAGAAGCGACAAGATTTATGCAGGAGTATCCCTCATGGGCAGGGAAAACCTGTTCCGGAGCATTGACGGGGGCGTGACCTGGCATGCGGTGCCGGGACAGCCCACACAATTCAGGCCCACCCACGGGGTGCTGGCTTCCGACGGGACATTGTACGTCACCTACGGCACCAATCCGGGACCCTGGCCCATGCGCGATGGAGGGGTCTGGAGACTGGACACAAAAACGGATACCTGGAAGGAGATCACCCCCGACCGGCCCGATCCGGATAACGGCAGGGCTTTCGGCTATGCGGCCGTTTCGGCGGATGCCTCTGATCCGGATGCGATCATTGTCAGCACCTATCACCGGTACAGTGCAGGGGGTGAGGAACTGTTCCGGAGCACCGACGGTGGCGAGACCTGGATCCCCCTGTTTGCCGGCGGTGCGGAATTCGATTATTCTTTAGCCCCCTATGTCCGCCACACCGGGGTACACTGGATGTTCGACGTGGAGATCGATCCCTTCGATCCGGACCATGCGCTGTTCACCACGGGTTACGGGGGACATGAGACGTTCAACCTGACCGGTGCGGACCGGGGACTGCCCACCACCTGGCACATCATGAGCACCGGGATCGAGGAAACGGTGCCCCTGGATCTGCTGAGTCCCCCCGCAGGCGGACAGGTACTTTCGGGGATTGGCGATTACTGCGGGTTTGTACACGATGACCTGGACCGGCCCGCGGCTGACTGTTTCGTGAATCCCCGTTTCGGGAACACGGATGGCATTGCCTGCGGATGGCTGAAACCGGAGGTGATCGTCCGCGTGGGTATCGAATCGGCCGATCAGCCGGATCAAAACATCGCCTATTCCCTGGATGGGGGAAGATCCTGGCAGCCCGC
>DSEO01000098.1 GCA_011056635.1 Bacteroides sp.
GAATGGGAAAATGAAGATTTGAACGGTCGACGGCTTCGCAGGGCATCGTACTGGTCGACGATGTTCATGATCCTCCCCGGCAGGGGGATCTCTTCGCCTGACAGCCCGAAAGGATATCCGGTGCCGCGCCACCGTTCATGGTGGGACAGGGCTATGTCCCTGGCCATTTTCAGAAAAGAGGAACCGGATCCTTCCAGGATCCTGGCGCCGATGGTGGTGTGGCTCTTGATGATCTCTGCTTCTTCCGGGGTCAGATTTGCCGGTTTGAGCAGGATTTCGTCGGGTATGCCCACCTTGCCGATGTCATGGATCGGCGCAGAGTAATAGATCGTTTCGACAAACTCCTTGTCCATACCCATGGCCTGGGCAAGCTCCCTGGTATATAACCCCACCCGTCTGATATGGTCTTCGGTTTCCTCGTCCTTGTATTCCGCTGCTTTGGTGAGGCGGTATATTGTTTCGATCCATGATGAGCGTATCTGGTTGTGCACCTCGTTGAGTTCCATGTACGCTTTTTTAAGGTGCGCAAGGGTAAGGTCAAGTTCCATATTCCGTTCGTCGGCATCCTGGGAAAGAGTGTCCCGGTACCCTTTGAGTTCCAGGTGCGTCTTGATCCGGGCCATTACCACCGGGATGCTGAACGGCTTTGATATGTAGTCAACGGCTCCGAGTTCAAGTCCCCTGGCTTCATCCTCGGTATTGCCCAGGGCTGAAACAAAGATAACAGGTATATTCCTGGTGTTTTTGTTCCCCTTGAGTTGACGGATAACCTCGAATCCGTCAATATCGGGCATCATGATGTCGAGAAGGATAAGATCCGGTTCCGGGTGGGAGGCGGCTCTGGATAAAGCTTCATGTCCGTTCAGTGCCTGGAGGACCTCATATCTGCTTTTAAGCATGCGGCAGAGAACATGGAGGTTCTCCGGTGAATCATCAGCTATCAGGATCGTTTTTTTTCTGTTTTCAACCATACCTGTCACCATGGAAAGATGCCCTTTCGCTCGTTTGCATTGAAACATCGGAGGCATTTCCAATTTTCAGCGGAAAAAACAATGTGTGCAGCAGATTGCCCCTGGTGACAGGATGCCATGAAAGAGATGATTTTCAAAGTTTTTTCAGCCGAAAAAGCGAGGCAGAAATGGTACCGCGATGTTTCATGTTTATCGCCGGATGATTATGCTATAATAAACAAAAAAGTTTCGCTTCCGATATACCAGAGGTCATAAATATGTCAGCCAACAAAGGTCAGAAGTTCTTGCTGTACGGTTCCATACTCGCCTACTGTCTGATCGGCATAGAAATCATTATCATGATTTCACCCTTTGCCCTCTATTTTTATTCCGTGTACGCGCCGATACTCAATCTCCTGGGCTCATCAAGATTGACGAGCTGGACTACGGAGTTTTTTTTGCCGCACATGGTTTTCCTGGATGATCCGGTGATTCTCGCAATATCCTATCTGCAGGTGCTGCTGGTCATTGGTCTGGTTCTTTTTCTGATGGCTGCGGTTCCCTTGTATTGGGGCCGGTTTACCGGCAGAGGGGTGGTCACCTTCAGCTTTTATGCAAAAATAAGACATCCCCAATACCTGTTTCTCGCCATTTCCGGTTTTGGTTTACTCCTGTACTGGCCACGGTTCATAATCCTTATCTTTTTCGTCAGCATGCTTTATGTCTACTACATCCTTGCCAGGAATGAAGAGTGGCGGATGAAAAATGAAGCTCCCGGTGTCTATGAAAAATACATGGCCGACATTCCCATGTTCCTGCCAGGCGAACCGGGAGGCAAGCTGTATGCGCTCCTCTTTGGCTGGATCAAGCCCAAGTGGTTCGGGATCCTGGTGAGTTATATCCTTGCCCTGTCAATGGCCATCGTGGCGGCAGTGGGTATCAGGTCATATACGGTCACGAAACTGCCGGTGGTGAAGACCGAAGGGCAGGTGGCCCTGCTGCCGGTGTTCGAACGTTCTCCCGGGGAAGTCAGGGAACTGTACGGCCATGTCCTGCAATCTGAGGACGTCCGGGA
>DSEO01000272.1 GCA_011056635.1 Bacteroides sp.
AAAATATATGGACGGATCAGACGGATCAAGGCCTTATGAAGTGGAAGTATATCCTGACTGAGAAGTCTCCACCTCTGCACGATTATAATTTTTGGAGCAGTCAGCGGGCTCTCTGCAGGCACACAGCCCCCGGGTGGACCTGTATTCCCTGAAATCAGGGACCAGTCCGGGGCCAACCGTGTGAACAGTGGAGGGATCCTGAACGGGGTGACCAGCCGCTGCGTTGCTGCTGCCATTGAGACGGACCGGTTGGTGACTGGCGGTGTCTCTGAGGATCAGTATCTGCTTGATATCTTCCACGCAGGTCATGAACGAGTTCAGGTAATGGTTCAGTTTTTCCACCTGGGCAGGCCTGCTGAAGACTTTTTCCGCGGCTTCCAGGCAGTTCTGCCGCTTCCTTTCCAGTTCTTCCCCGCGGGTCCCCACTTTTTCAATGTTCCGTTTCAGGGCTTCAAAATCCTTCGCGGGGGAGGTCCAGCCCAGGTCATATTCTTCGATGATCCTCCGGGCTTCACCTTCTCCCGAATAGATGATGGGCAGACCGGCGGCCATGGATTCGTAGATCTTGGAGGGGACCGCCCCCGGGAGGTGTTTCACCAGCGGGATCAGGGTGGCCGAGTACCGAGGGATGACCATGGGGACTTCCTCACGGGGGACCTGACCGTGGTAGAGGATGCCCCGGTCGGGATGGGCGGCCAGGAACTCCTCCAGCTTCTTCTGTTCCGGGCCTGCGCCGTATATGTGAAACTCCATTCCAAGCTCCCTGAAATCAATGCCCCTGCAGATATCCACAATACCCTGGGCGACGCCGAGTAGTCCTGCATACACGATGGAAGGTGTTTTCCGCTTGTTGTTCATGGTGACAAATTGTCTGTACCGCGCAGCATCTACCCCGTTGCGGAACAGGAAGGTCCTTTCCGGATTGTGGTTTGCGATGTGTTCGATGGTTTCCTGTGACTGTCCCAGGCGCATGAAGGACCTGCGATAGAGGAGCCGCTCGATCTGTTCGAACCTCCGGTATATGAATCCGTCGGAGATGGCCCCCAGTTCCCTCGCGGTCAGCGGCCAGATGTCGGATACATTCAGCACCATTTTTGTGCGTGCGAAGCGGGAAAGGATCTGGCCGGAGATCCCCAGCAACAGGGGAGGGCTCTGCACGACCAGGTAATCGAATTTTTTCCGCCTGAGGTAGGGCAGGGAGAACAGCACGGTAATGGAGAATGAGATCCAGTTCAGCATCCTGGGCAGTGCTTTTCCGCTGTTTGAAGGATACAGCCAGTATCTTCTCACCTCCATGTCATCCAGGGTCTCCTTCATGAAGAATTTTCCCCTGTATCCGTCAAATATCCTTCCGTGCGGGTAATTGGGCATGGCAGTGATGATGGATACCTCCCATCCGTAACTTTTCAGTCCGGTCGCCATTTCATAAAGCCGGTTCTGGGCCGCCCCGATTTCAGGTTTGTATACCTGGGTGATAATGCCGATTCTCGCCATTGTTTTCTATTGCTGATTAAAGGTGATTGTTGTGCTGAGCTTGCCGGTGAAAAGGACCTCCACTGCCTTTGCAGGCTGAAGGTTATTGAATGTTGGGGCGTACTGGAATTCAGTCATGGACACTTCCCCTGCACCGGTAAATCTGATGGTACCACCCCGGAACCGGACCGTGTGGTCTTCGATCTCAGGTTGAACGGAAGGATGAAAATGGAAACGGGCGGTCCCTTCCTTTTGATTGCGCCCGGTTAGTTTATCGGTGATCTGCAGGCTGTCCTGTTCGAATTGGAACCGGCGGTAATGGGTGATCCCCAGGCGGCTGTAGCCGTCGTGTCCCGCCCCGATGGTGTTCCTTTCTTCATGCAGGTGGATGATCGAGGCGCGCCGGGCAACCCGGAATCCTCCCCATACCTCCGAAGAGTCCAGTCCGTCCACCTGCAAGGTATTGTGCGCGGCGGTTCCCCGTTCCAGCATGCGCCTGCTGTTCTTTTCATACGTGGAGGTTCCCGTATCC
>DSEO01000342.1 GCA_011056635.1 Bacteroides sp.
ACCCGGTCAACATGATCACTTCCCCCAGGGATTATTTTAACAACGGGGTGCTGATCAGGGATATGTTCACCAGGCTGGCACCCCACATCAAAAGCTGCCATGCCAAGGACATTACCCTGCGGGAGGACAATTACATCCCCCAGTTGGAAGAGGTGAGGCCCGGCATGGGGAAACTGGATTATCCCGTTTTCCTGGGAGAGCTGTCCAGGCTGAAGGATGTCCCGCTGATGATGGAGCACCTGGAGACTGCCGGGGAGTACCGGCTGGCTGCCTCCCACATCCGGACTGTGGGGAAATCCATTGGCATCTCCCTGTAAACGGTTGACAGGTATATACAATGCACTTCGTAAAGTCCAAATATCATGTTCGTCCCAATAATCTATTAAAAATGAAACGAGTAATCTTAAATTCCTTATTAGCAGTGTTTTTTCTGTTATGTGTACAATCAATTCATGCAGAAATCAGGCTTCCTGCCCTGGTGTCTTCAAACATGGTCTTACAGCGTAATACAACGGTCACGCTATGGGGTTGGGCTGACGCCGGGGAAAAGATTTCCGTGGAGGCTTCCTGGCTGGGAGAACCACTGAATGTGCAGGCCGACAGGGAAGGCAACTGGCAGGTGGAGGTAAAAACCAACGACAGCATGGATCCCCAGACCATCAGGCTCAAAAGCGAAACATCGGAGATCACACTGGAGAACGTGGTATTCGGTGAGGTCTGGTTGTGCTCGGGACAATCCAATATGCAGCAACCTGTCCGGGGCTATGACGGACAACCCACATTTGGTTCCAATATGGCGATAGCATATTCCAATAATCCAAATTTACGGCTGTTTACGGTACACAGGGTCGGTTCAAAGACTCCGTTACAGGATATTGAAGAATTCACAGCCTGGCAACAGGCATCTCCGGAGAACGTTCCGGATTTCAGTGCTGTAGCATATTTTTTCGGACAGCAGCTACAGGAGATTTTGAATGTGCCGGTGGGCATGATCCATGCTTCCTGGGGCGGCAGTTCTGTTCAGGCCTGGATCAGCAGCGAAGTGATCAGCGAAAATCAGGAGGTTGATCTGGAAGATGTGGACATTACGGAAAGGACGAATCATATCCCGACAGCTTTGTTCAACGGGATGATCCATCCTTTGCTCCCCTATGCGATCAAAGGAGTGCTCTGGTACCAGGGTGAATCCAACCGAATGGAGCCCGAAAGATACAAAGAGCTCTTTCCTGCGATGGTCAGGGACTGGCGGACACGCTGGGAGATCGGGGATTTCCCTTTCTATTATGTCCAGATTGCCCCTTACATATATGGCAACAATGATCTGTTTCAGACTGCTGAGAATTCAGCTTTTATTCGCGAAGCGCAGCTGCAATGTCTGGATCTGATCCCCAATTCGGGTATCGCCATTACAATGGATATCGGGGACAAATACTGCATCCATCCACCGAAAAAAATAGAGGTGGCCGACAGATTGCTGTTCAATGCGCTTCAGCAGACGTATGGTTATACTGCGGTGGACGGCGCTTCACCTGTGTATGAGTCACACGAGCTGCAAGACGGCGGAATTCTCTTGAAATTCAAAAATGCCGAGGCCGGATTGTATGCGTTTGGCATGCTGGAGGGATTTGAGATTGCGGGCGAGGACAGGTTGTTCTATCCTGCCAGTGCCACCATTGTCAATCGCAGGGAGGTTTCTGTGAAAAGCGACAGGGTGCAGGAGCCTGTGGCCGTGCGTTATGCGTGGCGCAACTGGGTGGTCGGGACCCTCTACGATACCAGTTTATTGCCCGCATCTTCCTTTCGGACGGATGATTGGGATGAAGCAACGAAATATGTAGAATGACCTGATTGAAGCAAAGGACTCATGAAGCACCTTATAACTTTTCTGGTTGCCTGCCTGCTCCTGGGACCTGCCTCCTGCAGTGGTCCTCACAGCAGGGAATCGCAGCCCAACATCCTCTTCATCCTGGTGGATGACCTGGGATGGGCCGATCTGGGCTGCT
>DSEO01000219.1 GCA_011056635.1 Bacteroides sp.
AGCAATCCACCCGCCAGGGGGCTCCAGGCCAGTACCCCCACCCCCTGGTCCACCGCGATGGGGAGCAGTTCGTATTCCGCATCCCTTGCTTCCAGGGTATAGTGGATCTGCTGGGTGACGAAACGCGGAAGGTTGCGTTCTCTGCTGATGCCCAGCGCTTTCATGATATGCCACCCGGAGAAATTGGAACAGCCAGCATACCTGATCTTGCCCTGCTGCATCAGGTGGGACAGGGCCTCCAGCATCTCTTCAAGCGGGGTGGCACCATCCCACTCATGCATGTAATAGATGTCAATGACGTCTGTTTTGAGCCTTTTCAGGCTTTTTTCGCATTGCTGAATCAGATGGTACCTGGAAAACCCGCTTTCATTGGGGCCGTCTCCGACCACCATCCTGGCTTTTGTGGAGATCAGCACATTCCCGGGTCTTTTGCCTCCAAGGGCTTCCCCGATTATCTCTTCAGACCTGCCGTAAGAATAGACGTTTGCCGTATCGATCAGGTTCATCCCGTGATCTATGCAGAGATGTATGATCTCCCTGGCTTCTTTTACATCAATGTTGCCAAGTTTCGAGAACCTGTCCTTGCCGCCGAAGGTCATCGTACCCAGCGTGAGCGTCGAAACCTTCAAACCTGAATGTCCCAGATATCTGTACTCCATTTTTTATGACCAAGATATTAATTTCGTGCCAGAAACCACCTATGCCGAGCTCAGCTTCTCGGAGATCCAGAACTTGATGATCGATTGCCTGGTAACTCCAAGCCTGGTGGCCTCCTGATCCAGCCTGTGAATCATCCACTGAGGGAAATCCACACTCACACGCCTGGTTTCCAGACCGTGCCTTCTCGCACTGTTCAGATCGAGATGTTCGGTGACATCCTTACCCTGATCAAACAGAGAATCAAATTCTTTCGCTGTAATAGATTTCTTTTTCATTTTCCCTTGATTTTCGCACTGAAATGATTCTTATAGCCCCTTCTCGCATCGTAAATACCGCAGACCAGATATTGTCATCCAACCGCGCAATTAACAATCTCCGCGTTTCACCGGTTGTCCTTGCAGGAATCTCAATTCTGTTATAATCAAGCCAGAGTGACTGGGCTTCGTCAAAGTCAATGCCATGCTTCTGCTTGTTGATATGACTTTTCTCTGGATCATTTTCAAATGTCATTTTTGAGTCTTTTGCACAATAAAGGTACAAATATTAATCTATTTTTGTACCTTTATTAAACTTTTTTTGATTTTGATTCATAACAGCCTGAATGAGACTTTCTTTCTCAAAACCTCAGGGAAAGGCAGCCTGTGTAACATAAGTCACTGTTCCGTCTTTCCAACCACCGTACTTTTGCATAACGACAATCAATTAACACGCAGGAAATATGGGAAACAAGCTGTATGCCGAATCAAAAATAGAACTTAGCCCGATGATCGCCAGGCACTACGACCGGATCATGAATTCGATCTCTTTCGGGAGGTATGACAGGTTCATCAGGCAGGCGGTGCGGGATATGGATATCGAAGCGGGTGACCGGATCCTCGACATGGGATGTGGCTCGGGCAAGAATGCCACACTGATGGCGGAATATATCGGGAAAGATGGTAGCATCACAGGCCTCGACCTGTCGCCGGTCATGCAAAAGCAGTTCATGGCCAAACATGCAGGTGACGAACGGATCAGCTTTATCCGGGAGCGGGTGGATACCCCATTCGATCTCAAAAAACAATTCGATAAAGTGCTGATAAGTTTTGTGATCCACGGATTTCCACAAGAAGTGCGAGAACAACTCATCCGGAACGCACACAAACACCTGAAACCGGGAGGAAAACTGATCATCCTGGACTGGTCGGAGTTCAGCCTGGATGATATGCCCGGGCATCACAGGTTCATTTTCAAAGCTGTGGAATGCAATTATGCTTTCGACTTTATTGAGAGGGACTGGAAATTGATCCTGAAGAAATTCGGATTTGACGACTTCAGTGATAAATTGTATGTAAAAAAATA
>DSEO01000271.1 GCA_011056635.1 Bacteroides sp.
GCAATGGAAAAAGCATTGGTCCCGGGCAGAAAATGATACAAAGGTTTTTTCTCGATGGGGTCCACATGGATGGAACAGGGATTTCCGTAGGCGATGCTGTAGAGCTTTCCGTTATAAACTCTCCGGTTCCGGCAGTCACTCAGTTCTCCCTCCCCAAGGGTACATTCATTGGGGCAGATCAGGCAGCGAACTCCCCTGGGGGTTTCTGTCTGGTACATGGCTTCCCGGCTCCATTTCCAGGGCTTGCCGGGAGCCGCAGCAGCTGATACAGGGGGACAGATCAATGCGCCAGCCGCACCGCAGATACCGGTTTTGATGAAAGTTCTCTTATCCATGTCGTCTCTCTCCTTTCTCTTTTAACGTTTCCGGCGGCGGGCAAGTATGTAGATGCCGGCCAGAACATTGATGCCACAGAACAGTATCAGTGTATTCGATACGCCTACCATGGGAAGAATGAATAGAGGAGGGATAAAGGTGCCCAGCGCTGCTCCTGCCAGATCGGCACTGTAGAGCTTGCCTATCCCCGATGATCCTTCCTGGTCCGACAGGGCCAGTGAAAGTCCGTATACCGATCCCACCACCATTCCGGGCAGAAAATTCAGCAGGCCTATCAACAACTGACCCGGGATCCGGTTTATGAAAAGTTGTTCCGTTTTGAGTACAATAACGCCTGCTGCCGCAAGGATGGCCATGATCCATAGGAGCGTTGTATAGGCAGAGGTGGACGGTTGGTGCCAGATATATTTCCACGACACAGTACCTGCGACCAGTCCGGCCATGAACAGGGTGATCATGACGGGCGCAACCATATAGGCAAACCCATAAAGTGACTGCATCACCATGATCAGAATGATCTGGATTCCCGCACCGGTAAATCCTGCCAGATACATTCCGGTTTTCAAAGGAGGATATATGAAAAGCAGCAGCACAAACAACAGCACCGACAAGATGCCTGCCGCACCCAGCCTGCCACCGGCCCTTGTGATCCATCCCGATATGCTCATGTAGAATATCCGGGGCCAGAGGTCCCGGTTGACCGTTTTATCTTCTGATTGGAACCGTTCCAGCAGCTGGTCCCGATCAAATTCCAGACGTCCCACATCCAGGTAATCGGGGTGCACATAGGTGGTGGATATGGGCTGGTTTTGCAGCAGTCCGGGATAATCCAGTGAAAGTGAATCTTCCGAAGCAAGGAAATAAGTCGCAAATCCCGGGACCACCGTCACATGGGGGAACACCTGTGAAAGGGTGTGATAAGTGGAACCCAGGACCCGGTTGCCCTCCAGGTTCACATAACTGCCCCCGGTGGAAAGCTGTATCCCGAAGATGCCGCCCGGAGACAGCCGGGATTTGACCAGCTGATAGAACTCCCGGGTATAATACCGATTCCACCCGAGGGTCAGGGGATCTCCCACATCGGCAATGATCACGTCATACTGTTCTTTACCAGTACGCATCAGCCAGCTTCTGCCATCCATCCCGATAAACCTGAAAGCGTCCGGTCCGCCCGGGGAAAGGTGCTTTTTGCCCAGGCGGTAGATCCAGGGATTGATTTCACAGTAATCAAAAACTGCCGGTTCATATTTGATCACCTCGGGAGCAGTTCCTGAAAAGCCTCCGCCGATCAGCAGGAATGAATCCGGATCCGGGTGCTGAAGGGCGGGATAATGCACTGTTTCCTCGGCCCTGGCCAGGTCGTAAGACTGCAGTACGGGGAACCGGTCCAGGTAACCGGTCACCTGTCCCTCCTGCCCGGTAAATGACAGATTCCCATAGGGGGTATCCCTGGATTCTATCAGTGTTTCCCCCCTGTATCTGAGGCCCTCCAGTGCAAACCGGAGCTGCGGCACCTGCATCAGTCCGAATACAACGGCCCCTGAAGCGATCAACAATATCCTGCCGGGCACACGGTGCGGGTATCCCAATGCAAGGGTTGTCACAGCGCCTGTGATGAGAAATAGAAAGGCAAGTACCTGGATATTGTCCATAAAAAAA
>DSEO01000017.1 GCA_011056635.1 Bacteroides sp.
ACGGGGGGAACCCGATCGCCGCCAGAGTGGCCATGGCGGCCCTGGAAGTGATCAAAACAGAAAAGCTGGCAGAAAATGCGACGGTACTGGGTGAAATATTCCGCACCCGGCTGAAGGAGATCAATTCGCCCATGGTTGAAACGGTCCGGGGAAAAGGATTGCTCAATGCCATGGTCATCAGACCCACCCGTGGCAAAACCGCCTGGGATGTCTGCCTGGCACTCAAAGAGAACGGTTTGCTTGCCAAACCTACCCACCAGGACATCATCAGGTTCGCCCCTCCCCTGGTAATCAACGAGGAGCAGATCCGGGAATGCACGGAGATCATCCGCACTACCATTACTTCCTTCGCGTGATGACCCACCTGCAGTCATGCGCCGCCTGAACAGATATATCTGGGTCCTGATGCTGCTGCCCTGGCTGAACGGCTGCAGGGAACCCGGCACTCTTTCGCGGAATATTCCCGTCGGCATCGATCCTTCGGACCTGCAGGATGACCGGACCCACCAGGGTATCTACATGGAAAGGCGCGACCGGGTTTTGTCCATGCTGGACAAGGGGTATGTGATCCTCTGCGCATCGGACCGGGAAAGCCACAACCGGCATGAATTCCGCCCCAACAATTACTTTTACTATCTCACCGGGATCGATATGCCGGAGACCTTTGCCGTTCTGAGTGACGTGGAGACCGATCATTACACGCTGGCACTCCCCCCCCGCACCATCCGGTCGATGATCTATGAGGGAGCGCCTGCTTCCGCGGAGGAGGTAAAAGCCCGGTTCGGAGCTGACCGGGTCCTGGAGGACCCCGACTTCCGGAGCTGGCTCACGGAGATCCTGTCTTCGGGATACCCAGTCTACCTGGATGGGTCGGATCATTCCCTCGTGGACCGGATTCAACATCTGGCAGGGAAGGAAGTTCCCGCCCAGTTCAGGCATATCGGGGAGCTGGTGGATGAAATGCGCGTGATCAAAGGCTCGCTGGAAGTGCAGCGATTGCAGAAAGCCTGCAATATCACCGCCGAAGCACTCACCCGGGTGATGGAGGCCTGTACCCCGGGAAAATACGAATTTGAAATGGAGGCCCTGATCGAGGGCACCTTCCGGAGTTATGGTGCTGCCATGCCGGGATTTGCTTCCATCGTGGGATCCGGGCCCAACAGCACCATTCTGCACTACGAGCAGAATATGCGGAAGATGGAAGACGGAGACCTGCTGCTCATGGATATCGGAGCGGAATACGGCTGTTACACCGCCGACATCAGCCGCACCATTCCTGTCAGCGGAAAGTTCAGCGCACCGCAGAAAACCATTTACCAGCTTGTGCTGGATGCCCAGCGGGCCGCCATCGAACGGATGAAGCCCGGAAATATGTTCATGGATGGCCACCTGGCCGCAAAAGAGGTGCTTGTCGACGGACTGGCGGAACTGGGGCTGATCACCGACCGCCACTCCCCCTGGCAGATCAAATTCTATATCCTCTATCCTTCCTCTCATTTCCTGGGCATGGATGTGCATGACGTGGGTGAAATGGGGGGCAGTTTCAGCCATTTCATGCAACACACCCCCGGTGATTCCATCATCAGCAGGGTGCTGGAACCGGGGATGGTACTGACCATTGAGCCCGGTCTTTATTTCAGGGAACGGGGACTGGAGCAGCTCCCGGAGATCTTCGGCAGCGAAGCTGACAGCAGCGAACTTGCCGCCTTTGCCGAACAGATAAGTCCTGTCTATGAGCAGTACAGGAATACCGGTGTGCGGATCGAGGATGATATACTTATTACCGCCGACGGAAACCTGAACCTGTCCAGGTATGCCCCCAGGGAAATTGCGGAGATCGAAGCGATCATGAAACAGGAATAACAGGTCCGGGTCAACGCGGGAATTCTTTATCCCGCATGACGCTCCCGCAACACTTGTTCCACATCTCCGATCCCGTACCCCCTTGCCGAAAGCAGCACGAGGAGGTGGTATACCAGGTCAGC
>DSEO01000184.1 GCA_011056635.1 Bacteroides sp.
GAGGAAGAACAGGCTGAGGCTGACGATAAAATCCATCCGGGTCTTCACGAGGACCGACACGGCGGCGGTGATCAGCATGACCTTGATCAGGGTGGTCCCGCTCCCCATCTGGTTCGTGAATTCGGAGAAGACGGCGGGGACGATGCTCCACAGGGCAAAAAGGACATAGAGCAGCAGGGGCACATTCCTGCGGATCTCCCCGGTCAGGATCAGGTCCGCCGCGGCATAAACCACCAGCATGGCCCCGATGAGCTGGGGAATTGCATTGAGCCCGAGTTCTGCCGAAAAAGAGAACACGGGCACGCTGAACAGGTAGGTCCCCGCCGCGAGACCCCGAAGGGTGATCTTATCCTTCATGCCTGACGGGCTCCGGCAAAATTTCCCTGTGCTGATCCAGCACCAACTCCATGATCATGTCCTCGGGCCAGAAGTGACCGGGATGAAAACGGAGGGAAGTGTCAAAATATCCCTCTGCCCTGTAGGCGGGTAGTGCGGTCTGCTGATAGCACACCTCCAGGATCAGCGGCCGGTTCTCCCTGTCGAAAACCACATCGCAGGCCAGTGTCTGTGCCCCGATCTTTCTTGCGGTTTCAAAGGCCAGGGTGATGGCCCGCTGGTCCACCCTGGTATGGTCGAAATCGAATTCTCCGCTTCCGGATGACCTGAAATCATTGTTCCTGGCGATCCTCCTGAAGGCATAGGCGCGATCGCCGATGACAAACACCCGGGTGTCGAAAGGATTGCCGGGGATGAACTCCTGCACCAGGAAATACCCTTTTTCCCGGGGTTTCCTGGCATTGACGGTCATGATACCCAGGATGGTCTTCGGCAGCCGTTTCAGGGCGGCGCCCATATCCTTCCGTTTCGAGTGGACCCTGAGCCGGGTTTTGTAGTCGTTCAGTACCGAGGGACTGGGCTTGATGCCTTTGCCAAACATCCGGCGGACATACTTTTTGGCGTGACTGTAATTTTTGAGGAGGACACATTGGAGGATCCGGCCCCGCCCCGCAGCTTGAAAACCAGGGGGTAGGAGGCGGCGGAGAGCCACTGCCGGGCCTCTTTCCCGCTGTAAAATACCCAGCTCCGGGGATGGGGGATCTGCAGGGCCTCGAACATGTATTTCTGGGCCACTTTGTCGTCATGGTGCCAGTAGGAATCGTGGTCCGGGAACACCCGGATGCCCGCTTTCTGGACGGCCATCAGGATCTCCATGGAGATCAGCGCATTCCTGTGGTCGGTCAGGGAAAGGTTGCACAGCAGCAACGTTACCCCCTGTTCCCTGAGCCGGCTGATGATGTCCGAATCGAAGATGTTCACGGGCTGGTAAGGGATATCGTTCTTCTCGCAGTACCGGACCCACCGGTCCGAATACCCGTTCTCATAGATATGTATTGCCAACATAAGCGTTTAATTGGTTATGAATTCAGTTTCAATGGCCGATCACAGGCTGACCCACGGGCCTCAATGCGAGCATGATCCTGCGGGCGTAGAACAGGCACAGCAGGCCGATCAGGGACCTGGAGAGGACCAGGGTGATGGCAGCGCCTGTCTGCGCGAGAGCGGGGATCAGCAACAGGGCTGCCGCCAGTCCCGCCACCGATGAAAAGATGGTGATGTTCCGGAGGACCTTCTCTTTGTTAATGATGATCAGATAGTTGGTGCCGTATACGTGCATCAGTGTGAACATGACGGGACTGATGGCCATGATGCGGATCAGGTGCCTGGCCGCCTCAAATTCCGGTGCATACAGGATCTTCACGATCAGTCCGGCAAAAACCAGGTAGCCCAGTACGATGACCAGGCTGACGGCGAGACTGATCCGCAGGTAATGGCGGTGTTTTTCCAGGTTCTTTGTGAGGTAGGGGAAAAAGACCCTGGAAAGGACGAGCAGCAGGCGGTTGGACAGGATGATCACTTTCTGGGCGGCATCGTAGACCCCCACCGCGGCATTGCCCCACCAGAA
>DSEO01000134.1 GCA_011056635.1 Bacteroides sp.
CAGAACCGGTCAGCCCTCCTGACCAACTCGTAAAACTGTACCCGGCCGAAGGCACTGGAGTTAGCGTAACCGTCGTACCAGAAATGTATGGACCCGCAGGATCAACCGTTACACTCCCGCCACTCTCCGGATTTATACTTACCGTTAATTCATAGGTCTGCGCACTCAGAACTGTTGAAACCAACAGACCAGTGAATAATATTAATCTTATATTTAAGAGTGCCTTTCTCATATTGATGATGGACACTTTATGTTTTTTGTTACTACCAATCTACCCAATATATGAAGCACATCGCAGATCCATCCCATTATTGCGCATATTTTTTTTGAGGTTATATATCTTCCAAATCTTTGAAATCAAATCATTCCAAGTAAATATTAGCAATTCGGAATCCCCACGTAATTTCCTCATTTAAAATAATAAATGAAAAGAAACCACCAAGATAACCTCATCAAATAGCCATAGATCAACCTACTCACAAGTTAATTCAGATTGTTCAATATCACAAATCGGCTGGAATTCCGGAGGAAGGATCAATATGTTATTCAATATGGGATAGCTGCAGCACCCTCAGAGAGCCCTAACAATGTGAAAGATATAGCACACTGTCAAATTCCACCGCAGGGAAGACTTTCTTATCCAAGCAAAATCTCCGGGTCAATATCCAGTTTGCGGTACATTTGCCTGGCCACCTTAAGAGTGGGTTCTGATTTACCGTTCAGGTATTCGCTGATGCGGGGCGGGCTCACTCCCAGCAGCTCGGCCAGGTCTTTCTGGGACAGTTTCATCTCAGACATGCGCTCGCGCACCATCTCGATCAGGGTAGGTAGCTCAATGGGGTGATATTTTTCTTCGTATTCAGCGACAAGCAATGAAATAATCTCCAGTTCCACCATATTTTTGTCCGTCAGCGGTGTGGCATCATCGACCACTTTCAGCAATTCCTCAATACGCTCACAGAGTTTTTCGTTTTTAAAACTCATCCGGACCACCCCTCACGGTCCAGGTTGCGGTAATTGACCGCCTCGGCCACATGTGAAGCCATGATGTTTTCGGTTTCTTCCAGGTCGGCAATGGTGCGGGCCACTTTCAGAATCCGGTCATAAGCCCGGGCGGAGAGTCCGAGCCTTTCCATGGCCATCCGGATGATCGACTGTCCGGCTTTGTCCAGCATACAGTACTTCCTCCTTAAATCGGGCCCCATACGGGCATTGATTGAAACTCCTTCGATCCCGGAAAAACGTTCTTTCTGGACTTTTCTGGCCGCAATGACCCTTCCACGGATGGACTCGCTACTCTCTCCGACGGAATGTGCGGAAAGATCCCTGAATGGCACAGGGACCACCTCCATGTGTATATCGATCCTGTCAAGCAGGGGACCGGATACCCTTGAAAGATAATGCCTGATGAGGCCCGGACCGCAATTGCATTCTTTCTCTGGATGGTTATAATAACCGCAGGGACAGGGATTCATGGCGGCCACCAGCATGAAGTCCGAAGGGTAAACCACCCTGTAATTTGCCCTGCTCACATGGATCTCCCGATCTTCCAGCGGCTGCCGCAGTACCTCCAGCACATGTCTCCTGAACTCCGGAAGTTCATCCAGGAACAGTACCCCGTTATGAGCCAGGGAAATCTCACCGGGCTTGGGACTGCTGCCACCTCCTACCAGAGCGATTTGTGAACTGGAGTGATGTGGTGACCTGAAGGGCCGTGAACGGATCAGTCCCTCGTCGGGTCCAACCCTTCCTGCCACAGAATGAATGATGGTGGTTTGAAGCGATTCATCCAGTGACATCGGGGGCATGATCGTGGGAAGCCTCCCTGCCATCATGCTCTTTCCCGAGCCAGGGCTCCCAATGAGAAGCAGGTGATGCCCGCCAGCCGCAGCGATCAGCATGGCACGTTTCGCCGCTTCCTGCCCCCTGACATCGGAAAAATCAACGCTGTGTTGAACC
>DSEO01000274.1 GCA_011056635.1 Bacteroides sp.
ACCACCGTGCTCCCGGTCTGGAAAAGCAGTTTCTCTTCCAGGGAGACGTATACTTTCCCGCCCCTGCGGGTGACCGACAGCCCCTGTCCCTCGAAACCCAGCAAAGCGTCCGCCACCTTCCGCCGCAGGTCATCCAGGATGGCATCCTTCTGGTTGAGCATCTGCTCCATTTCCATCAGCCTGGCATTCCGGGCTTCCAGCTCCGCCTGTAAACGGCTTACATCCTGGCGCTGGCCGGCCACGTTCGATTCAAGCTCCCTGAGCAGCTGCTCCTTTTTGGCCAGGTCTTCCTGGGTGGTTTGCAGCTCATTGAGCAGTCTCCGCGTCTCCCGGGCGTTTCCCCGAAGCAATTCCTCATGGGTTCCTTCCAGGTCGTTGTATCTCCGCTGCAGCTGGGCCACCTCTTCCTGCAGTTCTTCCACCTCCCGGTAGAGCCGGATACTGTCCCGGACAAACTTTTCCTGCTGCTGTGCAACCTGACCAATTTTTGCGCTCATCTCCCTGTTCTCTACCGTCAGGGCTTCATTCTGCGCCATCAATTCATCCCTTTCCTGCTGCAGTGTCCGGCCGTTCCTGCTCAGCCGGTTGAATTCTGATGCGGGTACGCAGGATCCCAGAAATGTGACTGCAACGATGAAATAAATGATCTTTCTCATCCTGTTTACATAACGGTACAATCGCAGAAAATTACATAAAAACCGGCGGGAATTGAAGGCAAGATATTAACAAAGCATAGAATTCTTATCTTTGCCATAGAATCAGTTACAGATGGAGGGTCAAACAGGCGACTATCCGCTGCTCAGGACCATCGACAGTCCGGCCGACATGAAGCATCTTACGCCGGAACAGCTTACGCAGCTGAGCAGGGAGTTGCGCCAGTACATCATCGAGATCGTATCCGCCAACCCCGGGCATTTCGGGGCCAGCCTGGGCGTGGTCGAGCTTACCGTGGCACTGCACCATGTGTTCGACGCTCCCCGTGACCAGATCGTCTGGGATGTCGGGCACCAGGCATACGGGCACAAGATCCTTACAGGACGCAGGGAAATCTTCCATACGAACCGCAAATACAAGGGTGTCAGCGGTTTTCCCAAACGATCTGAAAGTGAATACGATGCTTTCGGGGTGGGACACGCGTCCACTTCCATCTCGGCCGCCCTGGGCATGGCTGCCGGGAATGAATATCATGAAGGAAATGAGCGGCACGTGGTGGCTGTGATCGGGGATGGGGCACTGACCGGGGGGATGGCCTACGAGGCGCTTAACAATGCGGGCCATGCGAAGAAGAACCTGCTGGTGATCCTCAACGACAACCACATCGCCATCGACCCCAGCGTGGGTGCCATGAAGGATTACCTGCTGGACATCACCACCTCCAAAGCGTATAACAGGGTCAAAAACGAAGTATGGACCCTGCTTGGGATCCTGAACAAGATCACTCCCAATGCCAGGGAATATGCCCAGAAGATCGAGACCGCCATCAAATCCATCGTCCTCAAACAGAGTAACCTCTTCGAATCGCTCAATTTCAGGTATTTCGGTCCCGTCGACGGTCATGATGTACTGCACCTGTGCGATCTTCTCAGGGACATGAAAGGAATCCCGGGCCCCAAGCTGCTGCACATCATCACCCAGAAGGGCAAGGGATTCGCCAAGGCAGAAATGAACCAGACCGCCTTCCACTCCCCGGGAAAATTCGACAGGGTTACGGGAGAACTGATCCACGTACCATCCGACAAACCCCAGCCGCGCCTTTACCAGGATGTCTTCGGGGAAACGATCCTCGAACTGGCCCGGGACAACAAAAAGATCATCGGCATCACGCCGGCCATGCCCACCGGCTCCTCTCTGAAGATCATGATGGATGAAATGCCCGACCGCACCTATGATGTGGGGATCGCCGAACAGCATGCGGTAACCTTTTCAGCGGGACTGGCC
>DSEO01000114.1 GCA_011056635.1 Bacteroides sp.
CAGCTATACCGTCGAAAAAGTGAATTGCCTGGGGTGCTGCACCCTGGCACCGGTGGTCCAGATCGACGGGATCACCTACGGACATGTGACCACCTCCCGCGTGAGCGGGGTGCTATCCGACTTTGAAAGCCAGAAGGCACACGCCGGGAAATCCCGTTTCAGGCATGCCGGCGGTAGCGAGATACAGGGGGAGATCCGGATCGGACTGGGATCATGCTGCGTGGCCAGCGGGAGTGATGAGATCCGGGAAGCGGTGAAGGAGACCATCGAAAGAAAGGGGCTGAATGTGAAACTGAAACATGTGGGCTGCGTGGGCATGTGCCACCAGGTCCCCCTGGTGGAGGTCGTCCCTGTGGAAGGCGAGCCAATACTGTATTCGAAGGTGAAGGCAGTGGATGTGGAGCAGATCGTGGAACACCATTTCCGGTCGCGCAATTTCTTCAGGAGGCTCACCCAGCGGGTCCTGCAGGTGCTGGAGACAGCCAGGGACGACAACCGGTGGAACGGGGTGGAAAGGTATGCGCTGGATATCCGGGAAAAGCATGTATCCTCCTTTCTCGGGAGACAGGTCCCCATGGCCACGGAGTTCAGGGGGATCATCAACCCGGTGGACATAGAGGAGTACATGGAGCGGGGCGGGTTCAGGGGACTGCGCCGGGCGCTGAAGGAAAAATCGCCCGCCGGACTGGTCCGGGAGATCATGGAGAGCGGGATGCGGGGACGGGGCGGTGCCGGTTTCCCCACGGGTCAGAAATGGAAACTGGTGGCCGCACAGGAAAGCGACATCAAATATGTGATCTGCAACGGCGACGAGGGAGATCCGGGAGCATTCATGGACCGGATGCTGCTGGAATCCTATCCCTACAGGATCATCGAGGGGATCATCGCCGCAGGCTATGCCACGGGCGCCTCCACGGGCATCTTCTATATCAGGGCCGAGTACCCGCTGGCGGTGAACAGGGTCCAGCAGGCCATCCGGACCTGCCGGGAGCACGGTCTCCTCGGGAAAGATATCCTGGGTTCCGGTTTTGATTTTGAGCTCTCCGTGTACCAGGGAGCGGGCGCTTTCGTGTGCGGCGAAGAGACCGCCCTGATGGAATCCATCGAAGGGAAAAGGGGGTTTCCCAGGGTCCGCCCGCCCTTCCCCGCGGTGAAAGGCCTGTGGGGGAAGCCCACCCTGGTGAACAATACGGAGACATTTGCCCAGATCGCCTACATCCTGAAAAATTCGCCGGAAGCATTCAGCCGGGTGGGGACGGAGCGGTCGCGGGGGACCAAAGTCTTCGCGCTGGCCGGGAAGGTGGCCAGGGGGGGACTGATCGAGGTGCCCATGGGGATGACCATCCGGGAGGTGGTGGAAGAGATCGGTGGCGGCGTGGCCGGGGGAAGGAAATTCAAGGCGGTGCAGATCGGGGGACCGTCCGGCGGTTGCGTTCCTGCATGGAAGGCGGATACAAGGATCGATTTCGAATCCCTGAACGAGGTGGGGGCCATGATGGGGAGCGGGGGACTGGTCGTGCTGGATGATGCCGACTGCATGGTGGATATCGCAAAATACTTCCTCACCTTCACCCAGAACGAAGCGTGCGGGAAGTGCAGCTTCGGTCGGATCGGCACCAAGCGGATGCTGGAGATCCTGGAAAAGATCACAGCGGGAAAGGGGACGGAACAGGATCTGGAGAACCTGGAGCAGCTGGCCCAATGGACCAGGAAGGGAAGCCTGTGCGGACTCTGCCGTACCGCGCCCAATCCCATTCTCTCCACCCTGGAATATTTCAGGGATGAATACGAAGCCCACATCCGGGGGGAATGTCCCGCCGGAAGGTGTAAGGAATTGATCCGGTATGAGATCACGGACGACTGCATCGGGTGTACGCTGTGCGCCCAGCAGTGCCCGGTGGAGGCCATCGCATTCA
>DSEO01000310.1 GCA_011056635.1 Bacteroides sp.
TGAAGATCTTCCACGTCAAGTTTCCCGGCGGATTCGTCGTACCCGTGGTCCAGCCGGATGTATTCCCGGTCATGGTCCAGGCAGGGCATCTGCTCATCCCATCCGGGAATGTTCCGGAAAGCCTCCATGGATCCGTAAAATGCCCGGATCCTGCCTTCGTCATTGTTTCTGATCCATCCCAGGGGACCGGATTCCCGCAATGCCAGCCTCGTGAGCTTCATCCGGGTGATCCACTGCACCAGCAGCCTGAATGGCCTGAAACGCCTGTTCAGCATGCCTGTCAGCTTCAGGTACCACGGCAGCGCTTCCCACACCTGCAGGTAATAATCTTCCAGGGTCTCTCCCCCGTCCCAGTGGTGAAGGTGTTCGTTAAGCAGGCGGGCATCCTCAAAAAAACAACAATGAAAATTCTGCAGCGCGAACCACCTGCGTTCCATCACCCGCGTGCAGTCCACTCCCATCATCCGGTAGATCCTGTCCAGGAATTCCAGGTAGGTGGCCCTGCATGCTGGTCCCCCCGACACATTGTAAGCATTCCGCCAGAATCCCGGATGATCGTTCATGTCCAGGCACCTGAGCAGCATCCTGGCAGCATCCCGCAGGGTGATGCTCTCCATGTATGTGTCCAGGGGCTGGTGGAACAGGATGGGATCCAGCAGGGAGAAGATATCCGGGATCATGATGAAGGTCTGCCTGAGCGATACCCGGTGACGGATGCGGGATTCCATAACCGCCAGCTCGGCGCGGTTCTTTGATGGCGAATAATAATCGTACGCGCACGATAGCAGCGGATCGCCCGCCCTTCCCACGTGGACGGGAGGGAGCCGGCTGCCGTACTGGGCCACACTGCCCACATAGACCATCCTGATGTGTTCCGGGTCCTGTGATTCGATGGCCTCGATGATATACCCGGTGGCCACGTTGTTGATCAGATCGGTGTATTCCGGATCGCGGTCGGCTTCCGGGGGGATCACCGCCATCAGGTGAAGGCACCAGTCGATCCCCCTGCAGGCTTCCGCTACATCCTCCCGGCTGCGTGCATCCCCCCATACGATCTTCAGCCCGTTCCCCTGGACCGTTCCGGGTCCCCGCCGGGGCACGATTCCCGCCTGCCGTTCATAGCACCTGAACCGTCTTCTGTTGACCCTGGAAGGCCGCAGCAGCAGCACGATATCGTACCGGTCCCTTTTCTCCCAGAGCATCCTGAATGCCTCGAAGCCCATGTGACCGGATGCTCCGGTGAGCAACACCACTTCTTTACCATTACTCATATGAGACCCTTCCCTGCTGATGAATCCTCCTCTTCCACAAAATACCGCACAATTTTCCAGTACATCCCGGAGTATTCGTGGACCGCTTTCCATTTATGACTGTACCAGTTCCAGAAGGATTCTCCCTCTGTGGTGGCTTTTTTCACAAAACAATTGTCCATGTATTTTGAAGGAGGGACCCGGTCCAGGTATTCAAAGAAAGTCTCTGTCTTCACGTTGCTGATCAAACCGGCCAGGTGCCTGTTCCTGATGGAATGATTCACGATGAAAGGGATGACCAGGTGATGCCGTTTCAAAAACAGAACGAACCTGTCCTTCACATCATTCACGTCATACCCTTTCCGTTTTGACCTCATCGGTGCGTTGATTGATTACCTCAGTCCCAGCTTTTCTCCCCGCTCCAGCAGCCGGATGGCCTCGAGCACCCGTTTTCGGACCGTTTCTTCCCTCCTGGCCGAGTTGATCCATAGATGATACTGTCTCCGGTGTGTTTGTTTCAACCCGGAATAGTGTTCCCTCGCAACCGGGTTTGTTTTGAAGGCTTCCAGGAGGGCTGCCGGGATCTCCTCACTGATCTCCGGCCGCTCCGCCCCCCTGTCCCA
>DSEO01000380.1 GCA_011056635.1 Bacteroides sp.
GGTGACCGGTGAGGTGAACAGATCCTTCGTGGACCCTGACCTGAATGAATATCTGAAAAATGGAGTGATCACCTATCTGCATCCGCTGGACAGAGATTTTGCGGTTGCCACCTATTACAGCGGGCTGGTGATCCTGGACCGGAAGGGGGAAGCCAGGGAGATCATTACCGAGGCCGAAGGGTTGATCAACCAGACCATCTCCTACGTGTATTCCAATGACCGGCTGATGGGTTCGGGTCCTGTCTGGATCGCCCACTGGCAGGGAGTCAGCAAGCTGGAAATGAACAATCCCTTCAGGGTATTCACTGAAAAAGCCGGTTTTGAAAATTTCATTACTGACATAGCGGTGTTCAATGACAGGCTTTTCATCTCCACATTCGGCGGACTTTATTTCAAGCGTTCCTCATCCGTGGAGACCAGGTTCCATCCCATACCGGAGATTCAATATGAAGTAAGGGGCCTTCATTTGTTCAGGCCCGAACCGGGAGTGGAATTGCTGCTGGCATCCACCCCGACAGAAACCATGGTGATCGATGGGGACCTGAATATTTATAACCTGAGTGAAAGGGTCCTTAACCTGCCTGAAAAGACAGAGGACCGGGAAGATTATGGAGGATACCAGATCGTGCAGGATCCCCACCGGCCGGAGGTAATCTATACAGGCCGCGTGAGTGTCACAGGCCTGCAATACGTATCCGGCCGGTGGCGGGAAATCCTGAGGATCCGAAACCTGCCCGATGAAAGGCTGAAAATCGGAATGGATCAATACGGATTCCTGTGGACAAATAATGGTTATGAGGGATTGATACGCATGGATACATCCAGAACCAGGAATACTCCTGTAAAATACTTCACCGTGGATAACGGGTTGCCCTCCAATGAAAGAAACATGGTTTTCGTGGACCCGGATACCGAAGAGATCCTGCTGGGGACCTCAAACGGTTTTTACCGGTATAATTCCTTCCGGGATACCATTTACCGGGATACCATTTACAACCGCGTTCTCCCCGCAGGTAAAAATTACATCATGGCATTTCATGCGGACAAGCAGGGAGATTACTGGATCTCATTCGAGAATGAACACACGGGATGGGGCGAACTGGTGGCACGGAGGACCAAAAATGGCCTCGAAGTGATTCATGATGAATCCTTCCAGCGACTACCAAACGTATCGACAGATGTATTTTTCAGTGACCCTGAAGGCGGCATCTGGTTCGGCAAATCCAATGAACTGTATCATTTTGATAAATCTTTCGTCAGAAATGATACGCTGCCTTTCCGGACACTGGTTCGCAGTGTATACATCAATAACGATTCCCTGCTGTATCGCGGTACCAACTTTGTGGCAGACCAGCAGGGTGGTTTCAGGATCCATCCGACCCAGGCTGAAGATACCCGGCCGGAGATCCGGTACCGGTACAACAACATAGAATTCAGGTGGGCCGCCCCCTATTTTGAACAGGAGGACAGGATTGTTTACAGTTACTGGCTTCAGCATTTTGATGATGAGTGGTCGGAATGGTCCGGGGAGGTCTACAAGGATTTTACCAACCTGCCCTGGGGGGAGTATACCATCCACGTGAAAGCGAGGAATGTATACGGGGATGTCAGTCTTCCCGCCAGTTACAGCTTCACCATCCTGAGGCCCTGGTACGCCACACTGGTTGCCATCATCGGGTATATGATTCTGGCAGGTCTCCTGCTCTACGGAATCATCAAGCTTTACACACACAGGCTGAAACAGGAAAATATCCGCCTGGAAGGGATCATCCAGGAAAGGACCGCGGAGATCAGGAAACAGAAGGAAGAGCTGACAGACAGCATTGAGTATGCAAGCCGCATCCAGCGCGCCCTGCTGCCGCA
>DSEO01000266.1 GCA_011056635.1 Bacteroides sp.
CAGGATCCCGACCATGTGATCCGGGTGACGGAATGGCTGATCGACCAGGGGGAGGTGCGCCGCAACCGTGATCTCAGGCTTACCCGCACGGATCTTTCAAAGTGATTTTCCTGCTTTTAACTATCTTTGCCAGATGGAAAACGAGGACAATCATCTCCATGCGTATGTCTATTCGGCTGAAATGGTGGAATTTGTCACTTCCGCCAATGAATTCTGTCGTTTCCTGGAGCAGCTGAATGAGGTGGACGGGAGATTGTTCATCGAAGGTACCGTCAGCCTTCTTTCCCGGATCTATGCAGCCGTGATCCGGATCGGGGAGACAGAGCCGGTGAATGATTCGCCCCTGGAGGTCCTGGTGACAGAGATGGAGTGGAACCTGATCGAGAAGCGCATCTCCACGCTTCTGGGTGCACACAACGACTATATCCGTCCGGCCACCGAAGATGAATTTGACCGGTCGGAGCTGGTCACCCAGACCATCTCGGAGGATGTGGCAGACATTTACCAGGAAATGCGGGACTTCATACATGTTTACAGCCGGGGACTGGAAGCGCTGATGAGTGATGCTGCCTGGGAGGTAAAACAGCGGTTCGGCGAGCACTGGGGAATCAAGTTGCTGCGATCCCTGACCGCTTTGCATCCGCTTTATGTGAACGGAATCGATCCCGGCGCGGACCTGGAAACCCGGGAAAAAGAGGACTGGTGGGGACAGGATTTTTAAAGAAGGACTGGTTATGTTTCAGAAAGAGATTTCCAAGGAAGAAGTGGCACAGCTGGCGCTGATCCAGTATGAGGGTCCCGTGAACATCATCGATTCCATGGAAAAGTTCCATGAGGCAATTGGTCCGATCCTGGATGAACCGGTGCTGGGATTTGACACGGAAACAAGACCTTCATTCAAAAAAGGGAAGGTGTATCCCACCTCACTGATCCAGCTGGCCACGCCGGATTGTGTATGGCTGATCCGGGTGAACAGGATCGGTTATCCGCGGGAACTGAAGGATCTGTTCGCAAGCGAGGAGCGGCTCAAGGTCGGATCCGGTCTGAAGGATGACCTGAGAAGGCTCACTTCCGACGTACGTTTCAATCCAGCCGGTTTTCTGGACCTGCAGGATTATGTGGAGGCGTTCCGTATTGAAGAAAAGGGCCTGAAAAAGCTGGCAGGGATCGTGCTGGGCCACCGCATTTCAAAGTCACAACAGGTTTCCAACTGGGATGCGGACCGGCTGACCGAAGCACAGGTCCGTTATGCCGCCACAGATGCCTGGATCTGTTTGGAGATCTATCATAGACTGCGGGACTCCATATCATCCGGCAGGAGACATTTCAACCCATGACGGAAACACGCACGAAGATCGTATTGAAATCAGGGAAGGACCAGTCTCTGAGACGTTTTCATCCCTGGGTCTTCTCCGGCGCCATCAAGAAGATATACGGGCCGGCCAGGGAAGGAGCGCTGGTGGATATCTACGACAACAAGGATGAATTTCTGGCCACCGGTCATTACCAGGCAGGTTCCATTGCCGTGAGGATACTCAGCTTCGAAAGGATGGAAACGGATCCGCATTTCTGGGATCAGAAGATCGGTCAGGCCTGGCAGCTGAGAAGGAATCTGGGGCTGACAGACAACCCGCATACGAACGTGTTCAGATGGATCAATGCGGAGGGTGATGGTCTTCCGGGACTGATTGTTGATTATTACGCCGGCGCCCTGGTGATCCAGGTCCATTCGGTGGGAATGTTCCGCAGCCTGGAAGCCATCACCGATTCACTGGTGAGGGCAGCCGGCGGGAGGGTACACTCCATATACAATAAGAGTGAGGGAATCCTGCCCGAAAGGCCGGGGATCGGGGAA
>DSEO01000139.1 GCA_011056635.1 Bacteroides sp.
CCTGTACTGCGGATTCATGTCCCGCAACTGTTTCAACGGGACACCCAGAACCCCCGCGATCTGCTCCAGGTGTACCGGTTCACGGACCACGATCGTATCGGTGAAAAGGGGCATTTCCACCGGGATCCTGGAGAGCCGGTGCTCGGGATAATGGTTCATGACATACGTGGCCGCAATGAAAGCAGGAACATACCCGCGTGTCTCCCTGGGCAGGAAATAATAGATGTCCCAGAAATTCTTTTTCCCACCGGATCTCCGGATCGCTTTGTTCACGTTGCCCGGGCCGCAATTGTATGCAGCCAGCGCCAGGGTCCAGTCGCCATACATCCCGTACAGGTCCCTCAGGTACCGGGCTGCGGCATGGGTGGAGGCGATGGGATCGCGCCGTTCGTCCACCAGGGAATTGATGGTGAGGCCGTAAAACCTGCCGGTCCCGTACATGAACTGCCAGGTCCCCACCGCACCGGCCCGTGAAACTGCCCTGGGGTTCAGGGCTGACTCGATGACCGCCAGGTATTTGAGCTCGAAGGGCACATCGTAATAGTCGAAGATCTCCTCGAAGATGGGAAAATAATAGTCGGAAAGTCCCAGCATCACCCGCACCTGCTCCCTTCTCTTCTTGGTGTATACATCCAGGTAATTCTTGACGATCCGGTTATAGGTCAGGTCGATCACCGACGGGATCCCTGCCAGTCGCCGCATATACACCGAATCGGGAAAATCGGGGACCAGTGAGTCCGGTCCCGGCAGGTTCTCGTCCACTGCATTCTCCAGAGACTGGTTCACATACCACAGGTTGAGCATGCTGTCCAGGTTCTCGGCGGTCTTCAGTCCGACCTCCCCCTCCGCCGGGAAAGAATCCACAGGCAGGATGGTATCCGGCGCGGGAATGGTATCCGGTGCGGGAATGGTATCCGGTGCGGGATTCCTGGCAGGGAGACCTGCTGCCACAAAAAACAGGGGGATCATCCAGTGCATCATACAGATTCCGGTCTTCTTCTTCATCTTATCTTCCTTTTAATTCAAATCTGCAGGTAAGCCCCAGCTGATGCTGAAAACCCGATGGGGAAACCATCATGGGCTGCAGGGAGGGAGCGATCCGCATGGACAAATTCTCGTTCACATCCCAGCTGTAAAGGTGCGCGTCCACGTAGGCATCCAGCACCTGGAGGGCATACACTGCCGCCAGCGCAATATAGCTAATTTCCATGTATCTTCGCCAGCCCCGCAGGTAACGATCATCGCCCTGATTTTCAGCATAATCCAAAACTGCCTTCCGGTATTCTCCCGTATTGTAGTGAATGGCATACACGGCCCCGCCCAGGGCTGCGTATACAAGGGGGATCTTGAAATATTTTTTATTGTAGGCCTGACCGAGACCGGGAAGCACCAGCGCATACATGATCGCCCTGGAGGGAGAATGGGAGAAGTCGGGTTCCGGGACCGTTTCCGTCGTGTCGGCCGTCCTCAGCGCACGCCTGGAGATCCGGGATACCGGTTCAGGTCCCCGGCTGAGGGTATCCTGTTCCTGAATGACCGGGTCAGTCACCCGGAAGATCGAGTCATACGCCCGGCTGAACCGACCGGGATCCGGGGGGATAGCCTCAGCGTCGCGGCTGAGGGTATCGGTAACCGGTAAGATCGTGTCGGGTTCCTGGCCGTAAACAGGCAAAACGAAAATGAGTATGCATAGAATCGTCTGGCAGATCCTGTTCATTTAGCCGGTTTATCGAGGATACTCACAATGCGCTGCAGGTCCTCATCCGATTTAAATGGAATAACGATGCGTCCTGCACCTTTATTGCTGCGCCTGAACTCGAC
>DSEO01000210.1 GCA_011056635.1 Bacteroides sp.
TATTCCAAAAACATTTCCGGAATGAAAATAAGAACACAACCGCTGCTTGCGATCGAGGCTAGGCCATCAGACGCCAGCAAGAAATACATAGATCTGGGTCCGTACTATAATTTCTCCCTGAGCGAAGAGATCCACGGCAAGCCCGGCAATACCATCCCGTTGCCTGCAGGGATCCATGCGTATCATGGGGTGAAATTCGATGTGCGGGGGATCATTCAGCTGGCCAGCAATGTATCCTATGAAAACTCGCATATTCGCTATCCCAGGCAGATAACCGGCATACCGGTCAACCAAAAGGCTGACCAGTTATGTTTCCTGCATTCTTCAGCCTGGGCCAGTGAACCCGGTACCGATGTGGTCGATATCGTGATACACTATGCCAATCAGAAAACGCAAACGGTGACCCTTCAATACCAGGTGCACGTGGAGGACTGGTGGTTCCACCCGGAAAATTCGGTGATCCCTCCCAGCGCTGTCCTGGCATGGGAAGGTTCGAATGAAAGGGTGAAGGATCAGGGAATGGATCTGAAGCTCTATCACTATACCTGGGAAAATCCCATGCCGGAAGTTGAGATCACGTCCATCGACCTGGTTTCATCGATGAATGATACCGGATATATGCTGTACGGGATTACCTGTTTGTGAACCCACAACCCGGCCTCCCGGCTGGCCATTGACTATTTTGAAACAAAAAAAATGACACAGAAGAATCTTTTTGCAGTACTGATCACAGGTTCGATCCTGTTTTCGTGCAGCCAGAAGCAACAGGAACTGCAATTTGAAAACCCGCTGCCAGTGAAACTGGGTGATCCGTATATCCTGAAAGCATCGGACGGGATGTACTATATGGTGGGCACGGGCGGTGTCGCCGATGGGTTCAAAATGTACTCATCTGCTGATTTAAAGGACTGGCAGGATGAAGGCAGGATATACCGGGGCAATACGGATACCTCCTGGTGCATTGCCAATTTCTGGGCACCAGAGTTGTACGAGCGTGGAGGGAAATTCTATCTTTTTTACAGTGCCGACTGGCGGGTGAATCCCACCAATGAACTGGAAAATTTCAGGATCGGGGTGGCGGTTGCCGATCGGCCAACGGGTCCTTACAGGGATTTGATCAACCGTCCCGTCTTCGATCCCGGTTATCCCATCATCGATGCAAACCTGCTTTTTGAAGGGGAAAAGGTCTATCTCTATTACTCCAGGGCCTGTTACAAGCACCCTGTCAAAAGTGAACTGGCTGACTGGGCCCGCGGGGAGGGTTTATTTGAAGAGATCGAGGAGAGCTGGGTTTACGGGGTGGAAATGGAACCTGATTTTACGGGGATCATCGGAGAACCCTTACTGCTGCTCAGACCACCCGTTTCCATGAATGATAAACAGGCTGAATGGGAGAGCCGCTCGGTTACCTCGGGGGAGGTGAACCGCAGGTGGACGGAAGGTTCCTACATTTTTAAGCACAACGATCTTTATTACATGATGTATTCGGCCAACTTTTTCGGTGGAAAGAATTACGCGGTGGGGTATGCCACTTCCGAATCCCCGCTCGGACCGTTCACAAAGGCGCAGAACAACCCTGTTCTGCAGAAGAATGTGGAGAAGGGCGGAAACGTCACAGGCACCGGGCACAATTCAATGACCTATTCACCGGACGGCACGGAAATGCTGTGCGTATACCACGGACGTACCGCTGAAACAGGGGATGAGCGGGTGGTGTTCATCGACCGGATGGAGGTGCTGGCAGACGGCACCCTGGTGGTGCACGATCCGACGACCAAAGAATAAAACAACTTCATTTTAGCA
>DSEO01000171.1 GCA_011056635.1 Bacteroides sp.
ACCCGGAATCCTTTCTCTGTCTTCCATTTGACAAACGGATGCAGTGTCTGCCTGAACATGCTGTCCGAAAGGATCACCATGGTCATGGGTTCCTCTGCGAAAACCGCCTTTTTGACCTGTTCGCTTCGCTGAAGCACAATCCTTTCAAACACAGATGAAAAAGCCAGCGACGGGATTTCAGGTCCCCCGGATGGTCCGCCAGCATCAATGACAGCACGTACGTTGTAATAGACCTTGATCTGGTGTTTTCGGGGATGGTAACGGAACGGAGAGAAGTACAGGGTGCTGACAGGGAGTCCCCGCATGATCCCGCCATAATCAACGGTCAGAAGCGGGGGCCCCACCCATGCGTCTACCCCGTATATTTCATGGTTTGCCAGGGGCTCCGCCGGGATTGTGCCTTTCCTCGGGGAAGGCTCCCACGGGGCGATCTGCTCCTCGAACCCGTGCTGTCGCAGATCGATTACCATCGAATCCATCTCGGTGATCCGGACCCGGAGATCATTTCCACCGTGTGCTTCCAGGAGGATGGATTTCACGGGCAGTGCAGGGTGCCCCGCCTCATTGCCGGTGGACAGATATCCCGGAAGCGAAAGATGGAGGGCCGGGGAAGGCATGCCCGATCTCTCCACGTACAGGGTGTTGATCGCTGCCTGGAAAATGAAACCCTCCGGCCCGTAATGCAGTCCGATCAAGTCGGTCCTCCCCCCTGCCGGGATCCCGGTTGCTTTTTCCTGCGCCCCCAGGTGGCATGTCCCCGCCACCATTAGCATCCCAAGCATCACGTATACACTTCCGGATCTCACCAGTCCAAATAAATGAATTGAAATCTATAAATATCCATTTGATAAACCAAATGATCCATGCGGCCGTATACCAGAATGGTGAAAAAAAAGAGTGCTTTTCACGATTACGTACACATATTTTCAATATTTTAGGTTGATCATAGCGCCTATATGAGCAGATATTCCAGAAGCATATGCATCATCCTCTTTCAGTCGCTATTCATGCTCCTGCAGGCGCAGCCCAACAGGTACGGAGTTCCCATTATCTCCAACTACGAGCATTATGTGACCGGGGGAAGTGAACAGAACTGGTGCATCACGCAGGATTTCAGGGGCATCATGTACATCGGCAACAATGACAAGGGTGTGCTGGAATATGACGGCGTGGAATGGCGGACCATTCCCCTGCCCAATAATCCTTATGTGAGGTCACTTGTCACCGGCGACGACGGGATCGTCTATGTGGGTGCGGACGGGGAATTCGGGTACCTGGCCCCTGACGGACGCGGGGACTTACAGTACCGGACGCTCTCGGATACCATCCGGAATGAAGAACCTGGTTTCCGTATCGGCGAGATCTGGAAAACCTATTATGTAAAAGACAGGGTTTATTTCTGTTCTCCTCCCATGATCTACGTTTACGAACCGGATGAGCGCGAATTGAAAATGATTGAGACGCCCGATCATGCATTTCTGTCTTATTTCATTGATAATGAGCTGTACGTTGGCGATTACAGCAGCGGCCTGATGAGGCTGGAAGCCGACTCATTTGTTGTGGTCACGGGGGGTGATAATTTCAGTGAAATGAATATCAGCGGACTTGTCAGGTTCGATACCGGCCGGCTGCTGGTGGCCACCTATTATCAGGGGATTTTCCTGCTGGACCTGGTGACCGGTGAGGTGAACAGATCCTTCGTGGACCCTGACCTGAATGAATATCTGAAAAATGGAGTGATCACCTATCTGCATCCGCTGGACAGAGATTTTGCGGTTGCCACCTATTACAGCGG
>DSEO01000279.1 GCA_011056635.1 Bacteroides sp.
CATTGTGGCAGAGGTTGCAGTTCCTTCCCCTGTTTCCCTGGATATGCAGGTAATGCATGTTTTTGTCACCGTTCCTGAAATTGGTAGCCTGCATGGTTTGCGGTTCGGTCAGCAATTCGGAGTCATGACAATTGAAGCATAGCTCAAAATTCGCAACAGACGCTTCTGTATATTGTCTGACCGGATAATCGGCCACCAGCTGGAAAGGGTAATCGCCGGAGTGCGGGGTATGGCAAATGATACATGATTCATTCTTGATGGGGCCATGCACCACGTTTCCATGAACCAGGGCCGTTGAAATATCCCTGACCTTCCGGTCTCCGGCATCAATCTCTTCACTGTGGCAACTCATGCATAGGTCTCCCGTTTCCTTCTCCAGCTGGTTGGGGTGATCTGTCTGGTGGGGATCATGGCATTGCTGGCATTTTCCATTCCTGACGGGTCCGTGCACACTGACGGCCGATTCCGTTTCCACGTAATGGCAATCCAGGCATGCATTTTCGGAATAGTCGTCCAGGATCAGGAAGGGATAGCCGGAGCCGTGGGGATCGTGACAGATTGAACAGTCACCCTCCTCCACCGGAGAGTGGACACTTTTCATATTGTTTTTGCTGTCATGGCAATGGGTGCACATATCCGGATAGGCAGCTTTGAATTCGAAACCGGAAGTGTTTCCGGGGTGCTTCTCTCCTGTGGAAGAGTGGCAGAATTCGCATCCTGCTTCGGTGATCGGGTGGATTACTTTTTTTTGTACCAGGTCTGCATGGCACTCCAGGCAGTTACTCTGGGATGAGGAAGATCCCTGACCCCTGAATGCATACAGGATGATCAGGAAAAAGACGATGATCAGGGGTGCAAAACGTTTCATGGAGCTACTGGTTAAAATACCCTCGCCAGTCTGACAAAAACCCGCGAATAGGTAAAGTTACTGTTTGTATAGTTACGGTTATAGTAATTCGTTCCTGTTTTCAGGTAAAGGTTACGTATTTTGAAAACTGCTTCCAGCCGACCAGTAAGCAGCCCGAGATCAATGTTGCGCCCCTGCTGGCTCAGGTAACCTGCGTGCAGGTTGATCGTTATGAACCGGGCCGCCTGATAGGAAGCTCTTCCGGAAATATTTATATACCGCTGGTTCACCTCCGGTCCCAGCAGGCTGTAGTCCCTCAGGGAACCGTTTGCTGAAAGGATCCATCGTGAACGGATCCTGAAATTCAGATTGAGAAAGTAATTGATCCGCCGGTAGGGAACCAGGCTGGAGTTGTAGCGGTCGTATTCCACGCCTCCGGAAAGAAACCTGTAATAGACCCTGCCTCCGATCACATGCTGGTCGTACCGGTTCAGGGTGAGGAATGCTGCTGACTCGACATCCTGAAATCCCTGGGTACCGCCCCTGTAATAAACCTCGAAAAGCCGGTCAAAAAGGGTCAGACCTGCATGGAATTGATGATTGTTGGCTTCGTAATGACTGTTGCCGGGTTGCATGGCATCATAACTTGCCAGGACCTCTCCACCGGGGGGGATCCTTCCGCCCGGGATCCGGACGATCTCCAGGAATTCATTGAACACATTAACGAAATAATCGGATCCCTCGCTATAGCGTATGGCCCCTGACGGATCGGTGACCATGACGGTCTGCGGGTCCGCGAAAGGTTTCGACAGGAGATTTCCACCCCCATCATCCAGGATGAGCGGTTCATTGACGATATGAATGGTCCCCGGCTCGCCTTCCAGTGTATTGTGATGACGGTAGTACCTGTATTCCAGGTTGATC
>DSEO01000075.1 GCA_011056635.1 Bacteroides sp.
CACACCGGCGATCAAATCGATCCGGTTGAAGAAGGTCAGGCTGGTCATCCCGTACCCGGCGGTAATGCTTTCACCCGCCTGGTAATCGGACAAATCGACCGCGGGCTGGACCACATAATAATCCGCATAATCGGTCCGGAAAGCCTTCACCTTTTCCGCATCGATCAGGGGACCATTCACATTTTCCTGCCCGGGCCCCAGGTAATAGCGCTCATCAAAGAACCTGAAAAAATCCCGGTCATATTCGTTCCCCAGAAAGCTGCTCATGAGGACCCACCGCTGGGTATAATTCACATCCCAGTCAGGATCCTCCCGCCCGTCAGCGATGATGTCCTGTCCCACGAAATGCTGTGTCCACAGCCTGTCAATGTCGTTGACCCTGTACTTGTGCCTGTATCTGGCACCGCTCTTCACATACCCCTGGATCTGTTTCCCCAGTTTAAAAGGATATTTCAGGTTGGCCTGCAACGTGTAGTTATCGTCCCGCACATCGTAGGAATCATCATATACCCACTTCAGCCAGGTGGCATCCAGGTTGTTCTTGGCAGCCAGGATGATATCCTCGTAGGTGCGTTCCGGGTTCGCGTTGAATGCACCCAGTTCCCTGAAGCTCATGGTGGTGACAGAAGGTTTTCTATTGCTCGAGAAGGAATAGGAACCCGCCCAGTCCAGTTCCAGCACCCCAAAAAGCCTGTGCTCACCGTTCAGGCGGTTGGAAAGGACCCGGTTCGTGGAATGCCGCTCGCGGAAATCGTGCTCCTGGTAAGATGCATCCACCCGGTACCTGCGGCGCCTGCGGATCTCTTCCCGGTCCGTCTGGCCGAAATTGCTGGAAAAGACGATGGAGCCGTGGTCCAGTTTCAGATCGATCGTGGCGTTCGCATTATAGCGGTACCGGGTCTCCATGTTGTGTGTCAGGTTCAGTTTGGCCACGGTAAAGATCAGGTTCCCGTCCGCATCGGTGCCCAGTTCGGTGGCATATTCACCGGTATAGCCCTCGGAACTCCGGTCAGCCTTCTGGAGTCCGCCCCCCACGATCACACCCAGCCGGTCGTTGAAGAAGCGGTTCTCGAAAGCAACACTCCCCCTGTACTGTCCGAAAGCTTTTGAAAGGTGATTGTACCCCGTCTGCACCCGGGCGTTCCCTTTAAATCCGCCGGAAGCTGTCCGCGAGGTGAAATTGATCTGTCCCCCGATGGCATCACCGTCCATGTCCGGCAAGAGCGCCTTGTAGAATTCGATCCCCGACAGGGCATCGGTGGAGAACATGCTCAGGTCCACCGACCGGTCCTGGTCGGAGGTGGATGGGATCTTCTCCCCGTCGATGGTGATGGTGTTGAACCTGGGGGCCATTCCCCTGAGGGTTACCTTGGTCCCCTCTCCGCCGTCCCTGACCAGGGAAACCCCGGGGAGCCGGGCCACGGTCTCCGCTGCATTCTGGTCGGGCAACTCCATGATCTTCTCCTTGGAGACCACGTTGACGATGGTGCTGGAGTTGACCTGCCGGTTGATGGCACCGGACTGTCCCCGGAGCATGGCCGTCACCACCACCTCCTCTCCCATGATCGCCGCCATTTCCAGGATCCCGTTCAGGGTGACGGTCCCCCCGGCCTCCACCCGGATGGGATGCTCCTGGGTCTTGTAACTCAGGTAACTGAATACCAGGGTATAATTCCCCGGCTCCAGTCCGCTTATCCGGTAATAACCGTTGTCATCGGTCACCGTTCCCAGTGAAGTCCCCTTGATGGCCACATTGGCATA
>DSEO01000347.1 GCA_011056635.1 Bacteroides sp.
ACCACCAGGTAGCCCCATCCGGGAGTCCTGCCGGTTTCGCAATGTTTAAAATATAGAAATTTTCTCCTAACGCTTGCTGAACTGGAACCGCTTCCGTGCTTTGGGCTGTCCCGGCTTCTTGCGCTCGATCACACGGGGGTCCCTGGTCATGAAACCTTCAGCTTTCAGCGTGGTCTTGTATTCCGGGTTCACCTTGACCAGTGCCCTGGCGATGGCCAGGCGCAGGGCCTCGGCCTGACCGGACATCCCGCCGCCGTCAAGGTTCACCTTGATGTCGTAATTGTTCTTCAACTCGAGCAGGTTCAGGGGTTGCTCGACGATATAGTGAAGTTTTGTATGGGGGAAATACACTTTGTAATCCTTGTTATTCACGATGATCTGACCTTTGCCTTCGCTCATGTAGATCCTGGCAATGGCGGCTTTCCTTCTTCCGATGGTATTGATCACTTCCATTATTTAATGCTGTTTAAGTCCAGTTTTTTGGGTTGTTGCGCTTCATGGGGATGGGCTTCCCCGGCGAATACGTGAAGATTTCTGAACATCTCGCTGCCCAGCCGGTTTTTCGGGAGCATCCCTTTCACCGCTTTTTCCACCACAGCCTCGGGTTTCTTCTTCTTCAGGTGTTCGATGGTCTCGATGCGCTGTCCGCTGGGATACCCGGTATGCCGGACGTACGTCTTCTGGTTCATTTTGTCCCCGGTAAGCTTCACCTTATCCGCATTGATCACGATCACATGATCTCCGCAGTCCACGTGGGGCGTAAAGTCGGTCTTGTGCTTTCCCCTCAGGACGTAAGCAACCCTGGAAGCCAGTCGCCCCAGCACCTCATCGCTTGCATCCACGATAAACCATTCCTTCTGTACCGTATCCCTGTTTGCAGAAACTGTCCTGTAACTTAATGTGTTCACTTTGATCTTATTTGATGCCTGATTTAATGGATCGCAAAAATACAATTAATTTCCGTAAAACAAGCAGATATCAACAATAAATTCTGAGTCGCACAATAGAAACGGCAAGGGTTAGTTATCTACTATAAGGACTGCTGTGTATTTATGAAACTAACCCGAAAATTAATACATGAGCAAGTGTATTTCTATGCACTGCTCCTTATGGCGGTCAGTCTCCCGCTTTCCATCTTCACCACCTCGCTTGCCCAGATCATTTTGCTGGCCAACTGGATTGTCGAGGGACGTTTCCATGAAAAATGGGAACGCTTCCGGGGGAACCGGGCACTCTGGATCTTCCTGGCCCTTTACCTGATGCATGCGACCGGACTGCTGTGGTCGACCGATGCAGCGTACAGCCTGAAAGACATGCGGGTCAAGCTGCCGCTCTTCTTCCTGCCCCTGATCGTGGCAACCTCGGTGCCCCTGGTCAAACAACAGGTGAACCGGATCCTGCTGCTTTTCACCATGGCCGTGTTCGCCGCCTCCATGGCTTCTGTGATGGCGCTGGCGGGATGGCTTCCCGTGGAGGTGGAGGGTTACCGCGACCTTTCCCTTTTCATCAGCCACATCCGCTTCTCCCTGATGATCGTGCTCGCCATCCTTACTGTGGTCTATTTTCTCTTTATCCAGCGGAATTCCCTTTCCCGCTTTGAAAGGATCGTGTACCTGGTCTTCCTCATCTGGTTCCCAGCCTTCCTGGTGCTGCTGAAGTCACTCTCCGGGATCGTCATCCTGGGATTCCTTGCTTTCATCCTGATGGCCAGGGCGGTCTTCGAGATCCGCGACCCGGTGATCCGGTTCATGGTGTTCGTC
>DSEO01000064.1 GCA_011056635.1 Bacteroides sp.
CAGGATGCTCTCCCCGTCATAATCCCTGTCCCCCGGCAATTCCGCACCCGAAATCTCCGCGAAAGTGGGGAACCAGTCCATCATCAGCGCCATGTCGTCATATACCGATCCTTCCGGGATCACGCCGTGCCACATGGCCAGGGTTGGCACCCGCTGTCCCCCTTCAAAAGTGAACTGTTTGCCTTCCCTGAGCATCCCCGCCGAGCCGCCATGTTCGCGCATCACCAGCCAGGGACCGTTGTCGCTGGAAAAGATCACCAGGGTCCGCTCCAGGAGCCCCAGCTCCTCCAGCTTCGCCAGCACCTGTCCCACGCTCCAGTCGATCTCCCCGATCACATCGGCATACAGCCCTATCCCCGAACGGCCCTGGAATTCGGGTGATGCGTAGATGGGGACATGCGGCATGGAATGTGCCAGGTACAGGAAGAACGGTACTTCGGCATGGCGGTCAATAAAATCCACCGCTTTCTCGGTGTAAGTCCTGGTGGTGTAGTGCTGGTCCGGGTGAAAATCCACCACCGCATTCCCCTCCATGTACACCACGCTCTGCATGTCGTTGCTGTACGGGATCCCGAAATATTCGTCGAACCCCCGCTGCTGCGGAAGGTACTCCCTGCGGTGGCCCAGGTGCCATTTCCCCACCACACCCGTGGCATAACCCCTCTCCTTCAGCAGGTCGGCCATGGTGATCTCCTCCACGGGCAACCCGGTATAGGAGCGGGGAAAGAAAACCCCGTTGATGCCCATCCGCTGCGGGATCCTGCCGGTGAGCAGTGCAGCCCGCGAAGGGGAACATACGGGGGAGGCGGAATAGAACTCCGTGAACTTCATCCCCTCCTCCGCCAGCCGGTCAATGTGGGGGGTATGGTTCACGCTGCTCCCGAAGCAGGCCAGATCGCCATACCCCAGGTCATCGCAATAAATGAACACCATGTTGGGAAGCGCTTCCCCTGGTCCGGATCCGCCTCCTTCGCGACAGGCCGGAATTACCAGTGGTGCCGCCAGGATCAGCGCAATAAGTTGATTTTTCATTTCTCTGCTGGTTTTTTAATGTTTCTTTCAACCCCGCTTACCGGGTAAACCCGATCTGGTCCAGCACCACGGATCCCTTCCCTTCCCCGTCGAAGACAAAACTGACGGTGCGGATCGCTTCCGGCCTGAGGTCCGCTGCGCTGTCCGGGCTTTCATACAGGAACGCGTCCAGGGGGATGCGCACATACTGCAGGATCACCTCCGATTCGGGATCATCCCAGAACAATCCCGATTTGAAGACCTGTGGCTTGATGGGCGGCTGCAGTTTCATCCAGGTTCCCAGTCTTGCCCGGAACCGGTTCCCCTGCGCATCGGTGAGCCGGATTTCAAAATCCACGGGCACCGGCTCATCCTTGTCTTCGGTGTCCTCTTCAGCGGCTTCCGTTTCCTCCTCTTCAGCGGCTTCCGGCTCCTCCTCCTGATCTCCCGTTTCCTCCTCTTCAGCGGCTTGCGTAGTATCTGTCTGTCTGGCTGTTTCTTCCAGCAGGAGGGAATCCCCCATTTCCCACCGGTCGCCCGGATCGATCTGCGCATCGGCGGCCAGGAAGGTAAGGTAACGGCAGTCCTGCAGACTGTCCGAAACACCCGGGGCCAGGTGGATCCGGAATTCTCCCGGCAGACTATCCGCTTCATTTTCATTGTTCCATCCCAGGAACACCCCGTTGCTGTGCTGATCGCCCCACTTCATGGGGATCCTTCTC
>DSEO01000329.1 GCA_011056635.1 Bacteroides sp.
TGCCGTTTTTCAGGTCACCCATCAACTGTTCATAGGTCATCTTCAGGCTACTCAAATTTCAGGTGTTTGACGGATTCCCCGTGGTTTCTGATCTCGTTGAGCGATTCGATCCCGATCTCCAGGTGCATGCGGGTGAATTTCTGGGTGACCATCCTGTCGCTCTCCCGCGTTTTGATCCCTTCGGAGATCATGGGCTGGTCGGTGACCAGCAGCAGGGCGCCTGTGGGGATGCCGTTGGCAAATCCCACCGTGAAAAGGGTGGCGGTTTCCATGTCAATGGCCATGCTGCGGGTGACCCTCAGATACTCCTTGAACTGTTCGTCGTGTTCCCATACCCGCCGGTTGGTGGAGAAGACGGTCCCTGTCCAGTAATCATGTCCATGGTTCCGGATGGTGGTGGATACGGCCCGCTGCAGGTTGAAGGCGGGCAGGGCCGGCACCTCCGGCGGAAGGTAGTCATCCGACGTGCCGTCTCCCCGGATGGCGGCAATGGGCAGGATCAGGTCCCCCAGCGCATTCTTCTTTTTGAGTCCCCCGCACTTGCCCAGGAAGAGCACCGCCCTGGGCATGATGGCCGCCAGCAGGTCCATGACCGTGGCCGCATTGGCGCTTCCCATCCCGAAATTGATGATGGTGATCCCGTCGGCGCTGGCCGTGGGCATGGCCACATTCGGATCGGTAATCCGTGTATTTTTGATGGAAACGAAGAGATCCATGTAGCTCTGAAAATTGGTGAGCAGGATGTGTTTGCCAAAATCCTCCAGGCGGTTCCCGGTATACCGGGGCAGCCAGTCTTCGATGATCTCCTGTTTTGTTTTCATGTTCGTTTCCTCCAAAAGGATTAACTTGGAACCGGGTGAACAAAGATACGAGCATTTATGCAAAAACTGAATCTTCCCGCGTATGAATTCCGGACCCGGATGGAGGGGGACCGGCTGCATGTGCTGGATATTTACCGGAAGCGTTTCGTATTGTTCACCCCGGAAGAGGAGGTCCGCCAGCGTTTCGCCAGGTACCTGGTGGAGGAAAAGGGTTACCCCGTCTCGCTCATCCTCACCGAACATACCCTGAAGCTGAACAGGATGGTCCGGCGGTGCGACATCCTGGTGCACCGTCCCGCCGGCACCCCTGCCGTCCTGGTGGAGTGCAAGTCACCCGCTGTAAAAATAAGCCGGGAAACCTTCGACCAGGCGGCACGCTACAACATGGTGTTCAGGGTCCGTTACCTGATGGTGACCAACGGTCTGAAGCACTATTGCTGTCATATAGACTTTGAGCAGCGGCAGGTCCGTTACCTGGATGCGATCCCGGCTTACGGGGAGCTGTAGTGAGGGGTTTTTTTGATTAAAAGGGCCATTTCCCTGACAAAATATCCAAACATCCGGTTCCAACAGCAAAAATTGAGATGGGGTGTTTTTCAGCATGAACCCCGTTTTCATACTGCTGTTGCGTTAACACGCCGCTCATTTGGGCCTGTTGATCAAAGAGAATGATTATTAGTCAGTTAGATTGAAACGGTTGTCGTATTTTTGGGGTATAAGTAAGCCGAACAACCGATTGACCCAAGATGAATGGAAATATACCTAAATGGTTAGATGCTTTTTTTGGCTGGGCAAGAAACCAGTTTAAAAAGCACTCCCTGCCCCGGTGGCTGGTGTTCCTGAATGACGGGGCGGCGATCTTTCTGGCTTTTCTCTTCGCCTATATCCTGCGATTCAATTTTGACCTGAA
>DSEO01000124.1 GCA_011056635.1 Bacteroides sp.
AAATACAAGTGATGCAGGAGATTCAAATACTTCCTCGGTAACTTCCATGGCATCAATACCGAATTTATGATAAATTTCCTCTCCCATTTTTGTTTCCCTGTTGTGGAAAGCCGGAAGACAATGAAGAAGTTTCACATTTTTGTTGCCGGTTAGAGCCATTGTCTTTTCATTGATCTGATAAGGCTTTAACAGTTTAATCCTTTCCTCCCATACTGATGATGATTCTCCCATGGAAACCCAGACATCCGTATAGAGAAAATCCGCATCTTTCACAGCAGCCTTTACATCATCGGTAATAGTGATCTTTGCCCCGGAATCCGAAGCGATCTTACGACATTGATCGACCAGTTCGGTTGCCGGATGCAGGGAAGCAGGTGCTGCGGCCCGGAAATCGACACCCATCTTCGCAGATCCCACCATGAGCGAATTGCCCACATTGTTCCTGGCATCGCCAAGGTAACACAATTTCATCCCGTTCAGGGGCTTGTCCGAGTGTTCCAGCATGGTCATGAAATCCGCAAGGACCTGGGTGGGATGGAACTCATCCGTCAGTCCGTTCCAGACCGGAACGCCGGCATACGCAGCCAGCTCCTCCACAATCTTCTGGCCGAATCCGCGGTACTCGATCCCGTCGTACATCCGGCCCAGCACCCTGGCTGTATCCTTCATGGATTCTTTGTGCCCGATCTGACTGCCTGAGGGCCCCAGGTAAGTCACATGCGCACCCTGGTCATGAGCTGCCACTTCAAAAGCGCACCGGGTGCGCGTGGATGTTTTTTCGAATATCAGTGCAATATTTTTCCCGCGAAGGTTCTGCGTCTCCGTCCCGCTTTGTTTTGACTTTTTCAGCGTGAAGCTGAGATCCAGCAGAAAACGGATTTCCCGGGATGTGAAATCAAGCAGGGTTAAAAAGTGACGGTTTCTGAGGTTATAGGCCATGGTTTTGCTGGTTGGTGATTATCGCGACAAAATTAATATAAAATGTCACATGTCGTATTCCATAGTGATCTTGGTTCCGTACCGTTTATCCTCCAGCTTGAAAGCCTCGGTGATCACACTCTTTTCGCCCCCGCTTTTAATGAACTGCAGGCAGGCTCTTATTTTAGGAGCCATGTCTCCTTCACTGAACATGCCTCTTTCCAGGTAACCGAGGGTGTCTGCATAATTCAGGAATTCCTTTGCCTCCTGTTGGGGAGTTTTGTAATGGATATACACATACGGTACATCCGTCAGGATAAAAAATTCATCCGCATGGATCCTGGAAGCCAGCAGGGATGAGGCAAGGTCCTTGTCAATAACAGATTCGGACGGCCTGATGCGGCCTTCCCCATCCCGGTAGACCGGAACCCCTCCCCCGCCTGCAGCCACCACGATGGTCCCCTGCCTGGCCAGTGTTTCAATGACCTTCTCATTGATAATCTCCACGGGCTCAGGAGAGGGCACCACCCTTCGATAGCCGTTCTTCCGTTTCTGCTCCTCCTTGAACACCCATTTTTTATCCCTGAAAAGCCGCTCTGCTTCCTCTTTGTTGTAAATCTTTCCCACCCGTTTTGAAGGAAACCTGAAAGCCCTGTCATCTTCCCTGACCAGGATCATGGTAATAAGGGTGACCACCTCACGATCGATACGATGCTTATGCAGAATATTCCTGAGCATCCGTTCTACCATGTAGCCGATGCCTCCCTGTGAGTCTGCCACACAAATATCCAGGGGCATTTGCGGGATAC
>DSEO01000351.1 GCA_011056635.1 Bacteroides sp.
CGGATTCTCACACCAGGTGGGGTGGGAATCCACCCTGACCGGGAGTCTGGTCCTTTCCGCTGAATAATTGATGTTGCAGGCCGGGTTGAAAGGGTTTATCAGCCAGTTTTCCCGGTAAAAATCAAAGGTGGCCCAGATCTCCACCTGCACCATGATCTCCCTTTCAAAGGTAAGCTCCAGCAACCTGTGGAAACGCTTCCAGTAGTCCTCATTCCAGCGATCCAGGTCGTAAAGTCCCGTGACCGGATCCTTTTCAAAGGCCCATACATTGCCACTGTCCCTGCTGGACATGGTATTCCTGATGTAATTGCCCCCGGCGGAGGAAAGCAGGTCCAGCTGTTGCTCCAGTTCCCCCAGCTGGAACAGGTTGTCCTCGTCCGAACCCCCCAGCAGGAGGACGGGTTCACCCCTGTATTCCCAGTACTGCGGATAATCCCTGCTGATATCGATCCCTCCTTCCTTCTCCGGCCATTCCCGGCTGGTGCAACCGGCCAGCAAAAGGATAAGCGGCAGCAATAAAAAAGGGTACCGCCACGGGTAAAAGTTATCTGGATTTGTGGGCCCGGACATGATTACCCATAAAAATACACCACACCTTTCATAAATTGGTTATCTATTTTCACCAATGCTTCACGAGGGTTTGAAAATTTGGGGATGTGGCGTAATTTGCAGGGAATATGAGCACAACACATACTGACTCCGGACAGCGAAAGATCCCGCTGACAATCCTGACCATCCTCCGGGTGGCCATCGGATGGCACTTTCTGTATGAAGGACTCGTGAAGCTGTTTGATCCGGGATGGACCGCAGCGGGATACCTGGAAAGCGCCACCGGTCCCATGGCCGGTTTCTACCAGGCCCTTGCCGCGAACGAAACACTGCTCGCAGTGATCAATGCGGTGAATATCGGGGGACTGATCCTCATCGGGCTGGGGCTCTTCCTGGGACTATTCACAAGGGTGTCCCAGCTGGCGGGGATCGTCCTGCTGTTACTATATTATTTTTCCCACCCTCCCCTCTTTGCCGAACCCGGGTTCTTCCGGGAGGGATCCTATTTCCTGATCAGCAAAGACTTCCTGGAGATGGTCGCCCTGGTGGTGCTCATGTTCTTCCCCACGGGGAAGTTCCTGGGACTGGATGGCCTGCTGCAGACCGCCTCCCGAAAAAAGATGCACCGGATGGAGCACGGGCAGCCCGACACGGAAGAGACCCGGGCCGATGTGAACCGGATCAAACGAAGGGAAGTGCTGAAACACCTGGCCACGGTCCCGTTCCTGGGAGCCGTGGTATACGCGGCACTGGCCCGCAGGCGGATGGAGAGCCTGGAAGAGCAGAACCTGGTGGATGCTTCCTCGGGTGCCACCCGGCGCTTTGTCCAGCAGATCATGGCCGGCTCGGACCGGGTGGCCCTGGAGGATCTCAAGGGAAAGCAATTCAACGAGGAGACCGGTCAGATCAGGGGAACGATCCCGCAGGGGAAGCTGGGCAACATCCACTGCTCCAGGCTGATCCTGGGCGGGAACCTGCTCAGCGGATACGTGCATTCCAGGGACCTGATCTATGTCTCTTCCCTTGTGCTTCATTACCACCAGAAGGAACGCATATTCAGGACCCTGATGCTGGCCGAGCAGTCAGGCGTGAACACCCTGCTGTCCAATCCCGTGGTGATGCCGCTCATGGAAGAATACTGGAAGGAAGGTTACGGGA
>DSEO01000067.1 GCA_011056635.1 Bacteroides sp.
ACGGGCGGACAATGATACCAGGCTTGCCAGGAAGGCGGCCAGGATCCACCGGGCGGCTTTGACGGTGGACAGCCATACCGATACCCCGCTTCTGATGACCCGGCCCGGATTTGATTTCGGGGAGCGGCACGATCCGCACGCCAGCCACAGCAAGATCGATCTGCCCAGGATGAAGGAGGGGGGACTGGACGGGATCTATCTGGCCACCTATGTGGGTCAGGGTCCACGCACCCCGGAGGGAAACGGGGCTGCAAGGGAAGAGGCCCTGATGATCATCGATTCCATCCATGCAACCGTCGCACACTTTCCGGAGCAGCTGGAACTGGCCACACAGGCCTCCGACCTGGCACGCATCGCCCGGAAGGGCAAAATCGCCATCTACATGGGCATGGAGAACGGTTACCCGCTGGGGAATGACCTGGAAATGCTGGATGAACTCCATGAAAAAGGGATCCGGTACATCACCCTGGTGCATTCCTACAACAACGATGTCTGCGATTCATCCACCGATACCCTGGAACACGGCGGACTGTCACCGTTCGGGAAAAAAGTGGTGTCCCGCATGAACCAGCTGGGCATCATGGTCGATCTTTCCCATGCCTCCGACGACACATTTTATGATGTGGTGGAAATGAGCCGGGTGCCCGTGATCGCATCCCACTCCTGCGCCCGGGCCCTGTGTGACCATCCCAGGAACCTGACCGACGACATGCTCCGCAGGCTGAAGGAGAACGGCGGGGTGATCCAGCTCTGTTTCGTTACCGAGTACGTGAAGGACATGGGACCCCAGCCGGAGCGGGATTCGGCAAGACGCGCCGTACGGGAGAAGTACGGGGACTTCTATTCACTGTCGGACCAGGAGCGGGAGGAATTCCTGAAGGACTGGTACGGGGTGGACCGGCAATTCCCGGAAAAACTGGCCACGGTGAAGGATGCGGTGGACCATATCGACCACATCGTGGAGGTGGCCGGCATTGATCATGTGGGGATCGGGACCGACTTTGACGGGGGCGGTGATCTGTCAGACTGCTTCGATGTGAGCGAGCTGGGCAACATCACCCTGGAGCTGGTCCGACGCGGCTACCCGGCCCGGGATATCAAAAAGATCTGGGGAGGCAACCTCACCCGCGTCCTCCGGGAGGTGGAGCAGGCGGCGAAATAAAAAACAGAGGCGCCCTCGCGAGCGCCCCTGCCAAAATAACCACTAACTAACCCTAACTACTACTAACCTTTGAATAATTTCGTCACCTGGTCCCAGTTGACCACGTTCCAGAATGCCTCGATGTACTCGGGCCTGCGGTTCTGGTACTTCAGGTAATAGGCGTGTTCCCATACATCCAGTCCCAGAATGGGGGTTCCATGCACCTCGGACAGGTCCATCAGCGGATTGTCCTGGTTGGCCGTGGAGGTGATCACCAGTGTACCGTTCTTTTTGACGAGCCATGCCCAGCCAGAGCCGAACCTGGTAGCGGCCGCATTGCTGAACTGGTCCTTGAAGCCGGCAAACGAGCCGAAATGTTTTTGGATGGCATCCATCAGTTCGCCTGCGGGTTCTCCGCCGGCACCGGGTGCCATCACCGTCCAGAACAGGTTGTGGTTGTAATATCCGCCTCCGTTGTTCCTGACTGCCGCGGATGCAGAGGAAACCCCCGCCAGGATATCTTCGATGGACTTTCCCTCCAGATCGGTCCCT
>DSEO01000074.1 GCA_011056635.1 Bacteroides sp.
TATAACCCGTTCGCAGATGATGGAACAGATGATGGATCAGGGCAGTTTTACCAAGCCTTCTCAAAGCGGTCAGGGTGGTCGGGTTCCCGCCCCGGATGTTCCTTATCAGCTGATCCAGCTCTTCCTGCCTGTCACAGAAATATTCCGGGCCGAAATATCCCGTTGCGGGAAAGGGTGTGGCAGGTTTAATCATTTTTATACAATTTATAATATATAATATGCAATATACAAAATGTAAATTCAATAATGCCCAGAAGATCATCTTATTTTCGTTGAAAGGACTTAATTCCTATATTGGGAGAACAAATCAAAATTACCGGAACGATGAAAAAATTTTCTCTTGCCCTGCTGGTTCTAGGGATTTCAACCTGTTACGGACCGATCAATGGCATCCTGGCTCAGGAAACCCATCAACCCCCTGCCTGTCTTTCTGCCGAAGAGGACCGCCAGCATATGATGGACCAGCTGGGGATCACAGTCCTGAGACCCGGGCGGAATGCAGATACCACTGCTTCGAATCCGGCCAATTACGATGAATCGCTGGCCACTCCTTATCCGGACCTGCCCGGTGTGCTTACCATGGAGAACGGTAAGAAAGTAACAACTCCGGAGATGTGGTGGGAAAAAAGAAGGCCGGAAATAGCAGAAGCTTTTGCAAGGGATGTATATGGTCGTTTGCCGGAAAAAACCCCGGAAGTTACCTGGGAGGTGGTAATTTCCGAAAGGGAATTCATCGGATGGACCCCGGTGATCGCAAAGAAATTGACCGGTCACGTGGATAATTCGGAATATCCGCTCATTGACGTGAACATTTCCATGGTTCTGGTGACCCCGGAAAGGGCGGAGGGACCGGTGCCGGTCCTGATGATGTTCGGTCCGGCTCATCTTCCCGCACCGGCACAGCCCAACATGGAGGATTTTGAACAACTGAATGAAGCGGTGAGGGCCCTGCTCTCAAAAGATCCGGAAATCAGGGAAATTCTCGAAAAATACCCGGCCTATGATCCGCTGGTCAGGCCGCAGCGGGTCACTTCCATGGGTTTTTACATGCCTGAACGGGGAGAACCGTCCCCGACACAGCAGCTCCTCCAGGCCGGGTGGGGATACGTGCAGATCGATCCCTCCTCCATCCAGGCCGATCATGGTGCGGGTCTTACATGCGGGGGAATCATCGGGCTTGTGAATAAAGGACAACCGCGGAAGCCTGACGATTGGGGGGCGCTGCGTGCCTGGGCATGGGGGGCCGCCCGCGGACTGGATTACCTGGAGACTGATCCGGCAGTGGATGCATCCAAAGTCGGGATCGAAGGAGTATCGCGCTATGGGAAAGCAGCCCTGGTGACCCTGGCGTTCGAGCAGCGTTTTGCATTCGGACTCATCGGATCCTCCGGGAAAGGCGGAGCGACCCTGCACAGGCGGAACTTCGGGGAGGCTGTGGAAAACCTGACCGGGGGCGAATACTACTGGATGGCGGGCAATTATCTGAAATACGGGGCTTCGGAGGGAAAATACGGCAACATGAATGCCAGTTATCTTCCGGTGGACTCCCATCAGCTCATTGCCATGTGCGCACCCCGCCTGGTGTTTATCAGTTACGGGATCCCGGAAAAAGGCGATGCACACTGGCTGGACCAGCAGGGCAGTTACATGGCGGCTGTAGCCGCACA
>DSEO01000340.1 GCA_011056635.1 Bacteroides sp.
AGCTCTGCCAGTACGGGATTATAGAGTCCGGGATCAATGGGCAGCAGCACCCCTTTGCTGGCATATGAGCCATCCATGATCCGCCTGGCGACCATCGCCACCGGCAGGCCCACGGTCATGCTCATGGCAGTCTCCCGGTGGTCCTTCCCGATACAGACCATGGTGGAGTAGCGTTTTCTATGTCTCCCATTCAGCAGGAAATCAAACTGATGCTGCATCACAATCATGTCTTTGTCGTGTGGGTCCATTTTCCATTTATCCTCCAGGATCTGCTGCAATACCCTGGCAGGTGTCAGTCCGGCCACCCCGATCTTTTTTTCCTCAAAGATGCCCAGCCATTTCAGACGGTCCATCATGCTGGAATCCTCTTTGAATCCCAGGTACCTGGCGAGCTTTGTTTCAACGGGTAACTCCGTATCATAGGCCAGGAAGCTGTTGATGAACTCCCGGCAGGACATCTTATCGGTGTCCTCCATCACATAGGTGTCATCGGTGGCGCCCAGCTGCACGAAGATATCCCATGCCTGGCAGAATCCGGGGCGGCGGATGGTTCCCCTGAACATGGTCTGCAGGTCATGGAGCCCGTAGGTTTCCCTGTAGGTGAGCGAATCACGGTTCCCGTAGACCTCGAATTCGCCCAGACCGGGGACCTGGATGATTTCGTAACGCTGGAATACCTTGTGGTAGGGAATGTATTTGAATTTCCCGTTGTGGAGGAACCGGGCACCATCATGACCCGCCAGGACCACATTCCTGGGATTCCAGGTGAACTTGTACTGCCATGGATTGTCCGCGTATCCCGGTGCCACCAGTCCCCCCGTACTCGATTCAAATGCCAGCAGCCTGCCTCCTTCTTCCCTGATCCTGTGGATCATCTGCATGGCCGACATGTGATCGATCCCCGGGTCCACCCCGCACTCACTCATGATCAGGATCCCCTTTTTCCTGGCAGCCTCATCCAGCGCTTTGATCCGGGGTTCCAGGTAGGATGCGGTGACAAGGTTCCTTCCGATCATCACACAGCTGTCAGCCACCAGGTAATGCATCCCGGCAGGAAGCATGCTGATCACCAGATGGGCCTGCCGGATCTCCAGGGTTCGCTGATGGTCATCGAAAACATCAAACGTGAAAGCTTCCCCGTTCGGGTGATCCTGTACCTTTTCCTTTGCCAGACCCGGATGAATGTCCCCCACGCGGACTTTCCACCGGGATTCTCCGGCCTGTTCCAGCAGATACCGGATGAGCGAAGAGGTAGAAAGTCCTGCACCCAGAATGAGGATAGTTCGCATCGACTGTCGTACTTTATAACATGTTTTCAGGACTACTTGCCCAGTTGTTTTTTCAGGATCTGTGCGATGTATTTACCGATGATGTCAAATTCGATGTTGACGATGCTGCCTGCTTTGATCCGGTGAAAATTGGTGATTTCATACGTAAAGGGAATGATGGCCACCTCAAATGATCTGTCCCGGGAATTGACCACCGTCAGGCTGACACCGTTGACTGAAACAGATCCTTTTTCAACGGTCATGTGCGCATCATTCTGCGGCTCATATGCAAAAGTGTAATACCAGCTTCCTTCGGCTTCCTTTACTTCAGTGCAGGTGGCCGTAAGATCCACGTGCCCCTGCACCATATGTCCGTCCAGCCGGGCATC
>DSEO01000108.1 GCA_011056635.1 Bacteroides sp.
CCTTCCCGGTACTCCAGCAACCCGTATCCCCATGAACCGGCAAAAACATGCGCGGGATCGGAGGGGTCGACGGAAAGTGTTACCAGGTCCCTGTATAACAGCGTGGTGTCAAAATCCCACTGTCCTTCCCTGAATGTTTCAAGCACAGCCAGGTGAAACATGTTGTTCCATGACCCGGTGATACCCCCCTGGACTGCATACAGGATATTCCCGGCAGAGGCCATGTCGTAAACCGAGGAGGAATAGGGACCATTGGGCACAATGGACCATCTGCTGCCTCCCTGGTTGGTGACGAGTCCCCCGCCATAATCGGCCACCCAGAGGGTTCCTGATCCGTCCACGGAAGCGGATCGGGGACTGCCCGTATACAGCTTCCGAACAACCAGCAATCCCTCGCTGATCACATGCACTTCGTGGTTATCCACCAGGGTCAGCACTGCTCCCTGGTCCATGATCTGCCGGCATCTGGTGCCGGTAAAATAAGGATAGGTATTCCACGCTCCGCCGGTGGTATAATACACCCTGTCCTGTGTTTCGGCCGGATCCTTCCAGGAAGCAAAAAGAGCCCCCTGGTAATAGGCCACACCACTGAAAGTTCCCTCATAACCAGGAATGTCTGTGATGGTTTCCCAGGCATGAAAATCAAACAGGAATGGATCAGCAAGCAGTCCGCGCCGGATACCCTTATCGGTGGCTGCATAGAGGTATGTCCCGTCGGAAGTGACCTGGTTGACTCCAACTGCTTCTCCGTTATCCCCGATAAAGTAGGTCTCTTTGATCTCGTTCCTTTCCAGGTTCAACAGCACGATCCCGAACCCCGTGGAGATATATGCAAGCCTGTCCAGGAAATAGATATCGTTGATGGATTTGTCCCCGGGGATCTGTTTCTTCATGATGTCGGGAATGTTGACGATCTCCCCTTCCCTGATGATATCCATGTTGGCATTTTTATAGGCAATGATGAAGGTTCCTTCTTCCTCATTCCAGCGCATGGCGATGACGCCGTTATCCGACAAACCGTCGACCTTGGAAAGCTTTTCCACGGAATTGTCTTCCAGGTTGTAGGAAAAGAATCCACCCGTGGTTGAAGCATAGATTTTATTGCCCGCCGCCTCTGCCAGTGTGCAGTATGAATAGGGAAGGTGTGTCCTCCACTCTCCCATCCTGATCTGGCCCGGAAGAGGCTGCCACAATCCGGTGCCAAGCATTAAAAACAAGTGGAGAAAGGTATTTCTCATTTTCAAGCAGATGGATTTCTATAATTACGCAAATTCTTTGTACATATTACATGTTCCGGAGAAATTCCACAAGCCTTTCCACCGCTTTTGCCCTGTGACTGATCCGGTTTTTCAGTGACAGGTTCATCTCGGCGAAGGTCCGGTCATATCCCGCGGGCCTGAAGACCGGATCATATCCGAAACCTTTTTGACCGGCAGGTTCGGTTGCAATTTCACCTTCAACTATTCCTTCAAAATAATACTCTATATCATTTAATATAAGGGATATAACTGTCCGAAACCTGGCTCTTCTGTCTTGCATCCCTTCCATTACCTGCAGTAATTTTTTTATATTCCCGGCTGAGACTTCCATCTCTGGAAAAACAGGATTGCCGATCCTTGAATACCTGGCAGAGTATACACCCGGAGCACCATTCA
>DSEO01000323.1 GCA_011056635.1 Bacteroides sp.
GACGATGATCCCCATCCTGTCGCAGAGCTCCAGCACTTCGGGGGCAGCAGCATTGTGACTGGTGCGAAGGGAATTCACTCCCATTTCTTTCATGATCTCCAGCTGACGCTCCATGGCCCGGGGGAAGAATGCCGAACCCAGCGGTCCCTGGTCATGATGGAGATTCACCCCGTAGAGCTGCACCCTCCGGCCGTTGAGATGGAAACCGTCATTCGCGGTCCACTCAAAGGTGCGTACACCGAAAGTTGTCGAAGCCTGGTGCACCACTTTCCGGCCTGAAATCAACTGGATATGGCAGGTATACAGGTGGGGATGCTCGATATCCCATCTGCGTGGATTGGCTATATTCAGTACCTGCTCCACCAGGCCGGAGCTGCCGTTTTTCACCCTTGTCTTCCCGGTGGAGGCGGACAGTTCCAAACCGTCGGGATCGAGCAGGATCACCTTTACCTGAACTTCCTGTTCCTCCGTTGCAGTATTTGCGACCTCAACGGCAACATTGACCACGGCCTGTTCATCACGCACCTCGGGCGTTGTGACGAATACCCCCCAGACCGGTATGTGAACGGGATCGACCAGCCGCATGCCCACCTTGCGGTAAATCCCGGCTCCCGGGTACCAGCGGGAACTGTGCTCCCGCGTATCCGCATGCACCGCCAGTACGTTGGTCCCGCCGAAAAGTGCTGCATCCGTGGCATCGATCCAGAACGAATTATACCCGTAAATCCAGGAGCCTACTTCCTTGCCATTCAGATAAACTGTCGGATTGGCCATGACCCCGTCGAACAGGAACTGGAGGCGTTTGCCCTGAGCGTTGGCCGGAAGATCGAATGTTTTTCTGTACCACCCCTCTCCCTTCCAGGGCAGTTTCCCTGTACTCCCATTGGAATCCAAAGGGCCGAAAGGTCCGCTGATGGCCCAGTCGTGGGGAAGATCCACCGGTTCCCACGCGGCATCCGCAAAATCTGGATTCATGGCCCCAGGTTGATCCCCCGCGGCAAATTTCCAGTCAAAATTGAAGGATGGATCCCACTCTTCCCTGCTATCCATGTCCGGTGCACATGAGAACAATACGGACAAAAGGAGTGTAAAAGGGAGTAGCAAACCTGACAGCAAATGTTTTCTTTTCATTGGTTTACATATTATTCTTCAACGAGGTACTTCGCATGAAGGGTTTCATAATCAAAAAGATCCCGGGTTGCATTTCCTTCACGGTCAAACCAGCCACCCCGCCAGCCAATGGGTTCCCAGATACAGGTGCCCTGTCCCATACCGCCGGGCAGACTGAATACAATTTCATGGATGGGCTCCTTGAAGTCCAAATATTCCACCACATTGACGGGCTTCCTGTAGCGGTCCACCAGATCCGTAAGGTTGTATTTCAGGTCATCCAGTGTCCCGTGCCACCTGGGGTAATGGGATAAACCGATGATATCAAACCGGACTCCCCTGGCGATCATGTTGTCCAACCAGAAAACAGACTCCGCGTTCTGTCCCCCGAGCGCAATATGCATCATAACGGGGATCTCGGGATCAGCAGCCTCCACACCTTCCACACCCGCCACCAGGAGTCCCGCCAGCTTATCGGGATTGCCGATATGCCCGTCAGGCCAAAGAAGTCCATGA
>DSEO01000265.1 GCA_011056635.1 Bacteroides sp.
AAATCCCTCGTGGACCACATCATCATGCCGCCCATCGGGCTCCTGCTCGGGAATGTGGACTTTGCGGACTGGAAGATCATCCTCAAGGCGGCCACCATGGAAGGTGGCGCGGAAGTCCCCGAAGTGGCCATCAGCATCGGGCTGTTCCTGAATACCATTATCACCTTCCTGATCGTGGCACTGGCCGTCTTCTGGGTGGTCAAGGGGTACAACAAAATGAAAGAAAAATTCGAGAAAAAAGAAGAAGCAGCCGCACCGCCGCCCGCTCCCAGCAAGGAAGAAACCCTGCTCACCGAGATCAGGGACCTGCTGAAAAAATAACTCTGTGATTCTTTAAGGTATTACGGTCCGCCTCCAGTTTTCCTGGATTGTTCATCAAAGTGGGAGGAAAGCATTTCTATGATCTCATTCGCCACAGATTCAATGGGTTTATCTGTCACATTCACCACCGTAAATCCCCCTCTTCTGAAAACCGACCGGGCATAATCCAGTTCAAGGCGCACAGCCCCGGGATCAATATAATCCGTGGATGCGGTAACACCAAAATCAGCAAGTCTTTTTTTCCGGTGCGTCAATAAACGGTTCACATGGATATCCAGTCCAAATACCCTCCTGGGATCCACTTCAAAGAGCTCTGTCGCCGGATCCATTCCGGGAACCAGGGGTACATTGGCTACTTTCCAGCCCAGCATGGCCAGGTAAATGCTGGTCGGGGTCTTGCCGGACCGGGAGGCCCCGGTGAGGACGATATCCGCAGCTAGGATCGATTTGAGATTCAGCCCGTCATCGCTGGCCATGGTATATTCGATGGACTCGATTCGGTCAAAGTACTCCAGGTTCATCTTGCGATAGAGGCCCGGCTCGTTGATGGGTTCCTGTTTCAGGACACCTCTCAGGTAGTCCATCAGGTTCCCGATCAGGTCAAATTCAGTGATCCCCCTGTCCCTGCATCCCCTGATGAGGGTTTCCCTCAAATGCCTGTCCACCATGGTATGCACCACGATCCCCCCGGAAGCAGCCACCTCCTGCAGGCTCTTTTCAAGTTTTTTCGGGGTGACGACATCCGGAATGATCTTCACGGGGATCCTGCTTTCAGGAAATTGCACAAGCACTGACCGAACCATGCTGTTCGCAGGAATACCTTTTCCTCCCGAAATGATATAAATGGGGGGAGCGTTTTTATTTCCTTTCTCCAAATCCGGTTCCATATACTAATGGGACAATCACCCGGCAGAAAATGTTGAAGTTTTTGTATATTGGTTGGATCAAAATATCATCATCAGTTCAGCATATAAACCCGGAACAAAGATTCAATTAACTCTCCCGAAGAATGTCAGGCAAAGAACAAGATATCAGATGGGAACAGCGCTTTTCCAATTACAGCAAAGCACTGGCCCAGCTACAGAAATACATGGATAAAGGAAATCTTTCCGGGCTTGAACAGCAGGGGCTGATCGAGGAGTTGCTATCTGATAAGCGGGAAGACTGAACCAGCAGATGATGTGCTTTGGACTGAAAAAAGAAACCCTGGAAAAAATATCCGGGAAGATGGTCCTGATCAGGCATGTGGATCAGGCCATTATATTCGGTTCCAGGGCCAAAGGCACGCA
>DSEO01000058.1 GCA_011056635.1 Bacteroides sp.
AGTACCGAGCTGGTTATGAATGTATTGAAATGAGAATTGACCTGGTGCAACACATGATCCGGCAGGCTGCTGTCGAAGAAATCGCGGTGAAAGCGGCGGGTCCTTTCTGTAAGCATGTCCTGATGCTCCATCAGGTAGATTCCCACCTCTTCCGAGGAGCTGAAAAAATTGTTGTAGTAATGACCCTGGATCCCGGTCCGGTCCACATCGATCCCATAACCTGCATCACCCACCCCGTGGTTGCCATTGATGCCGCCGTACCTGTTGGGGAAATTCCAGCAGAACACAAAGGAATGGTTGAAGGACTGGCCGGGCTGCAGGCGATGGTCCACCCCGATGGAACTGAAGCAGCGCTGGTTATTGTTGTCCGAACTTCTGGCCATGATCTTTCCGTCTGTCTCCATGTTCCGGTTGTGGGTATCGTTGATATCCCCGAAACGGTCAGAGACCAGTAATTTCTCATAATAGGGATGTTTGTGCTCCCATCCCAGGTAATAGCTTGTACGGTCCGAGAGTGAGAAAAAACCCATCTCTCCCAGCGAAGAATGTGCCGGGTCCATTCCCCCGCATGTCATTGAGTAGCCCTTGTAATCATTCCCCGTGTGGGCATGGGTAATAAAATGCTTGTCGGTCACATCGTAACCTGCCAGGTTTCGCAGGGTGGCGATCAGGAAAACCTTTACCTCCCTGTCGCCTGTAGCCTCCACGGTGAAATGAAAGTATGCTCCCGGAAGGGAGGAATTCTTTGCGTCATGGGGAATGAAGGGCGAAAAAGCTTCCAGGTGGATGTCCAGGGGCATTTCCGGATCTGAAAAAGTAAGCCTGGAGAAAGGAAAGGAGGCACTGTAATCGATCCGCTCCACGGCTGACATCCATGGATAGTAATAATCAATTCCCTGAAGGGCGCCTTCAGAAAGGCTGTTGTTCAGCTGCAGCAGCTTGATCCGGGGCTGTTCTCCTTCCACTTCATAGCGGACAAGGAAGAACATCAGCGACTGGTCCTCCTCGTTCCCGGGATAGGTCTTCAGCACAAAAGGATCTCCGGTCCCCAGCGGCCAGTTGTTCATGATGGTCCAGTTATAAAACTGGCCATCCTTTCTCAGTTCCACAAAACCTGTGCCCAGTCCCCCGATGGCAATCCCGCTCCTGACCCGGTCGCTCCGGGTATAGGTTTCAGATATGCCAAAATCCGTAAGCACCTGGGAAGCAAGCGGAAGCCCCATGATGAAACAGATCGCCATACATCCCGTCAGAATTGCCAGCCTTTGAATGTTCATTGTACCGATGCTTACTCTCAGTTTTTAAATCCAGCAAGCGAATCTAGGGATTCAGTCAGATGGAGTGGTTCGCTATATTTGCTGATTGGTATGGTATTTTGAGAGAGGAAGCTGCTAAATCATGACGAAGAGCAGCAGGATGATCAAACAAACCAGCAGGACGAGAAGTAGCATCTCTTTCCCCTGCTTACCGGTGATCTTCCTGTTTGCCGACATATCCTGCCAATGGTCAGATAAATATACGCGGATGCAGAGAAGACCGGGTATACTCACTTGAGAAATAAGTACAGCAGATTGTCGGCCGTCCCTGTTTCCCGGTTTATCC
>DSEO01000157.1 GCA_011056635.1 Bacteroides sp.
CATACATGGCAGTCACCCGGATCACCCTGCGTCGTCTTAACTCCTGCCAGAACCGGGAGAGTTTATTGGAGCTTTCGGTCATATGGTTTGAGATCGGTGATCTGCAATTTAATTTCTTCTGACTTCTTTATCAAATAAAATAATGATTGGGCCTGAAACAAAAAGAGGTTATTCCGGGCAAGCAAACGAAAAAATCTTTGCTAAATTCAACTCCGATTAGAAGCGGAAGGCAAAATCCAATGCATAAAAACTGATAGATCAATATGGCAAAACGGACGGACATTGAGAAGGTACTGATCATTGGCTCGGGACCCATTATCATCGGACAGGCATGCGAATTTGATTACTCCGGCACCCAGGCCTGCAAGGCCCTGCGTTCGCTGGGTTACAAAATTGTGCTCGTCAATTCCAACCCGGCCACCATCATGACCGATCCGGAAATGGCCGATGTAACCTATGTGGAACCCCTGAATGAATATGCCCTGAGGGAGATCATTAAAAAAGAACGGCCCGATGCCCTGCTGCCCAATCTGGGGGGACAGACCGGTTTGAATCTGTCCTCCTTACTGGCGAAAAGCGGTATCCTGGATTATTATGGGGTGAAGATTATCGGGGTCAGTGTGGATGCCATCGAGCGGGGAGAAGACCGCACCGCATTCAAAGAGACCATGAACCGCCTGGGGATTGACATGCCCCGGAGCAGGGCGGTGAACACCCTCCGGGAGGCCGAGGCGGTGGCCGCGGAACTGGGGTACCCGGTGGTGATCAGGCCGGCCTATACCATGGGAGGTACAGGCGGGGGACTGGTTTACAACATCGAGGAATTGGTTACGATTGTAAGCAGGGGACTGTCAGCCAGCATGGTGGGACAGGTGCTGGTGGAGGAATCCGTTCTCGGCTGGGAAGAACTGGAACTGGAGGTGGTCCGGGATGCAAAAAACCGGATGATCACGGTATGCTTTATCGAAAACGTGGATGCCATGGGGGTGCATACAGGCGATTCATTCTGTACAGCGCCCATGCTGACCATCGACCCGGAACTGCAGGAACGGCTGCAGAAATATTCCTATGACATCGTGGAGGCCATTGAAGTGATCGGGGGCACCAACATACAATTTGCCCATGATCCCGCAACCGGAAGGGTGGTGGTCATCGAGATCAATCCGCGTACATCCCGTTCATCGGCCCTTGCTTCCAAGGCCACCGGGTTTCCCATTGCCTACGTGTCTTCGTTGCTGGCAGGGGGACTGACCCTGGATGAGATCCCTTACTGGAGGGAAGGGACGCTTGATAAATACACCCCTTCGGGCGATTACGTGGTGGTGAAATTCCCGCGTTGGGCGTTTGAGAAATTTGACCACCTGGAGGACAGGCTGGGCACACAGATGCAGGCCGTGGGTGAGGTAATGAGCATCGGTAAAACATACAAAGAAGCCCTCCAGAAAGCCATCCGCTCGCTGGAGATCGGCAGGTACGGACTGGGATTCGCCAGGGACTTTCATTCAAAGCCCCTGGATGAACTGATGACACTGTTGAACCATCCTTCCAGCGAACGGCAGTTCATCCTGTATGAGGCATTGCGCAAAGGTGCCGGTGTGGAG
>DSEO01000215.1 GCA_011056635.1 Bacteroides sp.
GGGGAACGCAAAGCCTGTCAGGGAAGTCTATCAGCTGGGCATTCTTCCGATTTTCTATTACAGGATCGAATTTTAAACGGAGCCACTATCCGGGTATGATTTTTGCGGGGAAAACTGGATAATTTGCAACCCCGCATGAGGCTCAATGTGTTTATTTTTCTGCTGCTGACAGGATCATTCCTCCTGGTAAACGGACAGGTCCTGACCGTCGAGGATCAGGACACAAAAGAAAAACTCGAATTTGTCACCCTGACCAGCGAAAGGCCCCGCGCAACGGCCATTACAAACAGGCAGGGACAGGTAAACCTTTCGGCATTCAGGGGATCCGCGGAGATCGAGTTCAGGGCGATGGGTTACAAATCCATGGTAATCAGCTACGATGAAATCGTGGCGGACACATTCAGGGTGCGGATGCAACACGCCCGGATCAGCCTGGATGAAGTGGTGGTGTCGGCCACCCGCTGGAACCAGAAAACCTCCGAAATACCCTCAAAGGTGATCACGATCCCTCTCGCGGCAGTTGCGGTTCAAAATCCCCAGACAGCGGCCGATATGATCGGGATATCGGGAAAGGTGTTTATCCAGAAAAGCCAGCAGGGAGGAGGAAGTCCCATGATCAGGGGCTTTGCCACCAACCGGTTGCTGTACACCGTGGACGGGGTCCGGATGAACACGGCCATCTTCCGCAGCGGGAACATCCAGAACGTGATATCCCTGGATCCGTTTGCCATGGAGCACACGGAAGTATTCTTCGGTCCCGGATCGGTGATTTACGGGAGCGATGCAATCGGCGGGGTAATGAGCTTCCGGACACTGGAACCCCAGTTCACCCTGGAGGAGAAACCCCTGGTCAAAGGGACCGCCGTGACCCGGTATGCTTCGGCCAACCAGGAAAAGACAGGCCATCTCGATGTGAATGTGGGGTGGAAGAAATGGGCGCTGGTGACCAGTATTTCCTCCAACGATTACGGGGATCTGCGGATGGGAAGCAACGGACCGGAGGAATATCTGCGGCCTTTCTATGTGCAGCGGGTGGACAGTTCGGATGTGGTTGTGACCAGCGATGACCGGCGGGTACAGCGGCCGTCGGGATATTCGCAGATCAATATGATGCAGAAGATCCGCTTCAGACCGGATGAAAGATGGGAATTCCAGTACGGATTCCATTATTCGGTCACCTCCGACTATGACAGGTATGACAGGCATATCCGCTACCGTGACGGCATGCCCCGTTACGGTGAATGGCGGTACGGTCCCCAGAAATGGATGATGAACCAGCTATCCGTTACCCATGACGCGGACAGGAAGCTCTATGACCGGGTGACTCTTCGCCTGGCACAACAATCTTTCGAGGAGAGCCGCATCAGCAGGGATTTTAATCATCCGGGCAGGGAAACACGCATCGAGCAGGTGGATGCCTGGTCGGCCAATCTTGATTTCAACAGGACCATGGGCAAAAGGGGCAAATTGTTCTACGGACTGGAGGCGGTGTATGATGAGGTGACCTCCGAAGGGATCAATGAGAACATTGTCACCGGGATCTCATCGCCCGGACCGGCACGTTATCCGCAGTCATCCTGGGCTTCCTATGCCGTTTACC
>DSEO01000001.1 GCA_011056635.1 Bacteroides sp.
CATCCGGGCAGGGTGAGGACCATCACTGAAAGGATGATTATTTTTTTCATGGTTGGCTGTTTTGTTTCAGTAAAAATAGGAAATTTCCATATTCCCGCGAACGTCGTATTTTTGTAGTCACGTGGAAGATATTTTTTCATACGGTTTCAGGGGCGTCAGGAAATTTATCAGGGAAAATCTGGTGGCCGTCCTGTATACCCTGATCTTTCACCTGGTTGTACTGATTATCCTGATACAGGTCAAAGTGGAAGGTTTGAAACAGGGGCAGGAACTGGGTGTGCTGATCGAATTCGAAGAGAAAAGCATTGAAGAAATCCTGGCCGGGGAGGAGATGGAAGTCCCGGCCGAATGGCTGGAGCAGGTACTGCGGCAGCGGGAACTGTCGAGCAACCGCGCTGTCAACCTGCATGCAGCGGATGAATTCTCTGAAGATATCTCCACGGATGATTACGTGCAGAACCTGCTGGATGAGATTGAACAGGCGAGGAACGCACAGGACAAGGAAAGACTGGAGGAGTTGCAGGCCATTCTGGCGGCGGCAGACTATGTCCCCCCGCAGGAGGACCGGGATGAGGAAGCCGGTGACTACACCGGCCCCACCACCATGACCTACGAATTTCTTGAACCTCCCAGGCAGCGCGGCAATATATTCCTGACCGTCCCCGTCTACCGCTGTGAGGGGTCGGGACTGGTAAGGGTGGAGATCCGTGTTTCCAGAGATGGTAGTGTCGTGGATGCAAAGATCCGGGAACCCATGGAAGGAATGGACAGGGAGTGTTTTGCCCAGGCGGCACTGGCAGCAGCCAGATCATCCAGATTCAGGGTAGACTTGAATGCACCGGAGCAGCAACGGGGACTGATCACCTATACATTCATTGCCCAGTAGTCTGACCCAGCCGGTTCGCCGTCGCGGTGATCCCTTCCAGGTCCTGTTCGATCATGCATCTGAAATGGCCGCGGGGACAGTTTCTGTAACCGATTTTTGAACAGGGCCTGCAGCGCAATCCTGTCACCTGGAAATCGACCGAATCGGCATGGGGCCGATAGGCATACATACCCAGTTCCGGGGTGGTGTTCCCCCAGATGGTGATGATCCTTTTTTTAAATGCCGCACCCATATGCATCAGACCGGTATCGTGGGTGATGAGCAGGTCGGATTGTTCCACCAGGGAAGCAGATTCGTTCATTGTGAACTTGCCGCAACCGTTGTAGATGCGTTTTTCGGGCAATGCGGCGATGATGGCATCACCCGTCTGCCGGTCTGCCTCATCTCCCAGGAAGACAACGGGATGTGCAAGCTCCGCGCATATCCGCGTCAGAGAAGCAACCGGCAATATCTTGGTCTGGTGCCCCGCACCGATGGCCATGGCAATATACCCTTCCCGGAATCCGTCGGGAAGATCAGCAAGATCGATTTTCTCACCTTCCGGGACAAAGTAATCAAGTCCCAGGGAATCTCTTTCGCTGATGAAGGTCCGGATGGTATCCAGGTTCCTGTCCACCATGTGCTTTTCCGGCAGCAGGTTCAGTTTGAAATTTACATAGATCCATTTCTTCAGGTTC
>DSEO01000320.1 GCA_011056635.1 Bacteroides sp.
AGTTCGGATAATTTCTCTATGGCCAGCTGTGCGGCAGGGTTTGAAAGTGCGGATATGCCCAGCATGATCAGGGTCTCCTCCAGATCGAGGCTGACCATCTTCCCCGTCAGGATCTCTTTTTTGAGGAAATTCACCTGTTCGATCATATTGGCCGGGAGCAGGAGCATATTGTCGGGGATCCCCGCCAGGTGCTTGGCCGTATTGAGGATCAGGCTGGAAGGAGCATGCATCAGGGGCGAGTTCTTGCCCGTAATGATCGTTCCATCCTTCAACTCGATGGCTGCTCCACAGTACATCCCCTTGCTGCCTTTACCTGTTATTTTGCCTTCCATGGCAGCCTGCCTGGAAGGCCTGACGACGCTTCTGTCCTCTTCCTTTGCCTTCACCTTGCCCATGATCAGCTCCATCCTGTCCACAACATCCCTGTCCACAAGCCCCAGCGCATACTCCACCGCACAGCGGAAATACCTGCGGATGATCTCCTGGTGAGAAGCCTCCGCTATCAGCGCATCATCCACGATACCTGTGCTCGCCCTGTTCACACCCATATCGGTGGGGGACTTGTACATGGATTCTTCCCCCGTGATCTTTTCCAGGATCCTTTTCAGCAGGGGGAAAGCTTCAATATCCCTGTTATAATTGACCGTTTTTACATTATAGGCTTCCAGGTGATGGTAATCGATCTGCACCACGTCTTTCAGATCAACCGTAGCCGCCTCATAGGCGATATTCACCTTGTGGGAGAGCGGAAGGTCCCAGATGGGAAAGGTCTCGAATTTGGCATACCCCGCCTTCACTCCCTTCTTGTAGTCGTGATAGAGATTGCTCAGGCAGGTGGCCAGTTTTCCGCTGCCCGGGCCGGGACCGGTCACCACCACAATGGGCCTGTCGGTTTCTATGTATGGATTTGCCCCGTATCCCAGGTCACTGACGATCAGGTCCACATCCGTTGGATAACCCTTTGTGGCCCCGTGGGTATACACCCTGATGCCGCTCCGCTCAAGCTTGTGCATGAAAGTGGAAGCCTGGGGCTGGTCCTGGTAGCGGGTGATGACGACCGCGGTAATGTCTATGCCCCATTCCTTGAAATCATCGATGGTTTTCAGTGCGTCAGAGTCATAGCTGATGCCGAAATCCGCCCTCATTTTTCTTCTTTCGATATCCCCCGCATTCACGCAGAGGATGATATTGGTTTGATCCCTGAGCTCCTGCAGAAGGCGCATTTTCACGTTCGGATCGAAACCGGGAAGAACCCTGGATGCATGGTAGTCGTACATGATCTTCCCCCCGAATTCCAGGTACAATTTCTCCGGAAAACGCTCCACGCGTTTCAGGATGGAGGCGGTCTGCGCTTTGATATAGGCTTCGTTGTTGAATCCGATGCCGTTGGAAAATTCAGGTGTGGGAACCATGGGCCGGGATGCTATATTTTCTGCTTCATATGGGATTTCAATATTTGACATCCTCCCTTCCCTGAAGAGAAAGGGATTCCTTAGTTACGAATAAACCAAAGATAGTAATTCCTTGCGGTTTC
>DSEO01000057.1 GCA_011056635.1 Bacteroides sp.
CAGGGTGGAGGACGAGGAGGGGAATTCCTGGCTGACCTTCGGTTCGTTCTGGCGGGGAATGAAGCTGTTCAGGCTGAACGAAGCGCTGGATGCCCCTGCCGAACCCCAGGAGTGGTATACCATCTCCGCCCGTCCCCGGGATGTGTATACGGGGGACAACGATCCGGGGGAGGGGGCTGTGGAGGCTCCGTTCATCTTCAGAAAGCATGGATTCTACTACCTGTTTGTTTCATTCGACTTTTGCTGCCGGGGAATAGAAAGTACCTACAAGATCATGGTGGGCAGGTCGGAGCAGGTCACCGGGCCTTACCTGGACAAACGCGGCAGGGACATGGTCCAGGGCGGAGGATCCCTGGTCCTGGAGGGTAACAGCGACTGGCCAGGCGTGGGGCACAATGCGGTTTGTACCTTCGACGGGCAGGACTACCTGGTTTACCATGCCTACGATGCAGCGGACAACGGAAGGTCCAAGCTGAAGATCGACAGGATCCGGTGGGATGAGGAGGGATGGCCGGTGGTGGATGAGGAACAGGAACGGCAACAGTAATCAGGAGATATACAACATCGAACCATATAAACGCATACACTGATGAAGAATGTAAGAAAAACCAGGCTTTCGCTGGCAGTCATGCTCGCTGCATGGATGGCATCCCCGCTGGCCGGACAGGATGCAAGGATAAAAATTGATGTGGACCGCACCATCGGGGAGGTCAGTGACCTGATCTACGGAAACTTCGTGGAGCACCTGGGCCGCTGCGTATACGGGGGGATCTATGACCCCGGTTCACCTCTGGCGGATGAGAACGGGTTCAGGAAAGATGTGATGGAAGCGGTCAGGGGTCTGAATGTGACCCTGGCCAGGTACCCCGGGGGGAACTTCGTCTCCAATTACCACTGGCTGGACGGGGTCGGACCGAAGGATGAAAGGGTGCCCAGGCTGGAGCTTGCATGGAGCACGATGGAGTCCAACCAGTTCGGCACCAATGAGTTCATGAAGTTCGTCCGGGAAGTGGGCACCGAACCCTATTTTGCGGTCAACCTGGGAACCGGTACCATCGAAGAAGCCCAGCGTTGGGTGGAATACTGCAATGTGAAGGAGGGCCCTTATTACGCGGAGCTGAGAAAAAAGCACGGATTTGAAGAGCCGCACAACATCCAATACTGGAGTCTGGGCAACGAAATGGACGGATTCTGGCAGATCGGACACCTCAATGCGGAAGATTACTGCAAGAAGGCCAGGGAAGCGGCCAAAATGATGCGCCTTACCTCACCCGGTATCAAGCTTGTTGCGGCCGGATCATCCAACTACAGGCCCAATGCGGATCCCAATGCCTGGAATGCTGCGGTACTTGCCGAGCTGAGGGACGTGGTGGACTACATTGCGCTCCACATCTACGTGGGCAATCCGGACAACAATTATTACAATTACCTCTCCACCCCCCTGGTATGCGAGGACCGTACCCAAATTGTCAAAGGCATGATCTTAAAGGAAATGGAGCAGGCCAACCGGGGTGGAAGGGACCCGATC
>DSEO01000055.1 GCA_011056635.1 Bacteroides sp.
ACACCAGTTCAGAGATCCCGGCATCGTGAAAGAAATAAGTAATGTCCCTGATCCTGTAGGGCTGATTGGGGATGATCGTATAGATCACTTTTGCACGCTGATCACTGATCAGGGTAGTATCGGTGACCCTGGCATGATAAAATCCCTTGTTGCGCATGTAAAGCGACAATTGCTCGGTGGACCTGTCCTTTAGCATTTCATCATAGATCACGGGAGGTTCTCCGATGCGCTTCAGCCAGCGGTTGAATCCATTATCCTTTTTCTGGGAGGAAAGGTTGTAGAGGGAAAGGTAGAATCTCCAGAAGAAGATCCTTTTGTTGGGCTTCTGCTTGATGTATTCATCAAGTGCTTTCTTATCCACCCGGCCGTTCCCGGACTCGATTTTGTAATTGTGCAGAAGGTACGCATCCTCCGGTACGTATTTGGTAGCATGACAGGAGTGCAACCACACGGCAATAAGACATATCGATATGTACCGGACCCCTTTCCGCAAGGCAGATGATTAAAAAGGTAAAAGTACAAATTTTAGTTCACCCGGTATTTTTTCAGATATTTGTGTGCAGAAGAAAAAAAATTCCGATGATCTCATCAGCGACCCTGAAACTCATCCGGTCCCTCAGGCATAAAAAATACAGGGATCAGCACAGGCTTTACTGTGCGGAAGGTGAGAAAATCGTCCTTGAACTGGTACGCAACCATCCCGGAGGGGATCACCGGGTGGAGGAGGTATTTGCCACCGGGGAGTGGCTCCGGGTGCACGGGCGATTGCTGGAAACGGCCGGGATCAGTTACACCGAAGTCACTCCGTTAGAGATAAGCAAAGCCAGCAGCCTGGTCAACCCCCAGCCTGTCCTGGCCCTTGTGAACAAACCCGTGAAGGTGCCTGACCTGCGGGAACTGGGCAGTTCCACAGTGCTGGGATTCGAATCGATCCGCGACCCGGGCAACCTGGGTTCCATCATCCGGACGGTTGACTGGTTCGGGATCGTCCACATCGTCTGCTCTCCCGATTCGGCCGACCTGTTCAATCCGAAAGTCGTACAATCCACCATGGGAGCGATTGCGCGCGTCGGGGTCCATTATCTGGAACTGGACCGGCTCCTGACCGAACCGGAAATGAAGGGAAAGCCGGTCTACGGCACTTTTATGAAAGGAGAAAGCATTTATGAGACCCGCCTCGAGGAGAATCCCCTCGTGCTGTTCGGGAATGAGTCGCGGGGACTGAGCGGAAGATACGACCCGCACATCCGCACAAGAATCACCATTCCTTCTTTCACGAAAGGGCGGCCCGGCACCGAATCGCTGAACATTGCCGCATCGGTGGCGGTGGTCTGTTCCGAAATCAGGAGACATTCCTGAGCGAAGGCCCGGAGACGGGACGGGATCTCAGGACGGGACGATACCGCTCCCTGCGGTCCATGATGCCGCCGGGAACAACACCAGCGGTTGGAAATGCCTTACTCGAAATGGAAATTGAGCATGACAATATAGGATGTCACCCTGTCGATGGACTCCACAAACTGGAAG
>DSEO01000304.1 GCA_011056635.1 Bacteroides sp.
GTGATCCAGTTCCTTGATCCGACCACCACGGGCGGGGCATCCAGATCATCAAATCCCAGCTCGGTGATATGCTGTGCCATGTCATTCAGATAGGACCCCCTCTGGCAGGCATCGCTCACCAGCAGAATGCGTCCCGTTTTCTTCAAAGATTTCAGCACCAGGTCATAGTTGAACGGCACAAGCGACCTTGCATCGATGATCTCGGCGGACAACCCGTATTTTTCACGCAGCAGATCGGCCGCTTCCATGGCCTTGTAAAGCGTGGCACCGATGGTCAGGATGGTAATATCCTCTCCCTCGCGCTTGATATCGGGTTCACCCAGGGGGATCTCGTAATAACCTTCGGGGACTCCCCCCTGGTGAAATTGCTCTCCGATCCCGTAAAGACGCTGACTTTCAAAGTATACCACCGGATCCGTGCCCTGCAGGGCTGCATTCATCAATCCTTTGGCATCATAGGGGGTGGCCGGGAACACCACCTTGAGGCCCGGGATATGTGTCACCAGAGACGACCAGTCCTGGGAATGCTGTGCCCCGTACTTGGAGCCCACGGAAACCCGGAGCACCACCGGCATTTTGATCAAATTCCCGCTCATGGACTGCCACTTGGGAAGCTGGTTGAACACCTCATCCCCCGACCTTCCCAGGAAGTCGCAGTACATGATCTCGGGGATCACCTTGCCCCCGCACATGCCATATCCGATGGCGGTCCCCACAATGGCCCCCTCCGAAATGGGGGCATTGAACAGGCGGTGGTACGGCAATGCCTCCGTCAGACCCCGGTAAACCGCAAAGGCCCCGCCCCAGTCACGGTTCTCCTCCCCGTATGCGATCAGTGTGGGATCCTGGTAAAAACGGTGGATGATGGCTTCGAAGATGCCGTCCCTCAGCTGGTACTGCTTCATGGCAGAGAAAGGCTTGCCGGATTCGTCGAAGGCAAACCGTTCCTTTTTTGCGATCTGCATCACCCGCGGATTTTCCTTCAGTGGCATGTTCACCTCCGGCTTCCGCTCCTCCATACGGTCCACCGATCCGTCGGAGAACATCATCTCCCCGATCAGGTTGGGCCGTTCGACCAGGTCCATGCGCGGTGACACCCGGTCGTCTGTGGCAATTTTCAGGGAGTTCAGGATCAGTTGGCCGGTCTCCTCCCTGATCCGGTCGAGCTGCGACTGATCGGCCACTCCGTTTTCAATGAGCTCTTTTCCGAATGAATCGATGGAATCGACCGACTCCCATGCCTCGATCTCTTCCTTTGAGCGGTAGGTGGAGGAGTCCGAAGGAGAATGGCCGCTGAATCGGTAAGTGAGCACATCCAGGAAAACAGGGCCCTTCCGGTCCCCGATCAGTTGCATTTTTCTTTCGTAGGCATCGATGACCGCCAGCGGATTGTAGCCATCCACCCTTTCCGCATGCATGTTGACCCGGTTCACCGCGGCGCCCACCCGGGCCGCAATGGAATATCCCATGGTTTCACCGCTGGTCTGGCCCCCCATCCCGTACTGGTTGTTCA